>JADGAN010000019.1:16593-92131 GCA_015231955.1 Oligoflexia bacterium | reverse complement strand
CCGGGTAATCCATAATAGTTGCAGTGTCCTCTTAGGATGGCATTAATGAGGTCTGCTTGCAGTCCTAGTGGTTCGTGCATTACTCTCCACAGCTTTTCTTTGACTGCTTGACTTGCCAGTCTGTTAGGTTCCTAAACGCTATTACGAAGTCATCACAGTAGCGTATCAACCGTGCTCCCTGTTTTAGTCTTGGTTTAATCGTCTAATACGTAGTGAAGGTATACATTGGCCAATAGAGGTGAAATTGCTCCCCCTTGCGCGGTTCCTGTTTCGTTGGCCATTTCCACTCCGTTTTCCATCACACCTGCTTTTAACCAGCTTTCAATCAATTTCAATATTCTTTCGTCGGAAATCCTATGCCGCAGAAACGCCATCATCCATTCATGGTTGATGGCTCCGAAGAAATTCTTAATGTCTACTTCCAATAGATAATGCTTCCCTTCTATCATCACTGCATGATTTAGTGTTGCGAGCGCCTGATGGCAGTTTCTCTTGGGTCTGAATCCAAATGAACAATCTAGAAAATCTTGCTCATAAACATTGTTAAGTATTTCTGCCGTCGCTCTTTGTATCCCTCTGTCTAGTATATTTCCTACAGCAATCGGGCGTTTGTCTCCGTTTGCTTTCGGGATATAGACTCTCCTGCTACAAGGGGCTTCGTATTTCTTCTTATGAATGTCATCCAACTCTTTTGGTAGAAGCCAATCGAGGTGTTGTCGAGTGAGATTTCTTGATAGCTCATCTGGTCCTCTTCCACTAGAAACCGCTATTTTAACGATTGCAGTTTTCACTCGTTCCAATGTTAAGTGATGTAGAAGATTGCAGAATTTCTCTTTGGGCCTTTCCTTTGCCCTGAGTGCAACGGAAATGAGTTTGTGATCAGAATAGTAGATATGATCGTTGGATTTCACATCTTTCTCCATTGCTGTGTCTGGATTCTGTTCTCCCATTCATTTCTCCTTTAGCTTGTCTCCCCTTTCTCTCCACGGTCATTACTCGTTTCAAAGATACAGTGAGGAGATCTGACTTCCTAACCCTTATGGCCCTGCTTTACAGCGTGGGTTGCTATATTCCTTATAGCAAACGTTAGGATCTCCCGAGTTGTAGCAAATTCCATTGCAGGACATGCTGTGGGCCGACGGCTCCGGTGGATGAGTGAGATCTTGTCATTAGCGATCCTCTCTTGTAGGTTTCCACCCTCACAGAGGTGGTCACCCTCCACAATTTAAGTAACTATTTCGGCGCTTGTCCCCGTTCACCCGCTATGGGTTCCGGCCTGTCCTGCTTGAATCGTGTAAGCTTTAAAATATTTGTTACCTCTTATTTTATTACCCGTTCTTCCTCCTGAATGACCGTTTCTTTGGAGGGTAGAGTCTTTCACTCTACTGGATATATTTTTTATTTGCTACCTTCTCGGCGCACTGTGAGCAGTTACAAAATTTATTCCAAAGAAAAATTGCTTTCATCGTCACTTCAAGCTGATTTCAGTGACGATGATTATCTTATTAGATACATGAAAGATGAAAAATTTTCAATAGACCGAGATGGCCATTATACCAGTTACTACTCGGCTTCTCCTGATTTTATTGAAAAAGATAAGCCTATTGACAAAAATAAAAGTGGGCTTGTTTGCATGGTTTCGGTTGAAAATTTTATAAAAAACCAAGATACGATTGATATCGATAAACTTTGTGAAAGCCAAACCCAAAGCAAAAAAGATTTGATGAAATGGGCAATAGGCAATCTGCATGAGTTTTATAAATCAAAGTATGCCGAGTGGAAAAAAATGCCACCCCACTTCTGGGACTTGGCGCGCTTACATGATGAGTTCCAAAAGTCGGCTGGCACAAAAATCCTATTTGGGCCTGGGACAGTTAACGAGCACATCGGCACTAGGATCCTTAGATTCATCCTCAGCGACAACATTCAGATGAATTCCAATCGTCTTCTCCTTCTTCTTCTTCTTCTCCTTCTTCTTCTTCTCCTTCTTCTCTTCACGCTCCTCCTGCTTATTCATCCCCTCGTCCTTCTCGTCAATGACCATCGTAGGAGTTCCATTCATGATCTCAGACATTCCTGGAACACCCTTCCTTGTTGACACATGAGCGCTACCAACTAAAAAGACCACACTTGGATTTAGTGTTGGTGCCGTCTCCTTCTCCAATATTGCTTTAGCGGCATAACTCAGCCCCATAAATCTCTTCTCATCATCATAAACCCCATCTGAATAAAGATATCCAGCTGTATAAGAAGATACAGTATCAATGGCCACCATCCTCACTCCATGTTCCTTGGCCGCTTTGACGAGATCATAAAAATTGCCATTTTTACTTGCCAGTAAGTTATCAGTATCCAATTTTTTCAAATAGG
This sequence comes from Oligoflexia bacterium, assembly GCA_015231955.1. Classification (GTDB taxonomy): domain Bacteria; phylum Bdellovibrionota; class Bacteriovoracia; order Bacteriovoracales; family Bacteriovoracaceae; genus JADGAN01. Next base: position 89,761 of record JADGAN010000019.1, on the reverse strand, counting down.
CTTCCAATATTTTTGGCATAGGAGCATCGGCAGCCGCATTAACGTATTGATCCAATAAAGCTTGATAAGGAATATAAAGTAGGTGCTCTAATGCAAGGACGCTTCCCTTTTGCTTCATCTCGGGTAACATCTCAATAATTAATTTTTTAGCTGAAGCTTGTCCATGTCTTTCTCCAATAATCAATGATCCGGAATCTTGCAAAAGTTTCTTGGCAATGTTCACACCCTTTTTAAAGACATCTTCTTTCTTCACCTTTTTCTCTTTCATGTTGGCCTTATGCCTAGGTGTAGTATTCTTGATGGCAACAGAAGGTTTTTCACAAGAAAGGAACTCTCTCTCGGCAATGTCAAGAAATTGCGCTACATTATTTTCAATATTACTAACCCCCGGTTTCTGTCTAGGCATTTTCCTCCCATCCTTCCAACCCAATTGATAATTTTTGATCAGCTCGGCCTGAAAAATTTTAGGGAAAAGGGCCGCGGATGTATAATGATCAAGGCAGCTTTTAAATCTATAGCACTGCTGGGGGCCGTATTCTTCCGCAATGGCATATGTTACAGCATTATCGGACAGTTCATAAAGGAGTTTGCCCTCTTCAACCATATTTATATAACGATCTATCGGGATTGGGGGGCAGATGGTTATCGACAATTGACAATCTTTCCCTAAGTTCTCGTCGATAGCTAGTATTTCTTTCAATAGTTTTCCTGGATCTTCGCTCTCCTGGCTTCCTTGACAATCAATGCTCGGTTCTAATTCAAGACGACTACTACTGTTATTTTTGGAAAAGCATTTTAAAATTGAATGAAGACCTCCAAAACAATCCATACTTCCGAAGATTAAAGTTAAAGAAAAAAGATAACTCCAGAAAATTTTTCGCCTACTCACCAGAACTCCTTCTCTATAAAGAGGTAATAAATGCAAATGTTAATACTATTAAGAGTCTCTTCAAGAAAATCATAGCAAAGAAGGGGAATAATATCTATCTGCAACATACTGAAAAAAAATTTTTCGTATCTGCTCCCAATGATAATTAAAAACAATATTTCCCTCATACTTTGTTATGCACTTCGGATCTTTAAAGAACTGCTCCTGACATTAATCAATTTGCTAAAAGATGAAGAAGGTAACGAATTGGATCAAAAAAATAGTGATCATGATCAATTATATAGACTTTCGTACCGCATTTTCTCAACTACTTTTTATGATATAGTTTGCAATGATAAGGAAGAATTAATCAAAAAGATTTATACGAAAGAAGAATTTGCAAAATAAAAGATGAATTCAGAACAGATACTTATTTTATTCGTTATACTCAAAACGGAAAATTTTCAATGGAACGAAATGGAGATGAAGTGATGTATTCGCAATTTCCTAATTACTTAGCAGGAAATCAATTAGATAAAAGCACGAGCGGATTCATTTATATGATCCAAGTTGAAGATTTCATAAAAAACATTAATGTTATTAATATCGATAAGCTTTTTGAAGGCCCATCTCAAACCAAAAAAAATCTGATGAAATGGGCAATAGGCAATCTGCATGAGTTTTATAAATCAAAGTATGCCGAGTGGAAAAAAACAGCAAAACCAGATCGCAAATAAAGTAAATTCAAAAAAAAACAAAGAATGTAATTATAGAGGGGAAAAAGGGGAAAAAATGCCACCCCACTTCTGGGACTTGGCGCGCTTACATGATGAGTCCCAAAAGTCGGCTGGCACAAAAATCACAAAAATCACATAAAGGGCCTTTATTTAACTTACTCGCTTGTGCAAATCTTAGCGTTGCTGAGCAGTTTTATTCATTAGCTTTATAAAAGGGGTCTGGCCCTGTGGAGGAAATCAATCAAAATTTCAAACTATTTTTTCGAGAGAGGCAACGACTGATTTCCAAAAACCGATTGTAGGATCCTCTGTCATCTTTTTAAATTCCGCTTCTGTGTAGACAAGAATATCCATGGCCGGATAGATATCTATAAGATCTAAAAAGGCGTGAGCACGTTGAACAAAGGGGGGTCTTGGTTTCACAAACCAAGATAATGTCGACATCGCTATCAACGTCAAAGGTTTCAGTTGCAACACTACCAAAAAGGTAGGCAGCAACGACTCGCCCTCTTAAATTTTCAATAAGAGCATTTTTAAGTTGCTCTTTTGTCATTCCTCCAAGCGGTTTTCGTTCATCTTTGATCAAAATGGAACTCATTGTTTTTACTCTTGCTCTTTCTCTTGTTTAAAGAGTGCTCGTATTTTTTCTAGAAATTTATCAGCAAAGGAGATGGCCTCCCTTGCTTGATCCTCTGTAAAAAACTCAAATGGTGCTCCTTCAGTGAAGGCATCGGGGGAGCGGGAAGAGATATAGTATAAATCCAATTTTTTTCCCATGATCTCAAGCTCCCCATTGATCTTCAACTCTTTTGTAATAGTGGAGATTGCGTGACTTTTTACTTTTTCATAACCTTGGTGTAACGCAAGAGACTTAAGGGCCTTCTCGGCCACTTGCTGAGCAATAAAACACGTTTGGGCAAAATGCCCATGAGATAGAGAGTCTTTGGCCCAAAGAAGATCGTTTTCGGCCTGGGCCCACCAATCTTTGGCCCTCCCTCTTGATGTAATAGAATTACTCCTGTTGGTTTATTGGTATATTTTTGAATTAGTGCATAGCAGTTGGTTTTTCAATAAGCAATCTTAGCAATAAAGAGAGATCTTTGCTTTAGAATTTGTTGAAAAAGAGATCAAAAAAACGATAGCAATAGGGAAAGAGAGGCAGAATCCTTTTTAAAGAAAAAGCCAAAAGAGTGTAATGCTCGGGCGGATGAGCGTGAAAAAAAAATTAGTTTAAAATTTTTGTTCTAAGCGGTACTCCCCTTTTTTCCAATATTTTTTTGCTTCTAGCAAAATATAGATCAAAGTGCCTAAAATATTTTTTCGGATAAAGACCAGCTCTTCACTCTTTTGAAATTTGCTTGTAAATCGTTGTAGATAATCCCATCCAGTCATAAAATCGGTGTACTCATATCCTTGGTTATAGGCATACTCGCATAGTTTATAAAACAGCAGTGTTCCAGTGCCACCAGAGCTTTCACGGTTAGCAGAGACGTAATAGGCAAATAATCGCCCCTGGGTCTTAGGATGAAACGCCAACATGATCGCGGCCAACTGTTCGTTGTAGTAATTAAAGAGGAGTGTGGCCTCCCCTCTGGGATAAAGCTCTTTGATCATTTGATAAAGCATCGTTGCTTCAGCAGTATCAGCATCAACACCATTAGAGGATAGTTCGGCCTTGTTGGTATCTTGAGACTGCTTTAAGAGATCGGCAAAGAGGCGTTCATAATCTTTTTCTCTATCATGATTAAAAATTTCTAGGCGCACATGCGCCCCTTCACGTTTATAATCCATGGCCTTGCGATAGCGACGGCGAACACTTTGAGAAAATTCTGCTAAGGAGAGGGCCTCATAGTTTTCGTAAAGTCGATTAGGGATAAAGTAGTGTTTTAAAGAACGGTATTGATGGCGATAATGGCAACGATCAAGAAGATTTTTTTCTTGTAAGAAAAGCATATAGGGTGAATCTTTAAGGATTGGTGCTAAAACCAACATAGCAATCTTTTCTTGTTCTAAATGCTCGCTTAAGAAAATTTCCATCTCCTGTGCACTCATTAACCCCTCTCGCCTTGTCCACATAAGATCAAGAGGCATGCCAAAACCATACTCCCCTATAAAACGCATCAGCTTCACGCGCACAAATCCCAATTTTTTTTCATACACTTGAAGAGGGAGTAATGCCACGACACACTTCCCTTTTCTTAGCATTAAAAAGTGCATCTTGCGATCAGGAAAGAAAGTAAAATAGTAATTACAATAGAGGAGAAGGTAGCGAGTAAACAAAAGATAGTAGTAGGGGAATTGCTCACCTAAAAAACGGTGCTCCTCTTCAATAAAGGAGTCCCACTCCTCTTTGTAGTTTTCAAATTCTGCTACGGAGGAGATCTTGGTCACTGTTACTAGCATCATGCTTTTTCCTCTATTTTTTTGAGATAGTAATCATAGATATGATCACAAATGGCCTCCCAACGAAACTCTGCCTTTACCAACTGGAAGGCCTCTGCACAAAGTTTATTTAATTGGAAAGAGTTTGCTTTGCAGAAAATAAAATCGAGTGCGCGTATATAATCTTCTTCCTGATTGCATTCAAAAAAATGCACCCCATTTTTTATTGGCAAACCTTCAGCACCTAAAGTAGTTGCTAAAACTGGACGTTTAAGTCCCATGGCCTCTACAATTTTAATTCGACTGCCACCACCAACAAGCAACGGAACCACCACAAGGTTGCACTCTCGGTAACAAGAGTAAAGATCGGGAACAAATCCCTTGATCAAAATGCTAAGCTCGAAAGAGGCAAGTTTTTTAAGCTCTGCAGAGGGATTTTTTCCAACAATTGTGAGGGTGGCCAGAGGATATTTTGCTTTGATACCAGGATAGATCTTCTCGATAAAATGGACAATCCCTTGAGCATTGGCATGATAACTAAGCTCTCCCACAAAGAGTACTCTAGGCCGATCAAAAAGCGCCGGCAAAATTGCTTGTTCCTCTTGTAAATCGGTACCGTTCGGACACACCTTGACCTTTTCCTGATCACTTTTCTGCGGGGCGATTGCCTTGACTAACGCTGCATCCTCTGCAGAGACTGCAAAGTGCAAGTCAAATAAAGGAATCGCTTTACGCTCAAAGCGCCTCACCTTGCGTGCGGTGAGAATAGCGTACAATTTTTTTGTAAATCCATGATTGGAATTGGCATAACGATAGAGCACTTCCGATTCGACGTTATGCCAGTCCCATCCTAAAACAAAATCTCTGGTGTGAACCATGAAGTATTGGGTATTGAGAACACCTCCACTATGAACCACTGTCGGCATAAACTCTTGGATGGCCTTAGCAATAAATGTGGCCACCTCTGCTGAGTAGTAGTTATAAAGAGTAAAGGGCCTGTTCGTAAAAAGTCCTTTAAGCAAATCCATAGGGTGATATTTTTGAGAACGAAGAAAAATTTTACAATTGATTCCTAATTTTTTAAAAAAGGCCACGCTCTCCTCGATATCGATTTCCATGCTCTTCATCTCCTCTTTAGAAAAGAAGGTTACATAGAGCGTTTTATCAAATTTTCGAGCAAGGTTGATTAAAATCTTATGATTGCGCATACGCTGTCCGGTTAGTACCGGATAGCTAAGGCAACTATCAAAAAACAAGAGTCTTCGTTCTTGCATTGTCACTCCCTCTGCTTTTTCACCTGCTAAAGAGATCGTACTTGCAGCTCCTGCTGCCCGTACTGGTAACAATCGATGTTCTTCGCCTCTTTTTTAATTGGAATGCGCAAGATCGTCATTGTCAGTGGGGGAAAGCATTTTCCCAAAATCTCTCTATTTTGATTCTCCTTCACAAAATTCAAATCAGCACATACCGCCTCATTCGAACGATTAAACGTCAAAAGATTTATAAATCCATCATTAGAGTAGGTAGCATAGGCCGTAAGCTTTTTGGCATTTACATCGCGACTATTGTACTTGGTACTCACCTGCAGTAGTTTTCCTTGATAAAAACGCACCATCAAGCTCATGCTATGAAAAGTTGGAATAGTCTTATGGCCTTCACTGATAAGCGCCCAAGAGTTGGGGTTAAAGGAGGAGGCGTTTAAATAGGAGATATTAAAAATATCTACATTATTAGCAATCGCAATCGCCATAAACTCAGCATTATACAGCGGACGCAGCAAGGGATGGTAATCAATTAACGCTCCGGAATCGATTCCAAATTCGGTCACTGCAAGCTTTAATCCAGGGTAGTGTTGCTGAATTTTGCCATTTAACCAATTAAAAAAGTTAATACTTCTTCTGGGGAAGACTTGATCATACAAATTCGCCTCATCACTATTCCAGAGCGCAATGGCATTTAAGTATCCTTCAATATCCTGCGCCCCTTGAGGTGTTGTGATAAAACTATCAGGATCTTGATAACTACTCCTAAAAAGTGGATAGGCGTGAATAGAAAAATAGTCTATCAAACGAAATTTTTGTGGATTTAATTCCGCTAGCTCTCCTTGTTCAACCTTTCCAAGAATATAAAGGAAATACTCCAGAAAATTTTCAAATTGGTCACTATTATTATAATAGCACTTCACCTCTCCTGTAGCACTGTTAGTGGAGACACAATCCTCCTCAGAAAAGGTTTGAAACCAACTCCAAGTTTGCGACTCCTCTGGACCGATGATTTTGATATCATACGCGTTTCCACTAATCTCTTTTTGTGCTTGCCTCATCGCCACCACGGTTTTAATAAAACGCTCCAGAAATAGATTGGCAGAGATGGGTTTTGGATAGAGATCCCAATGGGTTCCAGACCAAATCAGCGGCTCATTATCCATGACAAAATACTTAATGTTCAACTTTTTTTCACCATTTAAGTATTTCACTAAGGCATAAGCATCTTTGGCGGTATCAACAGTAGAGAGGGTATACCCTCCTCCACCAGGATTAACAGTCGGTTTATACCCCAAAAGGTTCACTTGTAAAATAACATCAGCTCCCATCGAGCGTGCAATTTTCACCTTCTCCACTACATTAAGATGTTTTTCAAAGTAACGTGGAGGATTTGCGATGGTCTCCTCAGTAGCAGGGATAGTGGGATTTAAAATGCCATCAATCCAATTAAATCGAGAGTAGTCACTTCCTCCTATCTTAACAAGCGATAGCGGCAGCTGTCGCAATAATTCTGTTTTAGGAAATGTTTCATTCAGCCCCACCACCGCACCATAAAAAGTAGAGGGCACACTACGATTTGAAAATGCCAGAGAAACATTGATCTCATTGCCATTAAAGACAAAATCACTATACTTTGTCCTAACGCTTTTTTTAGGAGGAGCGTCTCGATAAAACCACTTAGGAGTTGTAATACTATTCACAGGCGTATCCTCTGCATCACTTTCAACCCACGTAGGAAGAAACATTAATAATGATAATGAGAACAGCGATATATTTTTAAACATAATTTTTCTCCTTGTTTAGTTTTGATACTCTTTTAATGCTTGATGAAGAGGAATGATCTCCCACTTAGGTCCACGATTGTAGCGCGATTGACTTATCTTTCTATTCTCTTCCGCAAACCAGCTTAAATACTGATTAAGTGCGGCCACAGAGACAGCGTGAATATCGTGAAACAGCACAACCCCTCCTTGCTGCAGGTAAGTTCTTCCCATAGCATTGCTAAAAATCACATCCACATTGCATTCGTGCTTATACAGAAAATCAAAGGAGTCAATATTCCACATAATTGGCGGATGATAGAGATTTAACTGTGGATGATTAGCAAACAACTCGGTCAAGCGATCACTCCACACACCAAAGGGAGGACGAAGCACCGTCATTTGATAATTTAACCTTTTCCTTACCAGTTCATGGGTTCTAATAAACTCCTCGAGAAAATCTTTCTCCTCTGTATAGGCAAGTGAATTTTTATGAGAGTAGCTATGGTTTCCAAGAGTGTGACCGCGTGCTAATACTAATTTACTAATGGCCTCTCTTGCCATAAAATGATCACCTCTTATAAAAAAGGTTGCTTCGATCTTTCCTTTGCTCGAGAGCTCTTTTCCATAGCGATCAAGAACATTTAAAAGATTTTCTGTCGTCGACTTCGATACCTCATAATCTGGATAGCGCTCTACCACATAGTTTTCACAAAGGGTATCATAAGTTCCGGGGCCATCATCAAAGGTAAGCACAATTTTTCGGCTTCCCTCAAGCAGATCTCCCTTAAATGCCTTAGTCACCACAGCGGCATTGGCATAATTTACATTGAACGCAACAACAAAAATCGCACCTAAAGCTAATAGCAGTATAGTTTTCATTTTTGATCCTTTGTTTGTGCATTTTTAATTGACATGAAACAAATCAACAACGCCTAACTCGTTTTGCCCAAAACGATGCATGACCACTTTTGCTGGATTGGCCAGAGGAGATCTCATCATTATAAAGGTGAGTGGAGCTATTTTCATCCCTACCTCTCCTATCGTTTTGAGTTTGTAGATAAACGGTAACTCTTGATTCATGTTTTTATTGATGATAATAGTTACAATCTCTTTCTTGTTTTTTACGCTATAAGCAACCAAATCATTACTAGCGCTCACGCGACTAGAGATAAAGTTGCCATTAAAATATTTCGACATCAAGCTCATGATATAATAAGAGGGGATGGTTTTATTGCCTTCAGAAATGAGCGGCCACGACTTAACGTCAAAGATATTGGAGTTCAAATACGATATTAAAAAATACTCTGTCTTGTGAAATGCCGATAATGCTAAAAGCTCTCCAATATAAAGAGGTTTTAAGAGTGGATGGTAATCGATGGTTTTTCCAGAAGAGTCGATTCCAAATTCGCTAATGACCGCTTTAGCATGGGGATAGTATTTTGCAAGATTTTGGTTTACAAAATTGAATAAATTAATACTCTCTCCACGAGGAAACACATAATCGGTATCATTCACAACCTCGCTGTCCCAAAGACGTATAGAATTCAAGTAACGAGTCACATCTTGTTCTCCCTTAGCATTGAGTATAAAACTCTCTGGATCGCTATAATTTTTTCTAAAAAGCGGATAGATATGATAAGAGAAGTAATCAAGCAGGCGGTACCCTTTGGGATTGATCTCCCTATTACTCTCGATCTTGCCTACTTTATATAAAAAGTAATCGAGAAAATTTTCAAAATGCATACTGGGATCGTCCCCATAGCGGCAAACGATAGGCCCACCACTAATTTGAACTGCACAATCGTTAGGGGACCAAGTTTGAAATCGCCCCCAACTCTGAGACTCCTCTGGCGCAATAATCTTCACATAGTGAGCATCGCCATGGATCTCTTCACTGGCAGCTCTTACTCGTAACACTAATCGCACAAAGCGTGTAATATACTCATCCGCAGAGACTGGTTCCTTAATAAGATCAAAATGGGTACCATTCCAAATGGTAGGCTCATTGTCGATAACAAAATAGCGCACATCTAACTTATGATCCTTATTAAGGTAATAAAGTTGGTCATAGGCCTCTTCAGCAGAGTCCACACTGATTATTTGCGGTTTATTATTATCACCATAGCTGGGTTTTACTCCTAAAAGATTCATCTGCAGCATAGGAGTAGCATTTAAGGAGCGAATAATTTTCACCATGCTTACCATATCCATAGAGGCGTAGTATTTGCTCCTCGCCAACTCAGCATCGATGGGAGAAAAAAATCGTCGTAGCACTAAAGTGGATTTAAAATCGTAACGAGACAACTCAGAGCTACCAATTCTTAAAAAGGCCAGTGGCATCTCTTGCATCAAGAGCTTTGATGGCAACTGATCGGTTGGAGACATCGATGCCCCATAAAAAGTTCGCTCCACCTTTCGACCTGGAATGCTCTCGCTACCATCGACCTCGATGCGAATGCCGCCTCCATTTGATGTGCTACTCTTTAGTTGCAACTCCCCAACAAAAGGTTTTGCCTTAAGATTAAACTGCCAACGACTATTATCGGCATAACTTTTACCTACACTAATTAACAACAAGAAAGTCACCACTAAAATTGATCTTAACCGCAATTTCATCCTCTTTCTCCTTTAATCATTAATAGCACCCATTTGATCATATTTTTTGATTTTTTTTTAAGATAGAGCAAGTGGCCAATAAAACTCCCTGAATATATTGCCACTGTATTCAAGTAAGCAACTTCGACATTCCAACTTTTTATATAAGATTGGCCTGAAGCAATCAAATTTATTTTTTCGATCGTGGGATTTTGAAAATGCATAGATATCGCATGGCCTAATAAAAGGTGTGAAGGGGAGTAACTTGCAAAGTGTTGCCGATACCCAGATTTCCAATAATAGACGGTGTGCTGATGATGAAAAACCAAAAGCGCTGCAATGGACATTTCACTTTCACTCTCACTATCACTACCTTTTGCTTTGATCACCAAGAAAAACAGCTCCGCGGCCTGCATATTTGGAATAAGCTTATTATAAAATCTCACCAGTGCTGATTGCGTCTTAATCGAATACCCTTCGGATCCCTTCCAATTATCACTCTCAATTTGGTAAAAGCGCTCCCGCAACTCCTCCGTAATCGCCCCACCTTTATAACTGCGATACTCAATAGAGTAATGCTTTTGCAATTCTCTAGTAGCTTTACGCATATTTTTCTTTAGATTTTTAGAGACACCTTCCCAATAGAACTCAAAATTCCCAGTCGCTATCCAGTAAATATCCACAGCATAATTATGATGCAGTAGATGTGGGAACGCTTTTTGGCAGTAGTTGAAAAAAATTTGCGCATAAGAGCTGCTGGAGATATTTTTTAATACCACTTGTACAAAATCGATCTGTCGCTCCTTAAGTAGAGAGAGGGCCAGCATTTTGAAAATGGTTGCATGGTCATCGTCCTTGATTGTTTTGGCCAGCAAAAGATCAAACTCATAAAAGTGGTCTCCAAAGAGTGCATGAATCATCTTGTTTTGAGTATAGAAAGGAAAAATGGCCACCACATCTACCCTTGCTTGAAACACAACAAATATCACTAAAGAATTTTCAAGGTGGTTAATCTTACAATACTCTTCATAGACAACAAAAGGGAAGAGGAGTGATTGTTGCTCTAAGATAAGTTTATCCCAAACTTCTTTCAAGCTAAAGGCATCGTTCAAACATCTAACTATCTGCACTGAATACATAATTTTTCTCCAGCGATCGTAGGGTTGAAGATTTAATCTTTCAGCATGAGATTGTCAAAGATAATCAAAAAAAAATATTAGCTAAAAAATATTTTTTCCTTTATATTGAACTCCTTTGGTTTAAGGATTAGGAGAAAATAAAATGTACTCTTACTCTTTCCTCCTCCTCTCTCTCCTCTTATTAATATATACCTACATTGGTTACACACCTCTTCTCTCTCTCCTGAAGCGATTTCACAAACAACCACAAAAAAGTGTCAAGGCCCCATTGCCTTCCATGACCTTGATTATCCCACTCTATAATGAAGAGAGTGTGGTCGTTGAAAAAGTGATCAATACTCTAACACTTCATTACACTAACCATCAATTTGAAATTCTTTTTATTGACGATGGATCCAACGACTCCTCACTTGCTCTATTACAGCAACTATCGCAACACTATCCAACTGCTTTTAAAATTATCTCTATGGGAAAAAATGGTGGCAAGTATCGTGCTATTTGCAAGGGAGTTGCGCTGGCCCAACATGAGATTGTCGCAGTCGCAGATTGTTCCTCTATTTTAGATCAGTTTGCCTTAGAAGAGATAGGAAAATGTTTTTTAAATCCTAAAGTTGGCGCCGCAAGTTCTCACTACAAGATTCCTTTGCATAAAATGGAAAACAGCATTACCCAAGCAGAAAGCGACTACTTTTGCTATGAAAACAGCTTGAAAAAATTGGAGCATGAGTCTGGTTCGCTTATTGTTGTGCAAGGGGCACTCTATGCTTTTCGCAAAAATCTTTTCATTGCAAAAGAGAAACGTATCATTAATGATGATCTCTACATTCCTTGCCAGATCTTAGAGCAAGGTTATAGTGTGGCCTATGCCGAAAAGGCCTTCGTCTATGAAAAAAATCGTACCACGGAGAGTGCAGAATTTTTCAAACGTGTTCGTATTGCCACAGGAAACATTCAATGCCTCATGGATCATCCTTTTTTGTTGCTTCCCACTCACGCAGGAAGAAGAATCACCGCGATCAAACTTACTACGCACAAACTCTTACGGCTCTGCTCTCCACTTTTATTGCTCATTGCTTACACCACCTCTGTGCTGTGCTTTTTTAAAGTTGAACACCCACCCCTCACGATCGTAGTGATCTTTTTTCTTCAGCACCTCTTCTACCTATTGGCCCTCTTGGGTCTCTTGGGCCTCCTCCTTGGCCACTTTATTAATAAACGACACTTAAAGTTGATTGGAGGAAAATTTTTTTATCGCCCCTACTACTTCACCTTGTGTAACGCTGCTATTTTCTGGGCCATTCTAAAATACCCCTTCACTGGACGAATGATCTCTTGGAATTATGCTCTACTCAAAAGTGAGCATGAACAAAACTTACGCATCTCCTAAATATGATGCTATAAAAAAGGTGGTTTTGTTATGAAAACAGTTAAAGTGTTTAAGGCAAAAATACTCACTGCATCCTCTGTGTATAGGCTAACGAAGAAAACCGATCCCTTATTTGAATCACAAATTTCTAAACTCCACTTAAAAAACATGGTGATCGTTGGCGATGATCATAACGCTAAAACTGTTTTGCACGAACTAAAGGCCAATTGGCCACAGCAAAAAAAACTCTTTATCGGTTTTATCACCAAAGGGAACTTACCAGGCAACAAAGAGTACTCTAGTTATGAATCGCTAGAAAAAATTCTTATCGACTACTATATCGATGAAATTCTTATTCCAGGAGAGATGGAGTACAATAACTACATTAATCCGAGAATTAGCAGTAAAGATCTCGATCTCATCCTCAATGCCGCAAAAAAAATAGGAATCAAAGTCAGCTTAGTTTACATCAGAGAAAGCACGCCAAGTATGTTGCCCCCCTTTATTAAAAAAAGTCGCATTATTTTAAACATGCACCTGCTTAATTTTGCTAATCGTGGCCAATTGGAGCTTTTTATTAAACGTGCTCTTGATATTATTTTATCGCTAGCAGCTCTTATACTCTTATCACCACTCTTCCTGCTGATCTATCTTCTGGTGAGAATCACCTCTAAGGGACCTGCCTTTTATTTCCAATACCGAGGGGGATTACGCGGAAAACCTTTTCGCATGTATAAGTTCCGCTCCATGGTATTGCATGCCGATGAGATGCAGGCACGCTTGATGGCACTAAATGAGATGAAGGGAAACGGCTTCAAACTCTCCAACGATCCTCGCATCACCAAAATTGGAAAATTCATTCGCAAGACCTCCATAGATGAACTCCCTCAATTTTTAAATATCTTACGTGGAGAGATGACCATTGTTGGTCCAAGGCCAATTGTGATTTCTGAGATCAAAAAATTGCAACCCTACCAACACAAAAGGCATGCCGTAAAACCGGGGCTCACCTGCATTTGGCAAGTGAGTGGTCGCAGTCAAATTGATCGTTACGATGATTGGATGGACCTCGACGTCTTCTACATCGATAACTACTCACTCCCTTTTGATCTACAACTTTTTGTCAAAACTTTTCCTGCAATTTTAAGTGGTCGGGGAGCAAAATAGCTCCTAGAACCAAGGCAAAATAGCTCACATAGGAGTAGGCCATCGGCACTGTCATCTGCATTAGAACAGAGAAAAGCAAGGTGGCCATCAGCAAACTTTGTTTTCTGCAAACACTCCAGGCAACAACCATCACAAAAGGAATCAAGTAGAACATCCCACCGATGATCCCAAGTTCTGCAAAAGCGACGACCACTCCATTGTGGATAGCATAGGAGTCTTTATGGATGGTAGGACCCATGCCTACATAGCGATTCATGAGATAGGCCGATTGCTCATATCCTACGCCAAAGAGCGGAAACTCCGCTATAAACTCCATGCCGGTAGCAATACTTTGCACTCGAAAATTATAGGCCTGATCCAAAACCACCACTGTCCTCTCTTTAAAGATATTTAAAAAGTCGACGCGTTCAGAGTTGGTAGGATTAACCACCACCAAGGCCACGGCAGCGGTAACCAGCAAACATGCCAAGAGAGCACTCTTCTTAGTAAAAAGTGAACTTAACAAAAGCGATAGCACCATCACTAAAAATGCTGAACGGGAAAAGGTGATCAATAAGGAGAGTATAAGGAAGAGTAAAGCTAATAACCAAACGAGCTTTGCAACCTTGGAGCGACACCTTTGCATCAGATAGAGGCATAAGGGAATTGAAGACCCAATGATCCATCCCCCAAGGTTAGGGTCTCCATTAGCGGTTTCCAGTTTAGGTCGATCGATCGCTTTTGATACTGTTGTCATAAACACCAATAAAAACTGCACTCCTGTAACCAGGGAAGCAAAAATGGTTGCGATAAGCAAGGCCATAACATCTTTGCTACTATTGTTACGATTGATGATTGCCACAATCGAAAATAGGGTAACCATAAAAAAGAGGTACCTCTTAAGCAGCTCTTCCGTATGCCTTAAAAAGTTTAACTGGCATGCAACGTATCCCAGTAGCATAATCAGTAAAAGAGATAAGAAGTTACTCTCCTTACTCCTCTTTTGTTTCTGGCAAACAAGCATCTCCACGCCATAGCTTAGAAAGAAGGCAAGATATCCCACCTTCACCAGCGAAAGCAAGGAGAGAAGAGGGATGAGTTCATGCACTCTTGTTAAAAGCAAAAAATGCACAATTATAAAATAGAGCATGGGAGAAAAGCAGAGCTCCCTCATCGATTTTGCAACCCTTGATAAAAGAGGTGCTGGTACTCTCTTTTGCGCTTTAAGGGAAAGATTTTCGTCACTATGGTAAGCCAAAAGTACTCTATAAGGTAAAAAACATTATCGCGTTTAAGCCAATCATGCCTCCTACGGCGGTAACCGAGCACCATCTTTAAGTGCTCTCTTACCGCCCTCCATAGAATACGCCGTCTTAGTTTGGCATCAACCACCAGATCACTGTGTGCAAAAACCAAGGCCTTCGCCCGTTTGTACATCGCAATTTCATTACCCGATAATCCTTCACTAGTGGAGTTAGCATAAGTCAAAACATGGGGTAAAATGAGTAACGAGTGCTCTTTGCAAAGTTTAAACCACAACTCATAATCTTCACAATGGCGATACTTCTCGTTAAATGCAGTTGTCGGGTGTAAGAGCTCTTTGCGAATGACCATGGTTGAGGTTGCCAAAATGTTTCGCTCTAATAATAATGGTAACATCTCTTGCGGGGATAGAAGCAGCGCGGAGGTAAAAGGAGCATACAAAATATAGGCCCCATCAATAGCATTGTGAGCATAGATCCCAATTTGGGGGTAACGCTTATAAAAGTTATAAATCAACTGCAGTTTATCGGGATGAAAATGGTCATCAGCATCTAAGAAGGCAACAAATTTTCCTCGTGCAAGCTGTATTCCCAAGTTTCTTGCTCGACTAGGGCCAGCGTTTCTCTGGTAATAGTAAAAAAAGTGCTCACACTTGTTCTTCGCAATCCACGACAAGAGCAGCTGTTCACTAGCATCAGTAGATCCATCATTAACCACGATTACTTCAAAAAATTTTTCCGGAAAACTTTGCTTTAAACAACTTTCCAAAGTACCGATGATACTCTTTTGCGAGTTATAGCAGGGAATAATGATGGAAAAAAAGATCGCTTCTTGATTTTTACTCTTGCTCATAAGTTATCATCTTTTGCATTTTGCAATTGTTGCTGCAATTGTTGCTGCAATTGTTGGCGAAAAATATTTGCTAAATAAAATAGCACCCCCAAGAGTAGTCCTAGTGCGACTGTTTGAGTTTTCGTAGGAAAAGTGGGATAGGGCGGAGTAAAGGGCGCTTTAATCACCTTTACCTTATAACTATCATCCACTTTGATCAATTCTAAGAGCAAAGAGAGGTTAGTCTTGTTTTTTACAATCTCTGCCACCTCATTCTCATAACTCTTTTGCAATTCACCTCGCAAAACCACACCCTCTGGAGTTAAAGCATTGGCCGCATGCTGTAACAGCATACTCTGCTTCTGCTTACGCTTGCGCTCTAAAAGTTGTTCCATCAACTTGATGGAGGTTTGCAGTGAGTTCATCTGCTCTTCGGTGGCCAAAAATTCAAAGCGCTTGATGATATCCAAGAGGAGACTCTTGCCTATCGCTTGATGTGGGGTTTGAAAACGCACATAAAAGCTACCAGAGTCCGTGCCTAAAAATTGAATTTTAAAACACTCTTTAAACCGCTTTTGCAGGTAATATTTAATCTCATCATCGCTGAGTTCACCCTTCATTTGCGGGTAGAAAGCGTAGAGATCACTCTTTAGCGGTTGATAGCGCAATAGCAGCTCTTGCAAAAAATCGTCACTCAAAACACTATTTAAAAAATAGTAACCCTCTCGTGACCACACCGAGGAGTTAGAAGAGTCTTCGGTAGGAAAGAGCACTTGGCGGATGAAGGGGCGCTTAATTAAAATTATGGACTCAAAAGAGTAGCGCTTCTCTGCGACGATATAAAGAGTAGCGGCGATAACCATCCCCAGTGCGCTTGCTAACAGCAAGTGTCTCCCTCGTCGTCCTCCCAAGCGTTTCCCAATGAGCTTTGGTAATGAGGCCATCTGCAACCACTCCTTCTCTTTAATGAATCAATATAATCAAGATAATTGCATTTAAAATTAAACCTAGAACGCCTCCCACTTTGCTTACTTTATCGAGAGCAGTCTCTTGGGGCCTAAAAGGAAAATAGAGAACATCGCCTTTGATAGGCCGAATCTCTTGATTATTGAAAATATCATCATAAACAATTTTCTCATAACTGTTCTCTTGAGGCGAGGTGAGGGCACGATAGATAACCAAACGATCATCTTTATAATCGGGTCTAAGCCCACCAACTTTACTAATGATATCAGCAAGACTCATCTCTTCACTATAGGAGATAAAACCTGGGTGATTAACAGCACCAATAACATTGATACTCTTTTGATCAATTCGTGCATTGGCCTTACTAACCTCTGTATCCACCGCCCCCACACTTACTAAGGGAGGAACAAAAACAGTATCCAAACTTTTCAGTGGTGGCAGTGGATACTTTAACGGATCCTCCATATAGCGAATATAAGAGAAGCTCAACTCTTTACCACCTTCGCTATAAATTTTAATGGCATCAAGATCGGCACCCGCCTTCGCACCGCCGGCCTTGGCAAGAACTGCCACAAAATCGGCCTCATCACGAACCACACACTTTTGCGGATTTTGAACCATACCATAAATTTGAATAATTTTTTGCCTTGCCGCAACCCAAGTTGTAATGATGGGAGGATTGCTAAAACGTTTCGAGAGCTCCTTTTGTATTTTACTCTCAACACTCTTCACGCCCAGTGACGCCGCTTTAACTTCACCAATCAAGGGAACAATGATCACGCCTTTATCATCAACAATCAAAGCGTGGTAACTTGGTAATCCCTCCCACGATCCTTTGGTAAATTCACTATCTTTAGGGAAATAGAAATGAAGACCAAGCTTATCTCCGCTTTTCAGCAGCTCTTCACTACCTGTCGCAAGATTCAAATGCAAGGAGAGTCCCAGTAGTGCCAACACATAAAGAGAGACTCTTGCAAAGAGTGATGATATCAACATAGCTCCTCTCTTTTTAAAGCACCCTATCATCTGTTGCATCCCATGAACTACCTTGTCAACCACCGTCTGAGGAATCAAAGCAAAGAAGTTGATTGCATACAGGTAAGAGAATGCAAATAAGCTGCCACCGAGAAGGATGCGTATTAGTGGCAAGTTTTCATTCACTAAAAGCATCGGAACCCTACTAAAAAGCGCCCCGAAACACAAGCAAAATCCTAGTTTAAAAAGGAAGCAGCGATTAAACAGTTCACTCATAGCGACACCTAACTCTCGTGTAACCAGTATAAACATCGATAACTCCATCAAAAAATTGGTAAGAAGAGAAACAATAGCAACAGCAATATAGCTAATCTTTACCGTCCATAGCAAGAGGGCGATGCTAAAAATAAAGGTAATGAATGCCAGAGCAAGATAGCATTTAGTGCGATTCAAAACTCGCATTAAAATATTAGAGCAGGTAAAATTAAAAAAGAGCGCCAGAGTCAGAATTTGAAATACCACAACGCTATCATTAAATTTGGAAGTATATAAAAAGAGAAAAATCTCTTTTGCAAAGAGAATAAGGAAGAGCGCCATGGGAAAAAAAAGCAGCATCAATTTTTCCAATACATTTTTCCAGATGCTGATCATCAGCAACTGCTCACCGCGGGAGTGATATTTTACAAAATCCACATTTAAAACGTCACCAATCGAAAAGAGTGCCCCCTCCACAAAAGGAACCTTTAAGCAGCCTGTAATATAGATCGCAAAAGTTACTGCGGGAAGGTAGCGTGATATAATGAGTTTATGCAACTCCATCCGGCCAATCTCAAAAAAAGTGGCAAGACCTAGCGGCAAGGCATACATTAGCTGGGCCTTAAGAGCAGCATAAAGGCCCGTTTTATCCAGCAATAAGTCGTCATAAATATAGAGGATCAACCAAATAAAGCGAATAAATGCAATCAAAACAAAACACCATAGCAACATTTGCAGCGATTGCACTAAACCTAAAAGGATTAAAGTCAAAAGTGTAGTGGCAATATCTGTAAGTAAGATTAACCAAAAGACATTGGCATACTTTTCATCACTGATGAAGATCTTCTC
Organism: Oligoflexia bacterium; assembly: GCA_015231955.1. GTDB lineage: Bacteria > Bdellovibrionota > Bacteriovoracia > Bacteriovoracales > Bacteriovoracaceae > JADGAN01. The sequence continues at coordinate 71,361 of JADGAN010000019.1, read as the reverse complement.
TAAAATCCCTGACAAAAACATGAATAAAAGGTAGAGGGCCAAGGGCCAAGGGTAACGACTAATATAAGGAATATTGAGAAACCCTGCTATATTGATATGAAAGAGTAAGAGTGCTAATGCCAAAGAAACACCAATAATGGCAAAAAGAGTGAGTGAGCTGGTGATATAGAGTGCACGACTCTCCTTCGCTTGTGAAGATTTAAGAAAATAGACAACGCTATTATGAATGCCTAAAGTAAAGATCGTGATGACCATATACAGAAACATTAAAATTTTTCGAAACTCCCCATACTCTTCGACACAGAGTTGTCGCACTAGAACCATCTGCATGAGAATTACCAGTGCAAACCCCAGCACTCTTGACAAAAAGAGCAAAGAAGAATTTTTCCAGATGGAGCTTATTGTAGAACTATTCATCACGCTCACGCTCGAACCTCCTTAAAATCTTCCCCGCTACTTTACTTTTTTGCTCATTATAAATTTTGCCGATAAAAACTCACTCGCCTACTCCGCTAAAAAAATCTCTATCAAATGTTTGTTGCATTGTCTTTGGTGATAAAATTTTTTTTAAAAATTTATCTATACTTAGTAATAAAAAAGGAATAACTATTGATCTTGCTTTTTATGCCTCTCTTGCATTTGTGGAGTATAAGCAAATGAAAACATCAAGGCACTATAAAAAGATTATTCACATCATCTTCACCAGGTGTCTTGGAGGTGCCGAGCGATCTGCCATCAACACGATTCAAGCACTCCTACAGCAATCACTCGACGTTACTTTCCTTGTCATTTTTGACCAACGCTATACCACTTCACACTCTAAGCAACTTTTAATAAAAAATCTGCATGCCAACAAAATTCCTCATTATATCCTATCAACTAATCACCGTTTCTCCCTTTCAACATTAAAACAAATCCTTCTGCTTGCACAGGATGCTGACATCATTCACTCGCATGGCGACCGCTCCGATATGTACATCTTTTTCATTAAGCTTATTAAGATTTTCTTAAAAAAAACGCCTCACCCTTTGCGAATTGTGACAACACAACATGGCCATGCTAACGGCAATCTCCGCTCCCGCATCAATCAAACGATTGGGCACTTTTTAAAATTTATGTTTGACACTGTGATTGTGGTTTCTGGAGAACTCAAAAAAAATAATCCTCTTTACAAGTACAACTCTAAATGCATGGTCATTCCCAACTTCACCCCTATGCTGACGCTTACAACCTCTCCAATAAAAGTGAAGGAGACTTTTTTCCATAAGCATAAGATTATTGCTAAAGGGCGCATTATTGGATGGCTTGGACGGATGGAGATGGTTAAAGGGCCTAAAGTTTTTTTATCTGCATTAGAAAACTATAACGGCAACGAAGAGCTAACCATTTTAATCGCTGGAGATGGATCGCTGCTTAAAAAGTTAAAATATGAACAAAAAACAATGCACTTCTCACCCAAGATTTACCTGCACTTTTTAGGAGAGATAGATGATGTTGCAGCTTTTTTTGCAATACTCGATCTCTTTGTAATGAGTTCCTACCTTGAAGGTACCCCCATGGTATTACTAGAGGCCATCGCTAGTGAAGTTCCTTTTATTGCGCCTAATATTGGTGGTATACCTTCTATGCTTCCTGCTAGCAACAATAACAACAATTTTCTCTTCCCTGTTGGTAACTCAAAGGCGCTAGCATCGCTTCTTTGGAGCATTCTCCTGAAAAGCAAAGAGGAGTTGCTTGCCATCACTAAAAACAACAAGAGTGTCTTACAAGAAAAATATTCGATGCAATCGATTTTAAAAGAATTAATGGAGGTTGCTTATGAAAAATGAACTACGCAAATTTTCACTCATGCTCATTTTACTCACACTCTCCCCAGCAGTTCTTGCAGAAACCAGATGGAGTTTTCAAGATAATGGTGCCCACAAATTCACGCTCAAGAAGTATAGCTCTATCAATAGTAGCTATAGTGACAAGATTTCAGTGCAGCTAACAGTTGATGCTAATGCACCAACCATAACCAAGCTCTTCTACGGTGCCGATTTTGCAGTCAATGAAGTCTACCCTGGCGCAAATCGCATGAGAGAGATCAAAATTGGTTTTATTCGCATTGGAGGTAGTGCTTACGATCGCTACGACTATGAAAATAGTTTAATACTGGAATACCCTTTTCTCTCTGAGGATGTTCCTTTCCCGACTCCAGATATTGCAGGTAGAAACTTTTCGCGCATTCGCGACGACGTTTTTGCCACCCAAATGATCAGGCAATTTGCGGCAGAACCGATGCTACAAGTAAACATCACCGGGTTTATGCCTAAAATTGTCAATGGTCGCTCGGCCTTTATCGCTGTGGATCCGGCGCTCGAAGCCGCCAAATTTGTCAAAAAGATGAATGGACAACATAAGCTTGCGGTAAAATATTTTGCCATTAGTAACGAGCCTCTACAATGGGCATCCACCCATCGAGACTTTATCGCAAGACCACTCTCGGCCGATGAGTATATCGATCGCTACGTTAAAGTGGTGATCGCCATGAGGAAGGCGCAAGAAGAGATTTCTGGGAACCCCAATGACATTCGCATCTTAGGGCCAGAGGAGTCGCAATCGTGGAATTGGTATCAAACCGAGGCGGAAGACGATTGTAAAACCAGTGTAGAAGGAGTTCGCCGTTGCTCCTATGGAAAAGGTTTGGTAAAACTTCCCGATTTCCTCTCATACTTCCTTTATCGCTTAAATGAACTGGAAAAGGATCAAACAGTTAATCCCAAACAGTATAAGCTCCTCGATTATTTTTCTATCCACACCTATCCCTACTTTAGAAGCAACTACCACGATCGCTCTAGCTTTATCACTGATAGAGGTGGAGAACAAGATGTGGAACGCTACTTAAAATCGGTCGATATCTATCACAACAACACCATGAACACAGTTAATTACGCCTTTCCCTTAAATCGTAGCATAGGACTTATTCCTTGGATTAAGGATATTGTCGCACGCTACTATCCCAAAGCGGAGGTTGCCATTACGGAATTTGCAGTCGACTCCATGGCGTATATCGACTACCATCCCGCCGTTTATCCCATCTTTACAGCGGAACTATTGGCGATTGCTGCAAAGGAAGGGGTCGCTCTTACTTCCAAGTTTCTCTTAAATGGAGAGATCTACAATCCTAACTCCCACGCTCTAGTCACAGAGGGCAACACTGTTACCCCAACATTTAGAAGTTATGAAATCCTCACCAATCACTTTCTAGGAAAAATTTTAACCACCAAGGCAAATTATGAAAAGGCCAAGGGCGAAGATCTTACTAGCTATGCTACCTATAACGCCAACAAAAAAGTAATAGCGGTTTTAGTGTTTAATCGCACCAGTGAAAACAAGTGTGCCACCATTCAACTAGAAAAGCGTCCTCAAGAGTTCACTTCTCTTTACTCTCATTGCTTTGGTCCCTGGAGTTTAACCCTAGCAAATGTGCCCACGAAAGAGAGTGAGCAAGAGATTGAATTTTTTGAGTATGGAAGCACAGAACTTAATGTAAAAAAAATATCTCATTAATTTTCCCTCATTAGTGAATTTTTAGTCTTTTAAAGTTAGTCTAACGATAGGAGTAAGTATGAAGAATATGATAAGATTGTTTCTCCTTTGTTTAGGATTGCAAACACCGCTGGCATTTGCCGCTATTACCATTACCCCTAATGATATTGCAATCACTCACTATAGCTTTGGTGGAGATGCTTGTGATAGCACTAAATCATTTGGATGGAGTGAAGAGAGGTATGGAAAGTATTGGAAAAATTTTGAGATCAAAGTCAGTAACATTGATCCGCAAAAGCTCTACAACATTGAAGTCTACTCTGAATCTTTTGAAGATGGAACAAAGTCACTCCTTTTAGATCGTACTTTTGGAAAAAATCTTAATCGCAAAAGTGAAACCTTTAGCGTCAGTAAAAAATTCTTCCATCTACCCGCTAACGAAAAAATGGATAAATTCAATTTACAGGTTAAAATTTCCGAGCAAGGTAGCAGCAGCAGCAGCAGCAGCAGCAGCAGCAGCAGCAGCAGCAGCAGTAGCAGCGATCTCAATAGCATTAGTAAATCGAAAACATTTCTCCGTTTTGCCGATCGTACTGCGGTTATATGGCCGATGCTCTATGAAGGTGATCAATCTTGTTACCTTACAACAGAAGCTACTCCTGTTAGTGGGATCATCTCCAATTATAACTCCGAACGCTTAAAAGAGGTTGAGTTTAGTTCTACTGATGATGAGGCCCAAAACTCCAGTGGTGGTAATGGGCGTGGTCCAATATTCAGTCTCCCTTGTGCGTCCATTGGCGGTGCCTGTGCAGGCTTCACTGATCATGTAGATACGATTTCTCGCTCTCGCCATAACGACAATACCCATTTTGAACTCAGTTTTGCTGTTGGTATTAACATGGAACGAGTGACTAACTTTACTAACCTTAGCGTTAATAAGCATGGAATGGGCTTTGAGTGGAAGCTACGTACCGGCGAAGCAGGGATGATCTTCAAGCAATACCTTTTGCGCAAAGGTGATCTCTTGATTTATGAACTGGATGGCTGTGGTCTTCCTTCCTTTAAAAGCAAAGTCACCAACGCTTACCTTACCTATTGGGCCTACGATTTTGTACTCCTAGAGGAGGAGAAGTTGGCAGATAATAACTATTTGCGCTCTATACTACAAGAGAAAATGCCGCTCATTAATACGTGCAAATAAGTAAAATGGAATATGATATATAGTCTATGGTATAAAGGAGAATACAAATGAAGATCATATTAAGTTTATCGATTATGCTTTTACTGCTCATTGCTGCCAAAAGCTTTGCTAGCAGTGAACCCTCTATCAAAGTTAACGTTGCTCCTAATGACTCTACTTATGGACGTTGTGGTACCAAATTTGTTGGTGTCTATGAAAATGACTCTCTCACTTTAACGATTACTCCCAATCGCTTTCCAAGTCCTCAAAAAATCAACTACCGTGTCTTTATCACCTGGGATGGAATGGAAGAGGCACTAAACGGAACTCCTTATAGTGACTCTTTTCAAGAGGGAAATAGCATCCGCATCAAAGCTGGTACACTCCTCCATTGGATGGATTTTGGCACGCAAACAGTAATGGTAGAGGCAAGAGACGATAGGAATAATTATGCCACCACCTCTTTTCAATTTAGAGTCAATCGCCATTTTTTAATCTTAAAAGATAGCACGCATGCCTTAAATTGTGCAAAAACCACAGAAGGCAGCGTGGTCAGCTCTGTCTACTCTAATCCTACCAACGTTATGAGAACTATCTCCTATAGCGATATCGATACCAGGGCCATTGAAAAAATGTTCGCCTCTTCTCGCGGCGTCTGGTTTACCCTTGCCCCCTCCTATAGTGGCATTGCTCCTTATAGCTACTCCAAAAGCAAAATGGCCGTAAAACAAAAATTCAAACACTACACCATTGTTGAAAGCAATCATGCCAATAAAAGTTTACGCCCAGAGGACAATGGTGTCATCATCAGAAGGTTTCAAACCAATATCGATGTTTATAAAGTTTACAATGTTGAAACTTGTGGCGTTTACACCTATGCTACCAATGCCATTTACCAATACACACACCCCACTTATGAGTTGGCACTTATTAGCAACCCAAGTGAAGATCCTTTATCGCAAATCAGTAGTGAAACACTTACCCACACCTCTAACAGCTGCTCGGCAGAGTTAGAAAATATGAACAATTGGATTTTTGAAAAATTAGATTAGTTCCCTTGTTTAACCAACTCTTTTCTACTAAGGAGAAAAAAATGAAACAAAAAAAATCGATCCTCTTTTTGTTTTCTCTTTGCCTATCACTCAACCTCGTCGCTGCCGATAACAATGGCAATGCCAAGGTGAAAATCTCTCTCATCAACGAAGAGATCACCAGTGCTCATTGTGATAATGATAAAGCACCAGTGATGTACCAAGGAGAGACGGTTGAAGTACAAGTTGATACGGAGGGATTAAGTTACAATCGTGGCGGATTCTTCCGCAGAGGTGGCTTAACCTATACCTACTACTGGTCGGCAGAAGGTTTTGAGCCCGATCCCGATGGCCACGCTGTAAACCAAAAAGTACTCGGCAGCAGCTATACGAGCTTCAAGATCCCTAAACTCGATTCGAAAACCAATGCCACCAACATGATTGTTGGAGTCAAGGTACGTGACATTTATGGAACCGAGGCCAGCAATTTTGTTACAGTTAAGGTGTGGAGGCCATTTTACCTCTCACTCGATACCAAAACCAGGGCCTGCTATAACATCTTACCATCAGAACAGATCTCTGGAATCTACACCAACAACTCCAACACGAGTCGCACGATCTCCATTCAAGATAATGAATCAAGAACCGTTGCTAGCGAGTATGGTCAAAAGAGAGGCTTCACTGTCTCTCTCTACCCAACTTACTACGGTGCTGGTCTCCTTGGAGTTGGTTTCTCCAAAGAGTACTTCTCCAGCATGGGAAGATCGGTACAACAAAGCTCTTCTACTACTATAAGTACAGAGCTACTACCTAACGAAGCCGCTGTCTTTTTCAGACAACTCATGTTTGTAAAAAACCATTTCTACATTATGCGCATCAGTCGTTGTGCAGCTCCTTCTATTGCAGGCCACGCTTTCCACCACAATTGGGTATCAACCTATCCTGTGACCTTAGTCGATCTTACTCTACCCAATCCACTTGATGATATCAAGGCCGGTGTAGAAGCAAAAAATAGTTGTGATGGTTATGAAGAGCGGATCGCTGGGGATAACTACAATGCAGATGCTGCACCTTTCATCCCCACCGAACCAATCATAGAAGTTCCTTTTGAGGGATAAGATAGTCAGAGATCATTGATCATTAGTTTAACGTCAATAATAACTCTACTTCAGTTGTAAAATCTTCTTGTTGCACTTTAGGACTCTAAATTGCGACAAGGGGATTTTCCTTAAGTCTCCCAATTGTGCAAGATAGGGATCCCAAGCGTTCGGTGACGATCCTAAGTTTTGAAAGTAGGTAATTAATTCTGGGCCATTATCAACCACAAAGGCCCCATAACGTTGTAAGGCCACGGCAACAACCTTGGCAGCAGGAGAAAGTCCTAGAGTATCAAGATTGAGTGTAGGGTTTAATTGAATTTGTGCTCCTTCAGGAATGTATTGTGTGCCCACTCGCCCAGCATCGGTGTTCGAGGCAACAGGAGAGCAAAGCTCCCAACGTCCCCATCCCCCATTACCAACCTCTTGTAATTGATTAATCGGTGTAGAGACGGCCAGTGTATGACGAATCACTCCAGCAGCAATCTCCTCTGGACGAATCAATCCACCAATAAAGGGAACACCAGCACCGCGCACGCCCGACTTCCACCAATACTTGCCACTAAAGGCGGCCCTATACCCTTCTCCATCGAGTGCCCACTTATCCATACTTTGAGCTTCCCAATGGCCATCACTGCGCTTACGAGCGGCCCCTAGTTCATAGACTACTCGCTCACTCACATCTAAAAGAATCATATGCCCATCTTCGGTTGGATCCGCCCACGCTTCCACTGGCATAGGCACATTTTCTACAATTCCATTCTCATCAGGATCAACGGTTTCAAAAAAGAGCCCATCCATATCGATGGAGTAAACATTTTTACGAGGACAATAGCGTGAATCGATCACGTGCATGGGGGCCGTCCATAAGTTGATGTTGGAGCTTACACCACTAGTGTATCCCATTAAATTATTCATAATCGCCACTGAGTAAGGGGAGAGCTCTGGATTATCGGGAATCACTTTATTCCAAGGTGAGGTGGGAGAAAAGACTGCATACTCAGCAGGGATGCTGTTGCCTAAGTAGCACTTTCCAACTGGTGGTGGCCCGCTGGTAATACCTTCACCAGTAACCGCTTTGTTGCTAACATAACTTATAGACGATTGCTTAAATCTTACCTTGACGGTGGAAGCATAACTGCGCACCACTGTCGGTGCAAATTTGACGTTCAATGCACACGACTTATACGATGCGAGTGTTGTCGTACAAGTTGTAGAGACGTAACTCCAAGGAGCAGCAATGCTTGGAATCGTGATGTTTTTTAAATAAGTACTCCCGGTATTACGAATGGTGAATTGAACAATCTTATTCTGTCCAACAGTAACCTTTCCAAAAGCACCATTACCATCGATGGCCATGCCTGCATCGGCCATGGGCATTTGATAGAGAGACAACAAAAGCAGTGTCGAAAATTTTTTTTTCATTGATCCTTCCTTGGAGTAATGATTGTAATTACGAATATAAAATTAAAGCATACCATGCTCACCATTAATAGATATGAGTGGGAAAAAAACTTCCGCTGTTCCATTTTCCCAAGGGGAGTAGCGATTTGTTCCAGAGATCAGAAGATCGTGATTATAGCTCTTTGATGGCGGCCTTAAGATGATTTACAACGATATCTTGGTGAATAGGAATCACTTTTAGCTCTTTATAAAACCTCTCTTCCAAGGTAAAGCTGTGGTCTCTTCTTTGATTAAATTTTCCCTTCCAAAAATGGTGAATCCAAGTATGCTGCTTTTTGGAATTTTCTTGATGAAAAAAAGGAAACAGCATAGGCATATCAAGTGCATTCAGCTCCCCTTTCACCAGTAAAAGCTGCTTACTTTTAACGTTTTTGCATAAAAATTCATAATTTTCTCGCCTCCTCTTAGCAATCGCTTCCAAGTCACTGGAGAAAAATATTGCTTTAGAAAAATCGGAGCAGCCGTACTCTTCAGATCCAGGATCAAAATCCTCTTGTTCCAATGCTAGCAGGTGATTGTGATTAGCAGCAACAGCTTTACCTCGAAACCGCGACATGAAATGCAAGCAGCAAAAGCGCCAAAGGTGGTAGGCCTTTAAAATAGAGTGCTCTGTTTTTAATGCCGCTAAAATGGCCTCTCTTTTGGCAATTAAAAACCAACAAGGGAGTAGCTCTTCTTGCAAAATATTTTTTTGAGAAGCAAGAGCATTTTTTTCCAAAGCACTATTAGCATAGAGGAGTCCACCATCAGCAACAGGTAAAAATTTTTTCAAGCTAAAAAGTATAAAATCTCCTTGCTCACTACTTTTTCTCTGAAAAACAATAGCAGTCGGTAATAAGTGGCAAGCATCTTCAATTAAAATAATCTTATAACGCTCACACAACTGTTTTAACTCTTGCAAGGGCGTGACAAAACCAAAATAGTGAATAACCAAAATGACTTTGGTATTTGTTTTTACTCTTTTTTCAATCTCTGTTACTTGCGGATGAAGCTTGTTATCCATCCCATAATAATCGACATCGCTCGTAAAACGATAAAAGACCCCTACCTCGCTTCCACAATGGTAGGCCGGAACTAAAACGTGGTGAGAAGAATCAATCTTTAGACTACGTAAGAGTGCTGCCAAAGCATAACGAGCAGAGAGGAAAAAAGTGGGGCCATTTACATAAGCATTTGCTTGAGTAGATCGACTCTTCTTGCAAAGTTCAGAAAAGGCAAGTGCAGGGTGTTCTACTTTGGAATAAAACCATGAGTTTAACATAGTGATTATCTATATTTTGATAGCACTGTTTTTATAAAAGCTTTTAATAATGGCCATTTTAATTGAGCAGTAGTAGTGCCATGAGCAACTCCGATGCGAGGGATCTCTAGGAGGGATCGCCCCCTTACATAGAAAAGCTGCTTGGTTGAAAAAGCATACTTAATCGCAAACACTTCACTTAAGTGCTTTACATTTTTAAGTGTATAATCTTTTTCTTGCCCATTAGGATAGGCCATCCAGTGAGCACCAGGAATGTGATTTATATCAAAAAAATTTTTATTCTCTGAAATCTCACGATCGAGTTGTGCTTGCGATAGAGTGGAAATGATTTGATGAGAGTGCGTGTGTAATCCAAAAAAAATCAAACCACTCTGCTGCATCTCTTCTATCTGTAGCAAAGACAACATCTTAAAAACTGGAGAGGTTACTAGCATTTCATCTTGTAAGAGCTGTGATTTGATTTCCCGAAGCACTGACTCACGCGCATTCAGTCCCATGCGTTTGAGCGCCCCTAGAAGCAATAGATAATTACTATTCCAATCCTCCAAGGAGAGCACTTCCAACTGCCAAGAGGCAAGATAGGAGAGCACCATCCCTTTAATCTTCTCCCAATGATGGAGGTGCAAAAGATAGAGCTCTTCCGGCCAAGGAATCCCCCCTTCTGCCACAAATTTTGAGTTAAGAAAGATCACGGCAGGTAGCTTAAACTCTTTTAATACGGGGAATGCATAATGATAGTTATCTTCCCAGCCATCATCAAAGGTGATTAAAAGCGGGGGCTTCTTTTGGCCTACTTGCGTTTCTGCTTCAAACTCGCTAGGGGTTAAAACGTAAAAATATTTTTTAATCCAGAGGCAAATCTCTTGAAAATGCTCCAGCTCCACTACCGTCCACAACTTTTTGGCCTCTTTCCGCGGCAACACTTGATGAAACATAAGGATGGGAATCATCTTATTTTTTGATAGATACAACACTAGCGGAAATAAGAGGCGGCTTATTGCTAGAGTTGCTTTTTGGATTATTCTCTTCTTATTATTCCCCATAAAAAATCCATCCCTTTATCACTCTAAGACAGCAACTGCCCAAGCAAGAATTACAAGAATAGTAGCGGTTGTAAAGCCAAGATATGCCATCCTCTTAGTCAGGTATTGATGCAACGAACATGTAAACTTTTAATAAGACATTGCATGGAGGAGGAGTATACTTAAAAAAAAGGATGTCATCTTATGAAAATACTCTTGCTGGCAATGCCTGATGCTGCCAATAATTTTCGTCGCATGCTTACTGTTCCCAACCTTGGCCTTTGTATGATCGCCTCTCTGATTCCCAAAGAACACGAGGTAAAAATAGTGGATCTTATCCTGGTCAAAGGTAAGATCAAAAGATACCTCCAAGAAGTTTTCACCACTTTTACTCCTGACGTTTTGGGTGTCAGTAGTATGAGCTTCCAGTATGAGAGTGCCAAAGCGGTTATGCACTTTGTACGCTCACTACTTCCGTCTATAAAAATTGTTCTTGGTGGTTATCACGCAAGCTTATGCAAAGATGAGATTGAAATTGATCCGGGAGCACACCCGATCGACTTCATTATTAGAGGTGAGGGGGAGCACAGTTTTAGTCAGCTCATTGCAACGCTCGCCTCGGGAAAAAACGACTTCAGCAACATAAGAGGCCTCTCTTATCGAGAAAGTGGGAGGGCGGGATCTAACTCCCCCTTTATTCACAATGACGCCAGTGATTTAATCTCCCTTGAACAGCATCCGCGACCACGAAGAGAGGTGCGCATGCTGCAAAATCATCGCTTCCTGGGAAAAAAAATTGATTGTATTGAAACCTCTCGTGGATGCACCCACCTTTGCTCCTTTTGTTCTATATCTCAAATGTATGGCACTAGCTTTCGCTGCTATCCTCTTGAACGCATCCTTGAAGATTTACAAGAGTTAAAAGCAAATGCCGTGCAATCGGTGTTGATTGTTGATGATAATATCACTCTCAATGTTAAGCGCTTTAAACTTTTATGCCAGGCGATTATCGAGCAGCAATTAAATAAGATGGAGTATATTGTTCAATGTTCAGTGGTGGGCATTGCGGCCGATGAAGAGTTGGCCGCACTCATGGCAAAGGCCAACTTTAGAATCGTCTTTTTGGGGATCGAATCGGTCTCTCAAAAAAATCTGGAGTTTTTAAAAAAGGGAGACATCCGTAAGCAACAAATCCAGGCCATCGCCTATTTAAGAAAGTATAAAATTGCAATTATGGGGGGTCTTATCATTGGTAATCCAGATGACACCAAAGAAGATATCCAAGAGGTCTTTCGAGAGGCAAAAAAAATGCGCGTCGATTTGGCCGCTGTCCAATGTGTAACTCCTTATCCCAAGACGAAAACTAGAGAGGAGTTGCTAAAACAAAACCTCGTAACCAACATCCACGATTACTCTCGTTACACAGGGTTTATTTGCAACGTTCGCACTAAGCACCTCACCACTCAAGAAATTTGTCGCATTATGAATTGGGAAAATATTAAAATGTTTTTCCATCCACGCTGGTTTATCGGTAACAATCTGATTCGTGGACGAGATCTCGGTGGAGTAAAAGTGCTCTTAAACAATTTTGAACACTTTCGTGCTTTTATAAAAAATGATCTCTTTCGCTCTCGTCATAACCTTTAATCATCGATAATCAATCATTACCAGAGGGTGCGCTTCTATGTCTTACGCAACTATCATCCATACGGCCATTGCCTTCCCTCCCTATAGTTACAACCATCATGAGGTTTTGCCCTATTTAGAGCAATGGGTTTGCAATTTACCCCCTGAAAGCAAAAAGCGCGCACTCACTATTTTCAAAAACACTTTTGTCGAGAAGAGGCATGGGATTGCTCCCATCGCAGAACTTTTTAAAAAACGTACACTCACCAAGAGTAACCAACTCTATAAAGAGACGATCATCGACATCAGCGCCCACGCATTACAAAAAGCACTTCATCAAGCGCAGTGGAAAGCAAGCGAGATCAATCTTATCATCACCACCTCTTGCACTGGAGTAATGCTTCCCTCCTTTGACGCCTATTTAGTCAATAAGCTGCAGATGTCTACAAACATCAAGCGCCTACCCATTACGGAGATTGGATGTGTGGCGGGAGTTGCTGCTTACGCCTATGCTTATGACTACCTTAAAGCATATCCTCAGCACAAAGTGGCGATTATTAGTGCTGAATTTCCCAGTAACACCATTCAACTTGACGATTTTTCCATGGATAATATTGTTGGAACTATCATTTTTGCTGATGGAGTTGCCTGCTCCCTACTCACAGGCAATGCAGCTGGAGTGCAAATCCTTGATCATGAGTCGCTACAAATACCCAATACCACAAAAATACTAGGATACGATCTTTATAGCGAAGGACTACGTTTAGTTTTAAATAAACGCCTCCCCTTTATCATTGAAGAGAGTATCCATCCGTTACTTGCAGGCATACTTAAACGTCAAAAGCTAAGCTTAAACGACATCGATGATTTTTTAATCCATCCTGGTGGTACAAAAATCATTGAGCGTATCGAAAAATCGCTCAATCGTAGCATGAGCGACTCCCGAGAGGTGATGTCCACCTATGGCAATCTCTCCAGCGCCACCATTGGGGTTATCTTAAATCAATACATGAAGAGAATGCGATATGCTTCTCCTCGTAAAATAATGCTTTTAGGTTTTGGGCCAGGGCTTACCGCCTACGCCCTTTACTGTAACTATGTGGGGACCAATGAAAGAGAACAAGAACGAGAAGAAAAACGAGAGCAATAACGATAAAAGTGAGGTGATCAAACAAGTTAAATTTGATCATTACTTTAAAGCAAATAGTTGGCCCGAATACAATCGCCAATTTTTTGATCAACTGGCCCCTAAGTATGACCAAGCAAACCTTTTGCACTCCTTTGGGGGAAAAGCACGCATGGACCTAACAGCAGTGAAGCGCTTACCTTCTCTTCCAAGCGCAATGTCCACCAATGCAAAAATTCTCGATTTATGCACAGGTAGTGGTGATTTAGCGATCTTACTCGCCAAGCGCTACCCTAATGCTGAAATTGTAGGACTGGATGCCTCCAGCAAGATGTTGGCAGTGGCCAAAGAAAAATTGCAGCGGTTGCAAATTAAAAACGTCTCACTTCTTTATGGAGATGCAATGAGACTCCCCTTTCCCGATCACTCTTTTGAAGGAGTTTTTATTAGTTTTGGACTTAGAAACTTACTCGACCCACTGTTGGGATTACAAGAGATGATTCGCGTAGTGAAAAGAGGGGGATTTATCTCTAATATCGACCTTGGCCGTCCCCAGCACTTTCCTTGGACTTTTTTACATAAGCTCTACTTTCTTAACATTGCTCCTCTCTTGGGAAAAATGCTCTTCCATCGCAAAGAGTACAACTCTTTTTACTATTTGGCAAAGTCCAGTAAATTTTTTATGGATCAACGAGAGTTGGTCACCACCCTTAAAGCACTCGGTTTACAATCAGTGGTGAACTACGACTACTATTGGGGGGCCGCCGCTCAACAAATTGCGATTAGGCCCATACCCTAGAGCCACATTTTTCCACTAACCAATAACTCATCAATCTGGGCATGCAGCTGTAGTGACTCTTGACTGTAACTTTTTTCTATCTTCAACACTTCTGCCGCAACAGCATCACAATAACCACATTGTGTGCAATCGCGATAGCGGCACCTCTTTTCTAAGATAGTGGAGAGAAAATTTTGTAGGCAAGGGTGTTGATTATCAATAACAATAGGAGGCGCTCCCGAAAGCGCATGAAGCATCCCCCGCCTTGCTGCCAATTTTTTTAAAACAAGCATTTTACTGAGATTTACTTTCAAAGGTGCAAAAAAATAGCGTAGTGATAACAGCACTCGCTTCCAATCATAGCGATTACTGTTATCGGCATGCCCATAGGGCTGTATCAGATCGATTAAATTGCCTTCATACTTCCCTTCACTATAGGCCGTTACCCTCTTGATCATGATAGGAGTAGGAAGATCGCGCTCCACGATTTTAAAGTGGTGATAGCCTAGCTGCTGATAAATCTTAATATCCTCAGGCCTAATCCAATCGGAGCGAATATAGTGAACCGGATTTAAAAGTTTGCGCTTACTACACTCAAGCAAGCAGTGATCGATCACCATGCCGTGATTTTTATGTGTAGACTGAGAGCTATGGGAAAGGAGGTTCATGTGCGTGGGAGAGAGTGAGCAAGATTGAAAACAGTTCCCATTGGCCAGTAACTCTAAATCACAACTAACACCTGCTCTTAAAGAGCAAAGCGCTTCCTGGTCACGATTTACAGTCAGCGAATCTAGGCAAATGCAATCGGCCCCTAGATCTTGCCAGTAGCGCGCCTTTTGCAAGTGATCTACACCTGCAAAGACAGAAACTCGACAACGAAGCTTAGGATAATGTTTTTTGATGATTCGTAAAATAAACGGATTGGAGATGGTCACTGCACTTGCACCAATGCTATTAACCCACGCTAAGAGTGCTCTAATTTTTTTTTGTCCCTCACGAGTAGTTTCCAAATTATCCAAGCAAGAGGCATTTAAAAGGTAATTAAAAGCAATTCCTCGATCACGACAATACTTTACATAGCTGGTTAGTTTTTTTGTACCAATAGGAGAGATCATATAGGTTGATCTTCCTCCACCAATAAAATCGCTAGGAAGTTTTCCATAAATCTCTGTTACGGGAAAATTTTTAATTTGATCGACAAACTTTAAATCGAAATTGCAGGCCACTGAAAGTTTCAAATTTGATTCACTCATTGTTTTCCTGTTCGATAGGTGTTACACTTATTCTACTCATATTTCCTCATACGCGTCTAGGAGTAAATCTATGCTATTGCTATCTAAGACACTTGTAATCTTGATCCTACTCTTCTCTGTTAATCTTAATCTCCACGCCAAACTTCAAGCACAGGCCATTGAAAAGTTTGAACAAATTTATAGCTTTAAAAGCTATAATGAGGCAGAAGCGGCAAGCGATCAATTGCTGTTTACCATGAAAAGCACGAAGTTCGGATTGATTACCACCTCCTTTCAAGCTTATGTGAAAAGCTTTATTGTTTCTGGAGAGGTTAATAACGATAATTATCAAAACATCTCTATTGCTTTTCCTGCAAAATCCATCGATACCGATGTTGATGCTCGCAATGAAAAGATGCTCGATCTCTGCCTGGAAGAGAAAAAATACCCAACGATCACAGTAACTATTCCTGGCCCCTTGAAACTGACAACTGCCAATTACAGCAACCTTGATGCCACAATATTGCTTCGAGGGAAAAACAGACCCTTCAAAATTTCTTTTGAATGGAAAAAAGAAAACAATAATTTAATTGTTAGCGGAAAGGCCACTTTGAAATTAAGTGAACTAGAAATCCCCGATCCATCTATTGCCATCGCTAAAGTAGAAGATGAAATTAACATTAACTTTAAAATTTCCCTTAACTTAACTTCAAAACTCTAATGACAAAAATTCGTTATCTCTCTATTGCCGCTTTTACCATTACCTTTTTACTCTCCCTTTATTACATCCGTGATCTTAAGCAGCTTAATGCCGAATCACTTTTTCTTGATCATACACAAATTAAAACTTATCAAAAATTTTTAAAAAGCGTACATGAAGCAAAAATCCTAATCGTCAAAGCGCGCGCAATCAACAAAGAACTGAGTGAAGCAGAAATTCACCATCTCGACAACACAGTTGCAACATTACAAGAAGAGTTTGCGCTAGATGATTTTCAATTTCTAAACCATAAAGTTCTCTATGGTACTCTTCTCAAAGATCAACTCAAATCTCCCCTGCTACCACTACTGCAAAAAGAGAGTTATGCTTTTTTAGTATCACTTCCCAGTGATACTCCTAGTACAAAAGTGGCCAATCTTACTTCGAAAATTTCTAAGGCCATCAAGCTACCGCTAATTTTCGGAGGATTACCCTATACTAATCAACTCTTAGATTTCTACTCAGAAAGCATCAAGACAACTGTGTTCCCCCTGCTCTTTAGTATCTCTTTTTTACTATTACTCTATTTCACCGCAAGTTTAAGGACTACTCTTCTCCTCTTTTTTGCACCACTTTCCAGCTTTTTTATCTCCTTGGCCCTTATAAAACTACTCTACTCCTCGCTCAATATGATCACCTCCATCGTCCCACTCTTAATGATGGTTCTCAACCTATCGCTAGTGCTGCACCTTTACTACTCCTTGGTCATTTATAAAGATGCTCGTACCACCATTAAGAGAAAAACTGTCCCTCTCTTTTTAATGATTAGCACCACTGTAGTCGGTTTTGGCAGTCTTTATACCAGCTCTATTGTCGCCATCAAACAATTTGCACTACTTACAACTCTTTTACTGCTTTTATCTTCGCTACTCACTATCTTGTGGATGCACACCATTGCTCCAACGATCGCCAAGGATCCACTAGATTTTAAAAAATATCGTTTTTGCTTTCATCGTCATCACCATTTTTTTTATCAGCTTTTTTTAAAAAAAATTTCTTCGAAAACAATACTGCTCTCCTCTTTGCTCATTCTCGCCCTAGGAAGCTACTCTTTCTTTAATCTATCGATTTTAACCGATGTAGCAGAATATTTCCCCAAAGACTCCCTTTTTCAGGAGCACTTAAAAGAACTCAATAGGACTTTAATCGGCAATCCCAATTTTGAGATCACAATTAAACGCCAAGACTCCTCCGACCTTTCCTATAACGATTTCAAATTTTTTTCAAAGCTGGAGTTTGATCTGCTGAGTATCAATAGCACTGGAATCAAAAAGATCATCTCCCCTAATGCCATCATCAAAGAGGGAAATGCACTATACACCGGCAATAATGATTTGCCTGCCGACCGTTTCGCTTATTTTGCTCTCTGGTCAAAAGTCCACCCAGCACTCGCAGACTCCTATCCTCTGCCCAAAGTCTACCGCTTAACTTTAACCGGAGAAACGCTAAATCATGATCAATATTGGGATATTTATGACAAAATAAAAACGAAGCTACAACAACTGGATACTGCCTATCAAAGTTCTGTCGATGGATTACAATTCAACCTTATGCTTTCCCAAAGCTCTTTAATCTCCACCTTGTCGTTAAGTTTTTTTTCAAGCTTACTTATTATTTGTCTTTTGTGCTATTTTTACTTTAGAAATTTTAAAATTCTTTCTCTATTTTTATTTATCAACATCATGCCCATCCTTTGTGGAGTGATCTTTATTAAATGTGGAGGAGCTTCCCTTAATATTGCAACAGTGATGACCTTTTCCATCTCTTTAGGGATGGTGGTAGATAGTACCATTCATATTACCCATGATAAGCTAACAGGCATTGCCTATGAGGAGCACTTTCAAACGACATTACTGCCCATCATCACAGGAACTCTTTTACTGGTAATCGCTTTTGCTACCTTTGCCATAGAAGCATTTCTACCCATCCGCCAAGTTGGCATCATGCTGGCCTTTATTCTCACAGTTGGGGCGTTCTACGATCTCTTTGTGCTCCCTAAAATTTTGCTCTACACTACATCCTCTCTATCGACTGAAAATTGATCGCATGCTAGTTTGTAAAACTCCGACAGATGTCCATACTTTTCCGTGAAAAATCTGGATTTTGGTCTCAGCTATGTTATAAATCACATTCGATGTTTTGCACTAGTTAAGCATCAAAAATGTTATTAACATCCAAGGAGAAAAAAATGAAATCTTACAGCGCAAAAAATGGGAACAATTTTGTCGGAACAGGAATAGGTATCATGCTGTTTGCTTTGTTGTTATGCTGTGATGTCAGTGCTAATTCTGGAAGGATAACTTCTGTCTCCAACATAGGCAGCGACTGGCCTCACCCAACAATGACTTTTTCCTATGTACCAGAGATGATGCCTCTATCTCCCTTTGATCCTATTAGCATTGAAGAAAGTGATCCTATCACTACACCAGCATTAAAGAGGAATTTAGAAAGGGAGATGATTCGCTCGGTTTTAGATCAAATTGATGACAAGAAAATCATTGAAATTTCCAGATGGGCCACCAGTGAGATGCAGGACTATCACTATAATCCTAACCGCGAAACAGACAGTTCTTCCTTGCGGATGCAGTATCTGGGTAACAAAGATCAAATGCTCCTCTATGAGCTGACATTAGACACTCTTCCGAGTCACCATGATCTGGTTACTCGTTGGTTAAAAGCTTACCTTTACACCAATGCAACAACCCCTTGGGATAGCGTCAGTGTCATCATAACGATTCGGGGAGAACGTCAGGAGTAAGGAGTCAGTATAAGGGGGTCAAAGAAAAATCCCTTGAGATAGACCCGAACGTGTTGAATGGTGAAACGGTAATAGCAACACGAAAGTTTAAACACTACCACTTCACAAAGTAGTATTCACTCACACCCAATAAATTTTCCACAGTGATTTCTTTGCCATCACTGCTCTGGATGAATCCCTGGAAAGATCCCAGCGGCTCAACAAAAGTATTACTCACAATACCTAAATTGAGTATATCGTAGAAGGCAGTTACTGGATCTTGGGTTAAGAAAATGCTCTCATCACGAGAAGTGATCGTCCACGTGGACTCCAAATTGTTATTATTATAGTCAAACTCCACTCCTGCTTGATAATGAATCTTCCCATTCACCCAATAAACACTGGGCCAATCTTTGCTCCTGGAAAAAAGAGGCGCGGTTAAATTAATTCCAATGTCATCTCCATCACTGCTCTTTCCACGTGCGATCGCGGCCTGCCAACCGCTACGATAGGGATGCTGTCCAACCGTATAATCCATAAATGCATAGGAGTTGTCTCGCTTAAAAAGATACTCTTTTCCGTCTACCTTTATTTTCCCTTCTGCGGAATACATAATGTTTTGGTGGGTATACACAAACTTTCCTGGAGCAACTTCATACACCGAAACCATGGGTTCACCCTCTTCAAAGATGGAAAAGGCCCCTGTGATTTCATGTCCATGATCAAAGCTTTGTACTTCTATTATTTGTGCATGTTCTGAATTTTTTATTGAAACCTTATGTTTTTTGCTTGAGAAATAGCTCTCACCATGAATGGAACTTGGCGCGATCGTTGCTGCATTCAAAAGTGGTATCATCTGCTTAAAGCTTGTGCTCTCTCCACTTTTCACATCGGTCACATAGATAAACGATTTTGATAGATAACTGGTCTTGACCACGAAAATCCCCACCATTACCTCTGTATTTGTCAGCAACATACAATGCCAGGCACGTTTCTTCATTGAGGGACTTATTGAGGAGAAGGGGCGATCAAACCAACCAAGGTGTATGCTTCCATCCTCTTCTATCACCTTGCCGCTCTTAGGGGTGGAGATCACTTTGGCAAAAAGCGCCTCCGAAAAAAATACAGTGAACACTAGTAACACAATCAAGCGCATCATCCATCTTCCTTGTTTATGTGTTTTTTTTTAGGACTAGCGCAATATCTGCATGGATTCTCGAAGAAAGTCAAGTAGGATTGTTTAAAGCTGCTTTATAAACCTGACTTTATAGATATAGGGACAATTTTTTCCTGTCAGATAAAAGAGTGATTCTGCTGGATTATAAGCAATGCCATTTAAAACATCGTTAATACCACTCATTTGCGAACACTCAAGATTAGAAGCATCGATCACCCCGATCACCTTCCCATCTTTCTCATCAATCATTAAAATGAGCGGACTTTTAGGAAAAAGATTGGCATAGATAATACCATCAACATACTCTAACTCATTTTCTCCCGGCACCTCCTTTCCATCTAGTGTGACTGTAACTGTGCGCTCGATCTCAAAAGTTTTAAAATTTCTAAAGTAGAGTGTGCTGCTGCCATTGCTATTAATGAAGTGTTGCGAATTTTTAGTAAGCCCCCAGCCATCGCCACTATAACGAAACTCTTTATTGTGCCAAAACAGATCCCCCTCGTGGCGAACTCTCACCTTTCCAAAATGCTCTAGTCCATAAAAATAGGCCTTACCGCTTTTATAAGAAATCTGCAACAGCTGATCGTTATAAATGGTAATCCCCTCTCCAAAATAGAGATGAAAAGGCAGGTAACTCACTTTTCTCTCCATTAAAACCTCTCCACTATCTGGATCAATCTTCTTGAGTGCTGTCGAAAAGCTACGACCAGTTCCTTCATAAAGATAACCCTTGTAAAATTCCAGACCTTCAGTAAAACGGTACGCCCCTTGGTGAGGAATTCTATCCACCTCCTGTAGCGTATAACGGTCAACTGCATACCCGACGGCCGCAATTGAAAACAGGGTCAACCCTAGACAAATTTTTACTCTCATACCCATAAACACCTCCTCTTGGATATTTCTATCTTAAAGCGCTTATGTTAAGGTTATAGTCATGGAAAAAATTGCTCTGTTTGACTTTGATGAAACCATTACCTCTAAAGACACCTTGGTGCTCTTCTTACGTTTTTTTTTAGGAACAAAACGTTTCTATTGCTACCTCTGCCTACTCTCTCCCTGGATCACACTCTACTTCCTAGGCATCTACCCTAACTACAAATTAAAAATTTTGTTCCTGCGTTTTTGCTTTCGTAGCTATAAAGTTTCTGAATTTAAAATGGTTGCAAAAAAATTTGCTTTAAGCACAGAGCTTAAGCAGGTGATAAGAGAAAATGCACTCGCAAAAATTCAGTGGCATAAAGCTCAAGGCCATCGTGTGATTGTTGTCTCCGCCACGCTCAAAGAGTACCTCTCTTGGTGGTGCGAACAGCAGCAACTAGAACTGCTTGCGACTGAAATCACTTTTTCCAATGATCAGATGGGAGATGGTTTTCACTTGAATAACTGCTACGGCGAAGAGAAAGTTCAAAGGACAAAACTCTATTTAGGCATTAGCGATAAACACCCCGCAAGTCGTAACCACTACTACCTCTACGCCTACGGTGATAGTCAAGGCGATCGCGAACTCTTGGCCTTCGCCAACGAAGGCCACTACCAACTATTCTAAGAGTCTTAAGTTTGTGACATCTTTGCTTTTTTCAAACGAGTTATCAGTCTTCGATCGTCAGTCCTCAGCTATCAACAGTTATTGGTAACGGCCTTATCACACTAGCGCACCTCGAAGGAGATGGTATCGAAAGTTTCGCCTCCTACGCTCGCTTTTAAGCGCAAGTTGTATTTTCCACGCGTGGTAGGCCGCCACATGCTGGTAAGAGAGCTCTTATCCAGAGGGAGTGGCCTATCGTTTAAGGTGAGGACAAGCGCCAAGGCAGCACTCACATCCGCCTCTACTCTTATCAAGATCTTTTGGTTTTCAGTTGGAATATCGGGATCGAGGGCCACGATCATGCCTTCGGTGGGATAGGCAATGCGCTTTTTCCAATAGAGATCTTGTAATTTTTCTCCTGGCAGAGTACCGGCAAGGTAGTAGTCGCTTCCCTTTTTAACAACAGCTTTAGGTGGCGTGGGCCTGTAGCGATCGTTATTGGTATGAAGAGCGTCCATGAGTTCTTGATAAACCGGGGCCGCTCCCATCACACCACTCACACTCCACATCGGGCCACCATCTAAATTCCCTACCCAGACAGCAACCGTATAACGATCAGAGTAACCGACACACCAGTTGTCACGCATATCTTTGCTAGTACCTGTCTTTGAGGGAAAAGCGCCGCTGGTATTGAGAGAGGACTCTAGTCCAAAAGTAAGTTCACGATTTCCTCGATCGGATAAAATATGCGAGATGATAAAAGCAGTGCCTTCTGAGAGAGGGGAGATTTGGGATGGTGATGAGAAAACGGAGGAAACCATTGGTGCTAGAGGGGAATAGCTACCGCGATTGGCAAGCGTTCGATAGGCATTTATCACTTCGAGCAAGGAGACATCAACAGCACCCAAAGCAAGCGAAGGGCCATAGTAGTCGTTACGAAGGAGTGAAGAGAAACCGAGGCGGCCTAGAAGCGACCAAAAGCTATCAACTCCTACCAGCGTGAGTGTGCGTACGGCGGGGATGTTGAGAGAGGAGCCTAGTGCAGTTTTAAGTGAAACCTCTCCATAAAAAACTTTATCATAGTTTTGAGGGTGGTAATCACCGCCTGTAACGGGAATATCAAGAGGAGAATCAAGCAGGATAGAGGTTGCAGTTAAGTAGCGCTTGTCCATAGCGAGAGCGTAAAGAAAGGGTTTGAGGATCGATCCCGCTTGCCTAACGGAACTGGCACCATCCACTTCGCTAGCGGAAGCATCTCCAATATAGGCCAAAATCTTGCCACTCTTATTATCGACGATAATGGCGGCCGCATTTTTAGCGTTTCGTCCTTTTAATTTTATTTGCAACTGCCTTGTCAGCACATCGTCTACGAGGAGTTGTAGCTTTTTATCCAGTGTGGTTTTGATCTTAAGTTCACCTGGGTGAGCAGTGATATACTTTCGAAGTTCACGAGGAAGGGGAAGCAGCAGAGACTTTGACAGTTTAATGTTGGCATTGGAGATTTGAGAGAAGACCCCACTGACAAAACGAGGATAATCATTACAAGCAAGCATGAACTCTTTGAATAAGATCTTCTGATTTTTGGCCACCTCTTGATAGATCCAGCACATGCGTTTTACAACTTGTGATGCCTTGGCGTTAGGAGAGCGAATAAGCACAGAGAGTAAAAGTGATTCATCGATAGTAAGATGTTTTGGACTTTTTTGAAAAAAGGCCCTCGAGGCCGCGGCCAATCCTTGAAACTCCCCTCGAAAATAGAGTAGATTTAAGTAGCTCTCTAAAATCTCCTCTTTACTCCAACTTTTTTCTAGTGCTTGTGCCTCGTAAATCTCATCAATTTTTTTTATCCACTTCTTGATCGCGCCCTTGGGTCTAGGTCTAGTGGCCCTCTCTTTTTGCAACAACTTCACTAGCTGCATGCTAATGGTACTGGCACCTCCCCTTTTTCCATCGTAAAAGAGCTGATAGAGGGCGGCCTTACTTAAGGCCATAAAGTCGACACCTTTGTGTTCAAAAAAATTACGATCCTCGGATAGCAAAAGGATTTTTAAAAAATTGGGAGAGATCTCTTCCAGAGAGTGCCAGGAAAGTCTTCGCACCTGATAGTTACTGCGCACACTTTGTAAGAGCTCTCCACTACGATCCAAGATCTCTACATCAGAGGGGGTGTACTCTTTTTTTATCTCTGCAAACTCGCTTGCGTGTAGGGAAAAAAGCAATAGCATTAGTGTTAGTGTTAGTGTTAGCGTTAGTGTTAGCGTTAGTGTTAGCAAGCAAGTTTTAAAAACCATTTTACTCTCTCACTATAAACTTTCCATTGGGTATGGTTGCAAACATCTCGGGCAAATACATCGATTCCGCTCTAGTTGCAGGGAGAATAAACTCTCCGGCCTGATTGATACGCATGAAGTATTCACTCACCACCGTTTTTCCTTGTGGGATGAATTCAAAGTAGGAGCGAAAAGAGGTAAAAGATCGTTCGCTAAAGTAGGCATCACTTGTAGCTCTGCCACTGGCCAAACTTTTACTGCGCTTAAGCGCCGAATTTAAGTGTGAAGCACCACTGGGAATGGGGTCATCAACAACGACAAATCCCATATCTTTATTGCTGGAAACTTCGAGTACCACCTTAACAAGATCCCCGCTACGAAACTCACCCTCTTTCTCACTTTGAATGGGAATAATCTTTTTCTTAACCTCTAGTCCAGTGCTTACTGCCTTCGTGGTATCGAGGGCCTCCCTAGAGAGAATGGTAATCCAAGGGCCAGCAGCAGCTGCTGTACCCGAATAGTTTACACTGATCTCACTCCCACTCTCTTTGATTTTGCTCCAAGGAATCAGCAAAGAGTGTTTGGGTTCAATTTGCATCTTTTCACCACCATTTACAGTATTGACCGTCACCATAGTTACACCACTATAGTTGCCACTCCCACTTTCATGATCTTTAGAAAATTGTTTAAAGGCAAGAGTGGCCCAAGCATTGGCCGTAGTTAAATCGAAATGCCCTCGCTTCAGTCGAGATAAGACACCCTTAGCAAGTCTACCCGCTTCCACTCTCGCCACTTTATTTTGGATTAAGTTAAAATAACGAATGGCCTCCAGGTCACCTGAACTGAAGTAGAACCAACCGGATCCCTCTTCGCCGCTACTGCTAAAGAGCGTGGCACTCCCTTGCAATAAAAGCTTACTCTTTTCCCACTCTTGAATTTTAGCAAGCCATTCGCTACGTTTGGGGAATTGATCAAATCCTAAGATCAACTCATACCAAGAGAGTACAAACGCTGTTCTCCACTTTTCAAAAGGCAAAGCAATCGAGGACAATTGAGTTGCATCTTGTAGGGTCAGTCGCTGCAAGCGAAGCAGCGTTAGTGCCGCCTCAATTTTTCCGTAATCAATACTCTCTTTAGGGTAGTAGCTGGGAACGCCTCCTCTCCCTTCTAGAAAAACCCTTGCTCCTAGAACAATTTTCTCTACCACCTCCTGGGGTAACTTTAATCCGCTAGCACTAGTGGCCCCGACGACATAAGAGGTAAGAAAAATATTGCCATCGATGCTACTCTCTTCAGGATAAAATTTAAGTAAACCATCAGCACTAACATAGAGAGAGATTTCACTAACGATTTTCTTCCAAAGCTCCTTCCCCTCTTTACTATCGATAAGCGCTACCGCCTTCGACACTTTTTGTTCCAAGCAACTCCAAGCATACTCTTGCATATACTTGGTAATGCCTCCTAAATTGTCTGCAAGTTTTGGATGGAGTTGCATCTCAATGCCTCCACGATCCGTAATGGCACTAGGAGATTTAGCAACCACGATTTCAAGTGTAGGCGCCTCTTTTGATAATTGTTCCAATTTTCCCATAGAGATCGTCTCCAATACACGTGGATGTACTTGCACCACTTTTACCAATTGATCACGAAACTCCCCACTATCATCTTCAACCGTAAGTGTCATCTTGACCTGATTTTGATTTAGTTTTGCAAAAAGATCTTTAGGCCAACTATTTTTCCAAGTAAGGCGCTTCGACTCACCAGCGGCAAGGGTTTCGTTCCACTCCTTTTTCTCCCCTAAAAGCTCTGCAATCTGCCCCACAATCTTTAAGCGATAACTTTTCATCGTAGTGTTTTTGAGAGTAGCAACCACCAGCATCTGGTCACCCTCGCGTATGATGGCGGGTGCTCCTAAAAAAGAGATCACCTCCATATTGGACTGAATTGTTTTGCTATCGCTAACACCAAAAAGATCTGCACCAGCACTGGCCATCGTCATCACTCTAAATTTTGTAAGCGAGTCGTTTAACTTAAAGGAAATTTTTCCTTCCCCTTTTTTATTAAGGGGTACTTTAGGATTGAAGTACACAAGCGAGTCAAATAACTCACGCGGATTACGTCCTCCTAATCCCCCTCCTCCTCCTGGCAGTTTGGCCTTTTGTCCAAAGTGCCGCTTACCGATGATTTGCGACTGGGCGGTATAGGTATCGACCTCATAAGCGTAGGGAGTAAACATCTTTTTTGCTACATCAAAAGTTGTATTCGCGGCAAGTTCTAGCAATCCTTCATCCACAATTGCTACCACCGCCTCCATTGCTTGTGTGGGCACCAATCCTTTGGAGTCGCTTACTTTAATCATCAGCTCTCCCTGTTCACGAGGATGGTAGATCTCTTTATCCGTCACCGAATCGATCCGTAACTCTTTTTCAAGCTTAGAGACCATGATTTCTGCAACTCCCAGTTTATAGGCCGGTTTTGCTAAATCTACCAGCGCTGTCGCCGCTTGCGTGGCCACACGACCGCGCACTAAGAGTACGGAGACAAAAACGTTGGGGATGTGGCCCAGTTTAATCGGAATCTCAATCACGGGATGGTCGGCGCTAATCTCCTTAGAAAAACTCTCTAAAACTCCACTACGTTCAATGGTGACTAAAGCATTGGCCTTGGCAAACGGCATACGCACTTGCAGCTTTGCCACCTCCCCGACATCGTAGCGCTTTTTCTCCGGTAGTAGATCGATGCGATCACTATCATCAACGGCAAACCACTGCTGATGGCCACTCTCTTCCACATAGATATTGGTATTGGCATAACTCGATTTTCCACTCCTATCGGCAGCTGATGCCATCACTAAAAGCCCACCACCTTCGCTAGCATTCACCTTACACGAAAATTTTCCCTGAGCATTACTTGTAGCTTCGCAACCACCAGTGATGGCCTTTATCTCTTGCACATGTTGATAAGCATAGAAACCACCCACTAAACGCTTACGGTGTGAATAGTAATTCTCCTTAAAAAGTTCAATTTTTACCTTTGCACCACTCACCACCTTGCCTTGGGGATCGATCACCATACCATTTACTACAAAATCTTTTTTATTTCTATCCATCCAAGAAAACGCTTTAAGGCCAACAATAGTTTTCGAAGGAAAGAGTGGAAATTCATAGCGCTCATTTTGAACCTCCCCACTGGGATCGGCATACTCTACATCGGTAATTAAATTGCTTGGGGTATCCTTACTACTATCTAAGCCTTCCAGCGTAGCTCTGAACTCTCCTTGTTTATTTAAGACAAAATCGATGCTTTTAACTCTTGTCGTGGATGTGGATACACTGGCATCCGCACTACTTTCACTTCCACTTTCATAGGAGTCGTCATCATCACCACTCTCTCCAGAGATATGCACTCCAGGAGTAATTTTTCCATTGGCAAAGAGCATATCCTCCTCCAAAGCGGGCCAAGTGATCACCCTATCCTCGATTGCATAACGTATCTTTCCTTTAAGACCACTGGCGCCTCCTCCCGCTAAATATTGCACCAACATCTCCACTGGAACAGAGGATGGCCGCACCCACTCTTCACTAGTACTCTCTAGTGGTGAAGTGAGTAGCGCTTTACAGAGGGGAATACGGAAATCTTCTACACTAAACTCACCACCACTCTTGCCTTGTACCTCAACGCTATAGCGCCCAAGAGGAGCATCATTGGGAATCACCCATTCCATCAATGCGCGCCCAAGTTGTTTATCCCATTTTAGCGCTGGTAGCTCAAAAATTTTATCTCCAAGCAGCTGGCGAATGAGCACTTTTGATCCCCACGCTTTAGTGTCATCACGACTAGGAATGGATAGTCCATAAAGTGTACGTTTGCGTACAAAGTGCTTCATGGAGAGCTTTTCTCCTCGGCGCAGGAGTGTCCTATCAAAGAGCGTGTGTAAGCGCGCATTCGAATCGCTTGCTATTCCACCATAACTACGATCACCACCACTGCTTGGAAAATTAAAGCGCCACGACTCAATTCCTTGGTTCCATGAAGTGTGCGTGAAAGCAACATCATCACCATTTGGAGTACGAGCAAAGACAAACTCTCCATAGGAGTATTGGTTACTAATCGTATACCCCTTCTCTATGAAATCTTTATCACAATTTTTTAAGTTCTTGGGATAAGTGGCAACAACGGCAACCCCATTTTGATCGGCACTTCCTTGCCATAAAATATTGCCTTCGCAGTCGTGAATGGAGAGTTTGGCAAAGGGCACACTCTTTCCATCATCAAGTCTTGTTACCCATAGAAGTGAACGACTCTCACTCTCAGGTCCGCTGCCTTTTTTTAAATGCACTGACAAGTTGGTCACCAGCGAGCTTGCTGCCACATACATCTTATTCTCACCTTGGAGCATACTCTTCCCTAAAATTTCACTCATCACTTCGACCACATAAAAACCCTTTGCCTGCAAAGGAATTCCTATCACCTGAAACTCACTCTCTTTCTCGCCAAAAGCGCTCTTGACCTCGAGTGGTCGCAAATTGGGCGTCTGTTTTAAAAGTGGCCATTTACGATAATCGATGACCTCTTGCTCTTGGGTTTTACTGTTATAAATGTAGCGCACACCATACTGTTGTTTCTCCAGTAAAAGCCGCAAATGGGTGGCCACACTCTTTGCAAAGGCCTTAATATCTTTTTCATCCCCTTTTTTAATCAACACCTGCATTTCACTACCAAGCAATTTTTTTTCTACGTTACGAATCGTTAGCGGTAAGACGCTATCACTTGCCTCTAAAATTCCAAAGATCGCCGCAAATTTTACTAGTGGAGAGTAGCGATTGGTTTTGACTATTAGTGGAAAGGATTTCGCATTTTGCAAAGTTCTTCCATCAACATCAGTCAGATTATTTGGGAGTGTAATTATAAATTCGCTACTTTGTGAGAATGGCGCTTTAAATTCCACAAAGGAGAGTTCTTGCGCTTGCTCTTGCCCTTGCCTGAAAGTCGGTCGCAAAAGTTTACTTTTATCTACAGTTGCAAGCGTAATCTCCTTTGCAAACTTGCTCGGTATAGCATGAGAAAATTGCAGTGCTATCGGTAAAATGGGATTGCAATCGGCATTAGCATTATCACGTCCGCAAGTGACCTCTACCGTAAAAGCTTCCCGTACACTATACTCTAACGTTTGCCCACTCTTATTCACCACTCCTGAAAGCGAGGCAATCCCTGGTGCAATCATTAATCTCACCTTTGATTTTGGTGGAAAGTTTCTCGAGGGACGCACAAAGAGCGTGCGCTCCTCTGGAAATTTCCTAATATAGCGCAAATTTTTTTTTAGCTCATTACGCTCACTTTCACTCATTTCAGCAACTGCAATCTTTTCATGAATCCCTTCACAATGAATGGAGATTTTTTCAAATATTTTTTCTTTTACGATAGGCGCGTTAAATAGCAAAATAAACGCTTGATCCTCCTTTATGGAAGATTTTTCAAATGGAACGCTCCTCTCAATGGCGGGACCTCCCGTAAAGAAGGAGTAGCTTTGATTATCGCGTTCCAGGGCCTTTCCATAGAGCGATTTAAACTCCTCACTAGGAGTGAAGTCACATTTAGCACTTGAAATTAACTCTTTTTTAAAATCGACCACCCAAACTTTCTCATCATTCCAGCGAGTGGTGTACTCAACACCGCTACTACACTGAATCTGCATAGGATCTTTGTGCACTGTCTGTGATCCAAAGGCAATCATCGCCTCACTAAAGTGTACTTGCACTTGCGAGACTTGCTTTTGCTCCCCTTGTGGGGTGAACTTGACGATTTTCACTCGCTCCAAGGCCTCTTGCGCATAAGCATTCGAAAATATCGGTGCCATGAAGCAGAGGTAAAAGAGGCAGAAGAGTAAAAAAGTAGTAATTTGTTTCATTGCCACACTCCTTGATTTAGCATCCGCGAAACCACAAGTGCATGTCACTTGTGGTGGTCGATTGTATAAACAAATATATTGGGCATCAATAAGAAATATTGAGTAGAGGGTGAGTTTAGGAGGAGATGATAACTCATGAGGATTGTAGGAATTTCAAGTTTTTTTTATTTATGACGTTGGAGGTAGCATTTATTATGATCTACAATGAAAATATGAATAGAAGATTGTGGCGTACTACAACTTTAATACTAATGATGACGCTTGTTTCGATCGTATCTGCAGCTGATCGCCAAGTCATCAATCTCACCAATGGGGAGTGGGCACCTCTACTTTCAGAAAAAGCGCCAAATTATGGTGTACTCTCGGAGATTGTTTCCAAGGCCTTTGCCTTGGAAAACATCGATGTTCATTATGGATTTTATCCTTGGATGAGAGGATTAGATCTCGCAAGAGCGGGTGAGTGGGATGGAACACTTGCTTGGTCTATTACCGATGATAGAGCACGCGATTTTTATATTAGCAAAGAACCTATCTATACTACGGTTTCAGTCTTCTTCCATCGAAAATCCTTAACTGTTAACGAAGAATCTTTGAGTGAGTTAAAAAAATATCGCATTGGTCTTAGCAGAGGTTACCACTATGGCGGTGGTCTTGATGAGATGGCCGCGAATAAACAACTCAATATAGAGTATGCAAAGGATGACCTCCTCAATTTTAAAAAACTGCTTGCAGGCCGAGTTGATTTAGTACCTATCGAGGTAAAAGTAGGCTTAGCAATCATCAAGCAGCATTTGACCGAGAAGGAGCAAGCACAAATTGTTTATGCCACAAGCCCAGTGATCGCCAACTCAATATACTTATTGCTCTCAAAAAAAGTGAGTCGTAATAAGCAGCTGATGGAGCGCTTTGATCGTAGTCTAAAACAGTTAATCGACAATGGAGAGTATCAGGAGTATCTCCTCCCAGGAGCTGCCTTTACGGGCATTACGGGAAGCTCCTCTAAACCTTAGTGCTGATGCCGGTGATGGAGATCGGGGTAGTGGTGGTGCTCATGCTCTACTTCACTATGAGCATGTTTGTGGGTATGCTTTTCTTGATGATCGTGTTGATATTGGTGCTGATGATGGTGACTGTGGTGCTCGTCATCGTGTGCATGTTCGTGTTCATGCTCTTCCGACGGATGCAAGTGCGTGTGCCGGTGGTGCTCATAGTAGAGGATAAATAGCGAAAGCAACATTAAACATAAGGCCAAAACAAAATTTATGGTTAAGCTATCTTTAAAAATCAAATAGGAGATTAATCCTCCTAGAAAGGGATGAGTGGTAAAGAGGATTTGCGATCTAGTGGCCCCTAGAAAACGGGCGCCCGTGATATAGAGAGAGATACTTGCACCATAGGAGAGCGCCCCAATTACCATCGCCCCGACCAAGGTCCAACTATAAAAAAAGAGTGGCGCACTTTGTAGATCACGCTCGAAACAAAAAGCGAGGGTGATATTAAAAATCCCAGCACATACTCCTTTGATGATGGTATTGGTGGTTGGTGAAACCCCTTGAACTGTTGCAGTAAAGTTGTTATCAAGGCCCCAACTAAAACAGGCCAGCATCACCAAAACTCCTCCCCAGTGAATATTGTAATTAAAATCAAACACCAGCAGTATCCCGGCCACCACCGTAAGCATCGAGGAGATTAGCACACGCTTGCTAAAATGTTCGTTAAAGAGAAAGTGCGCCCATATCGCCGTGGCCACTGTCTCCATATTGAGAAGAAGTGAAGCAGAGGTAGCATCGCTAAGTTTAATTCCGTAGAGTAAAAAGATGGGGCCAATAATACCTCCACTCACCACCCCGCCAATGATACGTAAGCGATCTTGGCGATTGCGCTTAAGATAGCGAAGCTCGCTCGCAAGTGTACGCCAAGAGAAGGGTAATAAAAAAAGTGCACCACTTAAGTAGAAAAATCCTGCGAGAAAAAGTGGTGAAAAGGTTCCTAAGAAAATTTTACTAAGCGGCGTAGAAAGCGCAAAGAGCAGTGCTGACAACAAAACAATGAAGAAAAAACGATGGTTCATGCAAAAAACCTATGATGTATTATTTTATAGCATCTACTATGCTTTTAAAGCAAAACGCTATCGTGATCCTTGCATGCTGTAAAGTTATTTTCAACCTTCGCTTTGGATCACTCGATTGCTTTGATTCGCTGTTTTTTATTTAGTGCTTTTGTTTTTTTGCATATTTTGCATATTTTAACTAGCATCATGCAACTACATAGCGTACAATTGCAAAAATCTCGGTTATGTTTTGCAATTTTTGCATATTAATCACAACAAAGGATTCATTATGGCGCAAAAAAACTTCACCAAAAATAGTATTCTCGAAAACTTAAAGAAAAACAAGATCGATTTCTTACAACTGCAGTTCATCGACATCTTTGGTATCTGTAAAAATGTAGAGGTTCCCTCCTCGCAATTCGAGAAGGCCTTAAACGGAGAGATCCTTTTCGATGGCTCCTCCATCGATGGTTTCGTGCGAATTGAAGAGTCTGATATGCTCTTAGTTCCCGATCTTGCTACTTTTCGCATTTACGATTGGGGCGATAAAAGTGAAGACAAGGTGGCACGCCTTATCTGCAATGTTCACAATGCCGATGGTAGCGAATTTGATGGGTGTCCACGGCTAACACTCATCCGCGCCGCTAAAGAGGCGGCAAAGATGGGATTTAATATGGTTGTCGGTCCGGAAGCGGAGTTCTTTATCTTTAAAAAAGATCCCATTAGCAACAACGTCACTCTAACCACCAATGATCGTGGTGGTTACTTTGATATGGCACCGGTTGATGAGGGCGAAATTGTTCGTCGTGAGATTATCAAGGTGTTGCAACGCCTTGACTTTGAGGTAGAGGCCGGCCACCATGAGGTTGCTCCTGGCCAGCACGAAATCGATTTTAAATATGAAGATGCAGTTACTGCGGCCGATAATATTATCACCTTTAAACTGGTGGTCAAAAAGATTGCTACTCGCCATGGTATGCACGCAACCTTTATGCCTAAACCGGTCTTCGGACTTTCCGGAAACGGTATGCACTGTCACCAATCGCTCTTTAAAGATGATAAAAATGTTTTCTTCGATGCTAAGGGTGAGTGGCAATTAAGCAAACTATGCCTGCAATATTTAGCAGGCATACTCGAACACTCCAAAGGGATGGTGGCAATCACCAATCCACTGATCAACTCTTACAAGCGTCTGGTACCGGGCTATGAAGCTCCTATTAATATTGCCTGGTCAGAAAAGAACCGCAGTCCTCTCATTCGTATCCCTGCAAAGAGAGGCAAGAGCACGCGTATTGAAGTGCGTGTGCCCGATCCCGCTTGCAATCCCTACCTAGCGCTTGCGGTGATGCTGGCAGCGGGGCTCGACGGCATTAAAAAGAAAATGGTTCCACCAGCACCTGTGAATAAAAATATCTTTGAAATGACCCAAAGAGAAAAAGCACGCCTCAAAATTAGCAACATTCCCGCCAATCTCTCAGAGGCGCTCCACTACTTAAAGCGCGATGAGGTGCTAAAAGCGGCGCTAGGAGAACATATTTACAACCACTTTTACGAAGCAAAACGTAAAGAGTGGGAAGCTTACACCTCCTTTGTTCACAATTGGGAAGTGGATCAATACCTCATCAATTTTTAAAATATTTTTCCTCTCTTTGACTGCCTACGGCTTTACAAAGCGTAAATTCACTCCGAGACTAAAATTCAATTTTTTAATCTTGAACACTAATAGCTAAGTTAATGCGATGGAGGTTACCAGCATGAGTACGAGTAAGAAACGTGTCGTTATTATGGGCGCAGCAGGTCGCGATTTTCACGATTTCAACACAACCTTTAGGAACAATCCAAGTTACGAAATTGTCGCCTTTACTGCCACTCAAATTCCAGATATTGATGGCAAAGTTTATCCAGCAGAACTTGCAGGCCCACTCTATCCAAAAGGGATTCCAATTTTGGCCGAAGCTGATCTTAAAGAGATTATCAAGAAAGAAAAAATTGACGAAGTGATCTTCTCTTACAGTGATGTTCAACATGAGTATGTTATGCATAAAGCATCTCTAGTGCTCGCTCTTGGATCCGATTTCCGCATGCTTGGAAGCAACAATACACAAATTAAATCCACCAAACCTGTGGTCTCTATTTGTGCTGCCAGAACCGGTTGTGGAAAATCACAAACCACCAGAAGAATCATCAACATCTTAAAGTCGTTTGGAAAAAAAGTTGTTTCCATCCGTCACCCTATGCCTTACGGTGATATCGCCGCTCAAAAAGTTCAGCGTTATGCCTCTCTCGAAGACCTCAAAAAACACAAGTGTACCATTGAAGAGATGGAAGAGTATGAACCACACATCGCTCTTGGCAGTGTGATTTACGCCGGTGTTGACTATGAAGCAATCTTAAGAGAAGCAGAGAAAGAGGCAGACATCATTTTATGGGATGGCGGTAATAACGATTATCCATTCTATAAATCAGATTTAGAAGTGGTGGTAGTCGATCCGCTTCGTCCAGGCCATGAGCTTCGCTATCATCCAGGTGAAGTAAATATCAATCGTGCTCACGTAGTGGTCATCAATAAAATTGATGTTGCCAATTATCAAGATGTCGCCACTGTTCGCGCTAATGTACAAGCAACAAATCCTCAAGCTGTTATCATTGAAGCTGCTTCTCCGCTGACCGTAGTAGATTACGAAAAAATCGCCGGTAAACGCGTACTCGTAGTTGAAGATGGTCCAACCCTCACTCATGGTGAGATGAAGATTGGCGCTGGTGTGGTTGCTGCTCAAAAGTACAATGCCGCCGAAATCATCGATCCTCGTCCTTTCGTTAAGGGAAGAATTGCTGAGACTTTCAAAAAGTATCCTTACATTGGAACACTCCTTCCAGCAATGGGTTACGGCAATGAACAGATTCGCGACCTTGAGAATACCATTAACTCGATTGATTGCGACCTTGTGATCATTGGTACCCCCATTGATCTCTCAAGAGTAATCAACATTAAGAAACCTCATGTTCGCGTTCAGTACGAACTACAAGAGATTGGTACTCCAAATCTTGAGACGATTTTGCGTAAAAAATTTGTTTAATTTTTTTTAGCTTTATTTAGTGAAGGGCCAGGACACTTCTCTTTAGTTGTCCTGACTCTTTACGACACTTTACTACACTTATTTATATGAATCTTAGTAAATCCCAGGCCATTAATTACGTCACCGCCAAATATTCCAACATCAAAGAGAACTCTTCCATGCAAGAGTTATTAGATGTCGCTTACGATAAACTGCTAGCGTCTGCTGCTCCACAATCGTTAGTAAAGAGTGTTACCGCCAGTGATCCCGAGCTGCTTCCGCTGCTAACTCCTCCCTTTGAGGAGACTTTTTACAAGGCCTCCTCCCTTGCACTCTTTGCCTGCACCATCGGTGAAGCTGTTAGCAAAGAGCTCGAAGCGCTCTTTGCAAGCGATCAGTATACGCTTGCGCTCTTTCTTGATCATATGGCCTCTGCACTCACAGAACAGGTAGCAGAAGAGTTGGCAAACGCACACTCAAAAGAGACGCTCGGGTACGCGCCTGGATATTGTGGATTTCCCATCGCACATCAAAAACTTATCTACGATTTATTGGAGGCCAAATCTATTGGCATTACTCTTAGTAGTAACTTCATGCTCTCCCCTGTAAAGTCCACCCAAGGGATTTTAGTGGCCGCACCTATGGAGGTTCATCGCTTGCTACTTGCTAAGCGCCCTCTGCCGGCCTGTAAAGATTGCAAAGTGCACTCTTGCCGTGAACGCCTGAAATAATTCTTTTTGCTACTCCTGCAACTATTGCAACTCTTGAGGCAGCAGTTTTTTCAAAGAGGCAACAACCTCCTCTTTTGTCGGCCAATCGTTAAGCTCCCATTCGGCACACACCTTTTGAGCAATGCTATTGAGCTTTTCTCGCTGCTGATAGTAGCTATTTTCCCCAAACACCGCTAGCGCCTCCTTGGCAGATTGATACACATAGCGACCGGTAATCGCCTCACAGCGCGCCTCTTTGCTTTTATTGCTTAAGATGATATACTCTTTTTTCTCTTGAAGCAGCTTTTCTATCGAATCAGCAATCAAATGTAAAACTTGATCGTAAACGTATTGGGTACTCTTTGTACTCACAAACTTTTCTGCCTCTTGATTTTGAAATTTTTTCAGCAACTGTGGCCGCAGTTGCTTCTCATCTGCAACGCTCTTAATACTAGCTGCGAAGTGTATCCTCTTCACACACTGTTGGGCCTTGGCCGTGCTATCGCCATCAACAAAAAGATTGATTAAGAGTGAACTACACTCTTGAAAACTATTCAGCGCATACTGCTGATCGAAATGCCGCTTCTCCTTTGCTAAAACTGCTTGCTCTGCCTGATACACCATTGATTGCGTCTTCTCACACTGTTTCTCATTAATATATTCTAATCCCGCAAAGAGGTGTTTTTTGATGTAAGCATATTTTTCTGGAGAAAAGACCTGAAGCCTTAGCGGATTGTAACGGTAGGTGACCACCGATTCTGCAAAATCCTCATCGGCGTTGGTTTTAGCATAGTCGGAGGGAAAAACTGCTAGCGCATGCGACGTGCCTTTGTCCCACCCACTAAAAGAGAGCCACTCTGGAGTTTTATCAAGGCCATCCATCGCACTCGCAAGATAGTGGCCAAGCTCATGCACTATCGTATACTTTTTCCCCTGAGCACTCTTCTGATTCCAGCGATCAAAGATCGAGATCGTTGCGTTGCCAACAGTTCTCTCCTCTCCCTCTCCACGTAAGTAGTGAGTAAATTTTTTATTCTCGTTTTGCGGTAATAAAAAATCGGGAAGATCACCTAATGCCGCCAAAGCAACATCCAACTCCTCTGCTGTCCATGGAGCAGACTCAACATAAACATGGTGAGAGCCATTAAACCCATAGCGATCCAATAAATAGAGCAGCCGGACACCTACCCCTTGCCCAAAGATCTCCTCCATCGCACACACCACTTTCGTACACGCAGGAGAGACACTATAATGCCTCTGGGGGCACATCACTCCGTAAGCACACTTCATGGGGTTTTGTTTGCTCAACTTTTTAAAGAGCGAGAGCATCTGCGGATGCTCATCGACAAACTGAACTCCATTAATCTCCTTACTCAGCTTTTTCACTGTAGGCGCTTGAGGTACTTGAGGCGCTTCTACTTGGTACTTCTGCTTAAAATAGTAAAGCAACTCCTCATCTTTAAACGTTTGCTGTCCTAGGCACTGGGCCTTTTGAATATCCTTATCATCTGCACCATACCACTCGAGGTGCTGCTGGGCCTCGATTAAGGCCCCTAGCGCCTCCGATGAGTTAGGCGTACACGCCTCCACCTCAATCGCAGCAGAGGCCGCAACAATAAAAACCATGCTTATCCTTGCAAAAAGTTGTCCCATCATTTATCCCTGACTGTTCAACGCCAATAATAAATGGCATTATAGTGCCCAAGTGTGACCTTATGAAAACAATACTTCTAACTCATGACAATGACGTCACATTAGCAAACAGACAAAGACAACTGAGGTTACCAAGCGAGCACACCATGAAAAAAAGCTTCCTGAACATCCTACTTCTCTTTCTAGCAATCACCGGTGCCGTGGCCCTGATCTCCCAATTTACTCATGAATCCCTGGGGAATAGCAATTTTTGGGCGTATCGCGGACACCTAGGAGGAGCACTCTTTCTCCTCTTCATCGCTTTCTTTCCTAGGCTTACGCTACTTTTCTCCAGCGTTCCCTTTGGTGGACTCGTGTGGTGGCTAGGGTGGCTCTTCTTTCCACGACTACTGGTTGCATGCCTGGCAACGATTACCTATTGGAACCAAAATAAAATTTTAGTGGTACTCGCATGGCTGGTGGCATTAGGAGGAGAGTCCTCCGAAAAAATTGTCATCAACAGGCGCAGTACCCACTTCGCAACTGCGCACCCACCAAAAAAGAGCATCCCCAAGCCAGACGATGTTGAAGCAGAGTTTAGAAAAATGTAATTTGGTAATTTGGTGCCAGCCGACTAATGGGAGAATGGCACTTTTTTTAAAATTTGTAGGTAATAACTTTACTGGGTTTTAAAATCTGTCCGGAAGAGAGTTTGTGCCCGTGAGAGATGACCTCCATCACTGTTCCATCAAGGGACTGATCATCTGTTGGAAAGGTATCGACAATTTCACAAAGAGCAGGATCGGCAATGGTGCCCAGGACGGATAACCTCTCTCCTCCCTGGCCTTGATATAAATTGTTTATCTGCTTCTCGATGATTTTGAAGCTTTCAAGAAAGCGCACGGAGGCGTTATCCATTTTACCACTGGAGTGAAAGCTTTCAATTTTACCCCACAGCTTATGAAACGATTCGAGAATATTGGCCAACTCTATAATAAGTTGCCGCTGAAGGACAGTCTACTCATTGACAATACATCTCCAGTGGCATTTTTATAAATGCTTAATTTCTCATTGATGAAACTTTAGTTTGGCAATGTATTTTACCACGAAAACGTGAGATAATAATTGAGTGAATCGTGAAAAAAAGCGTCTGTCTGCTAGGCAGAGAGAGTCGATGAGCACCGGGGCAAGCGGTAAATGACATGGATTAAGGAACGTATACAACGGTTACTTGGATCAAACGAAAGCCAGAAGTTCCAAGCGAGTACGCCACAACGACGAGATTAGCACGTCACCATAGGAGAGATACAAAAGTGAGTCTCCAACACCACAGCTTGGAAGGAGAAAATAATTTCTCTCCGTTTTTTTGATGAAATGTTATTGGCAAAATTAGTATGAGTAAATGTCCCTCTTATGTCCTTGCATAAGAGATAGTGAACTATAAAAATTATGCTTTGAACAGGCCCAATGCAACGCTTTTTTGATTTTTTTTATACTTCAAAACTGTCAACGCATGGATGTCGCAAGTAGGGGTTGTTCAATGGGATTGCTTGTCACAGTAGATACCTCCTGAAAAAATTTATAAATCAGGAGCAGAATAAAATATTCTTCAAGGATTGTTATTCAGGCTAGCTGAAGGGATACGAATAAAGTTAAGTGGATAAAACTAGATGACGGCCATAATTTTTGTGCATTAATCGAGTACAATTATTCTCCACATAAGCTAGAAGGGGCAATGAGACTACTTATTCTGTTGATTCTTTCTTCTAACGGGAGGCAAGAGGGAGGGGGATGGGCGTCGTTGTTACAATAAGAAAAAATTTCGTTTTGCAGATTCTTTAACTTTTCATTAAAAGCTGGATTCTTTTTTAAGAAAACTAATTTTTTGATCATTCTTCTTAAATTTTCTTTGGAATCGTATTTACTGATAATTATTTTTTTGAGGTTACGGATTTTAGTTCTGTTCTCTGGATTTTGCGCAAAGGCCGCAATGTTTTTCGCTCGCACCGCTAAATCCTCTGCAATAGGCTCTTCCATTTTGTTTGAATACACCCCCAAATTTCTAAGATTTTGAACAAAAGGATCATCTGCCTTTAGCTTCATTTCCCTTTGGGCAAGTTCAGATACTTGCTTATAAAAGGCCATGGTGTGCTCTCGGGTTTCATAGAGTAAAGGAGTTTCATCGTCGGCCATTAATCCCTCACCTACACTTTGATTTCCAGTTAAAAGCATAGCACTGGGATTACCATTCTCACGCAATATTGAAAAATCCTCAGATCCCAATCCTGCACTAAAAGGATTAATAATATGCAAAGTCTTGCCGGGTTTGGGTGAGAGTTCCTGCACTTCTTCTAATGAACCAGGTTTGCCATTCATGAATCTTATCTTACTATATCCTGCCGCCACCAAGGCCTCTTTATCAATTTCTTCCGTAGCATTATATTTCTTCAAATATTTGCTACCATTTAAAAAGTGATCTTTAGTGGCCAACGTAGCTTGGTCAAGAAGTGATTTAGGTTCAATATCACGATGATATTGCAGAACAAGATAAGTATCCGTGTCTTTTCCCTTTTCCAGCTCAGCTACTGAATGCGTAAAAAGGACATTGCTTCGAGATTGGCCAGCATAGCCAAAATAATAACTCTTTCCAGACAACTGATTTTGAACAAATTTATTTTGAATATCGTTAAAACTTTTTGCGGCCGATGCGTGCCCCGGATTAATAATCCCTAAATCATGTGATCCCAATCCAAAAACACGGGTATTTGTAAAAAAAAAATTCTGGCCTTGAGAGTTAATGCTCCTAGAAAATCCATATTCTAATAGCCTTTCAGAAGAATAGTTAGATGTGATCTCATGGTTTCTCAATGCCTGATCAATGTTTTTATCTTTTGAAGAATCACCTGGCATAGCCGGACCACCTAGCCTAACATGATCGCGCATAATGGCTTGATTTTCCTGATTAGTCATCTGTGTCTGATCGATTACCTTGACCCCATTCTTCTCATCAAAAAATTTAGCTATGGCATTTTGATAACTTTTACGTTCGGCACTGCCCTCCTCTTTGGGCAAATCGGTAATCAAAGTTAGATTCATTCCAGGAAACATTTCTTTAACCATGGCCAGATATCTTTGAGCAAAGGAAAAATCCCCATTTCCATCTGTTAAGGCATCCAAAAAAAAGACCAAATTTTGTCCATTGGTTATATCATTACCCACGCTTTCATCAACCATTTTCTCCAATTTCTTTTGCAAAATGGAATTTAGTATATAATTTTGATAACTAACCTTTATATCTTTTCCTTCCTCATCCTTTCCT
This sequence comes from Oligoflexia bacterium, assembly GCA_015231955.1. GTDB lineage: Bacteria > Bdellovibrionota > Bacteriovoracia > Bacteriovoracales > Bacteriovoracaceae > JADGAN01. Next base: position 30,869 of record JADGAN010000019.1, on the reverse strand, counting down.
TCTAATTGCTCTTTAAGCATGTTCTTACAAAAGTCCATTTTTGCATTAGTTAAATCAACACAGCCCAGTTGCAAATTTTGTTGCGAAATACTCGTAATAGTATCGCTAACCATTTTAGCAGCTCGAAGGAGAAGTGGTCTATTCTGGTCTATTTGTTGCAATTTTGGACATAACTGTGCTATGGGGATTTCATCACAAGGTAGGCCTTGTTTATAGTTGATAAAGCCAGCATACTCCATTTTCTCTAAGGGAGTACACCCACTACACCGGTTACTGTTGAATTTATTAAACAAACGACACTCATCCGTATCCTGATTACAATTCCCTATTCTTAGAATGGCACTAAAAGTATCCATATTAAAACTAGAAAAATCTTGAGCAAAGATGGTTTGCAAGGACAATAGTAGAATCATTGCCATTGGAAGAATGTAAAAAAATTTCTTTTTACATTCTTTTAGATGCAAAGTAATGTTTAACATATACTCTCCTCTAGTAGATGTCTGGATTTTAGGATTTTTCTTTTATAAATCTATCTTAAATTCAATTTCCCTCAAAATAAAATAAATTGCAAAAATTTAAATTCAGGGAGGATACTTTTTATTTTCACATGAGAAGTCTATTAAAAATACAATAAATTAGAGGTAAAAATGCACTCCAGCAGCGATCAAGTTATGGCCGACCGTCTGAATATTAAAATCGTTAGAGATCTTATTCACACTGATTCCAAATTCAAAACTAAAACCCGACTTTCAACATCTTCTAATCTGTTTTATTTGCTCCCTTGATATTTAAATTGATTTTTACATGTGGAAGTTTATCTAATCTCCATTCTATCGTCGACACACAAGCTTCCAATGAATTTTCTACTGTTCTTGCCTAAAAGAAGGCAAAGTATCACATCTACCAATTGCTGGCCATGCATTGGGAGCTTTTCAAAATAGGAAATTATATCCTAAGGAAACCCATAAATGTTCAGAGCTTTATATCCAAAGCAAGGTGAGACTTTCACAGGGCCGTGTGCTTTTTTCCATGGGTGAGACCTCTTTGTAATGTTGCGATTTACGCTACCTCATCGAACTCATATTGATCAACTTTTTTCCAAAATTGATCCCATCTTCCAGCATGATAAAAATCTATAAGGGGGAATCTACTTCTTCTAAAAAAATATTTTTTTCTTCAGTATAAAATAAGCAAAAACGTGAAGACATTATTATCTCCTTCCAACCTGTGGTGTCGGAGTCTCACTTTGTTATCTTCACTATAGTGATGGGTTAATATGCCGTATTCGGCATATTAACCATCTCATCTTTTGTGGCGTTGGGCTCAGGGTATTCTGGCATTCTTTAAACCCGAGTAACCGTTACATTTTTGATGATACGATAAATCCATTTTCTCGATGGCCCCGGTTCTTCTCGACTCTCATCACGAGCACATGACCGCAATATTTCACCCTCCACTAATTTCATTATAAAATATCCTAGTATCATGATAAAATAAATCATCAGTATAAAATCAGGTCAACAAACTATCAGTGACTTACGGTATGGTCATGTATAATTTTTTTGTTAAAAAAAGGCAAGAAGTGAGTAAGTTAAATAAAAGCCCTTTATGAAAATCGACATTCCTATTCGCTTGAGCTGGCCTCATGAAATAAACATGATGCTCTTAAAAATTTGCATCTAAAAGAGATTACGTGAAGTCTTAACCTTCTCATATTGAAAAATCACAATCAACTTTCGGCACTGGCAATTTATTTTGCTAATGAAGATCTGAAATCAGTAGAAATAATTTTCATTTAAAAGATGCTAAATCATTTGATTAGCTCAGATGATTAAAATGTTTTCCTTACTTTTAATTTCAATAAAGCAAATCACGTTACAATAGATAGTAATAGATTGTTACGCGTAAAAACTTGAGTGACATTCTACTAGGGGTGGCATCCCCTCGTGGAGATTAATCTGGAGGTTATTGTCGATGAAAAAATTTTCAATTTATGCTTTGTTTATGCTATTTTTTTTAACTTGTTTTCATCCTTGTTTTTCTAATGACAAAGAAAAAGAGGTTGAAATATTATGCAAAAAAATAAGCGAAAAAGTAGAGACGATCTACCCTGCTGAACAAAATTATCAATTTGGGTTTGATTTTTCCTCGGAATGCCCTAACCCAAGTATAGATTTGTTTCTCGTTAAAGATGCAAGTGAATCCGCAGAAATGAGAAAAATTTATAACTATTTAAAAGAGTTTGTTCAAAAAGAAAAGCGTTTTACGAATATTGTAAAACTCTCTGTTTTTGATATCGAATATGGTCAAGACCTCCTTCGCATGGAACCTTGCCGCTGTGGATGTGGACAGTCTATGACTCATGAAAGGGCAGTTGAAGGTGCCCAAAAAAGACTGTTGGAAAATGAAAAACCCTTAATGTCCACAAAAATCGAAGCGAATGATTTTCAACCAATTATAGAGATTTTAATGGAGTTGGAAAAAAAATTAACTCCAGGGTTTGTGGTGGATAGACGCGAGTAATTTAAAGAAACCAAACGTCTGTGAAGAACAAAATTGAACCTACTTCTTCTGAAAAAATATTTCTTCTTCAGTATGAAATCAGCAAAAACGTGAAGAAATTATTTGGGTGTAACCGGTCTCCCGCACACACTCTTAAGCAGCTAAAGGCCACTCTGTCATCTCTATCATCTCACTATGTGGATACAATTTTTCTTCTTGTTTCTTTATCCTGAATTTCTGGAATTCAACCCAATCACCATTGAGGAAAACACTCCGAACATCCAGCATTGCCTGAGCCCCATCAATAGTCCATCTCATCCCGGCCCTTTCCATGCGATCTTTGATGAAATACCTACATGCACCCTCTATCACACCGCTGGCAATCGGATATCCATTCTTCAAATATTCATCGTAGCGGAGACGATTTTTATTTTTCAGCAAATATTTACAGATTTTTGTTAACGATGCTTTTTTATTTCCTCGAAGGTTGTTTTTAATACCGAGGTTCTTCCATTCTCTTATAACTTTTTCTACTTTCCCTTGCAGTATGAGTAAAAGATACTTTTCAACAAACTCTTCAGCTTCCTTGCTACCTTCCTTGTTATACAGATGGGCCGCCATCCACAATCTTGGTGTTACAGGAAGAAGATCGAGTATTTCTATCCGATCACAGGGTAGATATTTTTTCCCTAACTCCCATAAACTTCTTTGACCATCCATCAAGAGTATTGTTGGAACCAGCGTGTGCACGCTTCTTAATAAAACCTCTTCATGAAGGAGTGAAAATATTTTCTCTCCAGCATCCACTTGTTTTCCATTCTCTTCATAACTCAAACTTGCGTACAAATTTTTATTGCAAGCTCTTGGTCTGTCATTAGAGTATTCACAATCTTTTTGTGTGGCAAATAGCGATCGAATAACATCCTCTGGCGTTCTTACAAGCGGATCTATAGTGTAGACACTGCCGACTATGGCGATTTGCTTTTTATTCAGTTTTATTCCCTTCGTCTTATGGTTCGCAATCGGTTTTTCGATAACCTCTTTTTTCATTGGAATACCTTTGCCGTCAGCAGTAACGACAATGATGCTCCCCTCTGTTTCAGGACTGAATACTTCCTTGTTATCTCTAAACTCCTCAACAGCAATGGCCATCTTTTGATTCATTCTCTCTAAACTATCCACTGACTGCCCGAGTTTTAAAATTCTCTGGATAATCTCATTCGTATGCCCGAAGGAATTTTCAATGGCAAATGATTGATCCCAATCTTGAAGCAAGTAAGAATATTTTCCCTCTGGCAACTTTAATCTTGTATCCACGGGAACCAGCTCAATCATCTGTTTTTCAGTAACCCCATAAGTAGCACGTGTTAAAGTAAATTTTCCAAAAACAGTTTTATACTCCCTCTCAGATTTTTCTTCGATCCTCGCAATGCCCCGCCCATCAGACAACTCAACCGATTCTCCTAAATCTCCAGTCCCCACTTTGTCAAAAAAACATTGAAGACCAGTCCTCCCGATTTCAAGAATTCGATCCCATAAGCCAACCTCAACTTCGTGAGCGGTGACAGCATTGCAGGCAGCATTATTCACATACTTAAGTAGATCGTTGGTGATTTGAATGACTCGATATTCGTTGAAAGATTTTACATTTTGGCTCATAATAAGATTCCCCCCCTTTGTTTATTAGCATTTCCATTATGGAAAAAACTAGGGGGGTTCTGCAGCAATAATATATCAAGTCATCCTATGAAAAATGCAGTTTTAGGGATTGCGGGAGACCGGTCACACCCATATGATTTTATGACTAACATCTATTAAATCAGATGCTTTTAATGCTGATTTAAAACAGGAGGTACAATTATAATGAGATTTAAGTTATTCGTTCTGCTTATACAAATTATTTTGACGCAATTGTGGTCACATACTCTCGTCTGTTATGCAGGTTCAGCGGGTGTAAATATTGGATTGGTCTATAGTAATTCTGAATATAGTAATCTTTTGGATGAAAAAGATTTACTACTACCTTACCGGAATGCCATTGAACATTCTGGTGGAGATGTGGTGGTGCTTACCCCAAAATACTCAGAAAAATATTTGCAAGAAATGCTATTTAAGATTCAGGGCCTTTTAATTCCAGGGGGAGATGATATAGATCCTAAATTGTATCATGAAAAAAGAAACAACAAAGGTGAACCCATTGATAGTGATTTCGATTTGTTTGAAAAAAAAATTGTTGAGTTTGCATTATCTAAAAAATTACCAATATTGGGCATTTGCAGAGGGGAGCAGTTGATTAATGTTTTATTTGGAGGATCCTTATATCAAGATATTCCTTCCCAATATGAATTGGGAAGGACCACTGCCAGAACCACTAATAAAGTGGTTCACCGAAAAAAAGTAAAAGATACATATTTTCATCCTCGTCATGAGGTACAAATAGAAAAAGAATCCACTCTTTATACTTTATTCAATCAATCGATAATTAATACCAACTCCTATCATCATCAGGGAGTTAAAGATCTGGCCCCGGGTTTTAAAGTGGTTGCAAGAACCGAAGATGATTTTGTTGAAGCAATAGAGGTAAAAGATAATAAAAATATTATGGGCGTACAGTTCCATCCGGAACTTTTACGTGTAGAAAATCCTGCTTTTAACAAACTCTTTGAGTGGTTAGTGGATAAGGCCAAGCGTGTACAGTGATAAATTTATTATTCGATAGATACTCGAGAGTCCCTAGTTTTTCATAAAATTTCAACTTTTTTTAACCTGCAAGATCCAGTTCTTCCCTGGAATTATATAAAGTTATCCTGTAACTACTCACCCCCTCCTTCATATTTTTTAAGTAAAATAAAAAAACAAATGTAAGAATTTATAAGTTGGCCTTTTGTCTCTATTGAGTAAAAATACCTCTCAATGACAGAATTAAAAAAAGAATCGTTGAGAGAAAATTTCAATCTTCTTAAAAGCGATTACGAAAAAATTACCAAACAACATAAAGTTACTCCGGAATTGAGTGCCGTCATTAAATCTCTAATTATGCTAATGGAGTTAATGATTGCAATTTTCATGGAAAAAAAAGTCAAAAAAACTTCATCTAATAGCCACAAACCATCGTCGCAAACTGAAAAAGATCAAACATCAACTCAATCAGGAAGCAAAGGCAAGGGGAAAGATATAAATGATCTAACCAGCGACAATTGCAAAGTAAGAGAAAGTATTAAATTAGTCACAGTTACCACATGTGATCATTGCGGAGAAGATTTATCTAGTCAGCCATCTGATAAAATAGAACGTCGAACTAAAATAGATATTTTTTTTGAAAAAAGAGTTGAGCATGTTGATGCAGAAGTAAAAGAGTGCCCAGATTGTCACGGCATAACCAAGGGATCTTTTCCGATGGACATGCCAGGGCCACTACAATATGGCAAAGGTATTCGTGCATTTGTGATAAATCTATTGTTAGGGCAATTTATAGCTCTTGGTCGTGTCCAGAAAACATTAAGGGTTCTTATTGGTCATGTTATTTCAGAGGCAACAATATTAAAGTACGTCATGCAGCTCTACTATGCATTGGAGATATGGGAGCTACATGCAAAAGATGAAATCTTGCAATCAAAGGCAATGAACTGCGATGAAACCTCTCTGAGAGTTGACAAGAAAAAACAGTGGATACATTCCTATTCATCAGGAGATATAACGCTTAAGTTTCTTCATGAAAAACGAGGTTGTGAAGCCATCGACGACATAGGGATTATACCTTTATATGGTGGTACTTGTATTCATGATTGTTGGTCAGCATATTTATCGTATCATAATTGCAAGCATGGTCTTTGTGGTTCTCATTTATTGAGAGAACTTCAATTCATAATTGAATCTAATGATTATCATTGGGAGAAAAATATGAAAAAACTGCTAAAGAAAATTGCTAAAATAATTTCAAAGAGAAAAAACAAAAAATTAACAGAGAAAGAGTATTTTGATCTCTTGAAAAATTTCCGAAATATAATAACTCGGGGTAAAAAGGAGTTGCCGATAATAGTACGAACTCCTGAAAAAAAAGGTAGAGTTGCCAAATCAGACGCACACAATTTGCTAGAAATGTTAGATGAACACGAAGAAGCTGTTTTAGCGTTTGCTCGCTATAGCGAGGTTTCATTCACAAACAATAGAGCTGAAAGAGATTTGAGAATGGCAAAGGTTAAGAAAAAAGTGTCTGGATGTTTTCGTTCTGCCGAATTTGCTAAAGCATACTGTAGAATTTCAAGTTATCTGCAGACTATGGAGAATCAAGGGTATCATCCAATGATTGCTATCCAAATGGTTTTAGATGGAAAGATTCCCGAAATCAAAGTAGCTTAGGGGGTGAGTAGTTACGTTATCCTTTCCTCCATGAATTTTCTAAAAGAACACGGCATAAACTTATTATGCAAAAATTCAAGGTACCAATTTCTAAGGGACATAGATACTACTTGTTCTAATGGAACGATTCCATCTCTAATTGTCCTCAATCACCCACCAAAACTCTTCCAGATTTGATCGCAATATTTCATTGCCAAGTATTGCAAAAGTCCTTGAGCAATCATTCCGATCTGTAGATGCAATTGATATGCTGTGAATTTTTTTATAATCAGCTCTCTGATGGCTTTATCGATTTTATGGAGGTACTGATCACCACTGCATCTTTTAATTTTCTTCATTGACTTCGAGAAAAAGTGGTGTAAAAGCATCCCAATTGATGAACAGCTTGTTAAAATCCAAATTCAATTTTAAAACGTAACCATAAATCTTGACGATATCAACTGCCAACAAACTCAAGTCAGTGGTCATTAATACAATCATTCCCCTCGAGGGATGGATTACGAGGCAAAAACAAATAACATGACCTACTGGCTTCCAAAGTAGATCAATCACTCTGACCAACAATTTTACGTCAGCCTCACCATAAACGGGACTATCGATGGTTTGAAATAAAGTTCTATCGTCAAAAAGTTTTATTAGTTTTATTCTTTCCCCATATTTTCGTGGTCTCCCTACGCTTCGGCCAACTCAGTATTGATGGTGTGAATGTGGCAGTTGCTCTCTATGAACAACTACTGAATATCAACAAAAGCAGAGAGTGTAGGGTATTTTTGGAGTAGCGCAAACATTGCTGTAAATTGCCTATCGGCCACGCCATTGCCAATGATCATCGTTGCATCTTTTCCCACTCCATCCGTCGCAAGCGCAGCATGCGCAAAATGAGTTGACATGGAAAAGAAGATAATGCTCCCACGATAAACACCTTGGCGGACAGATAAGACAGAAGAGGATTCTGTCCCTGGAACATTGACAACGTTAATGACTAGATCACACCCCTCTCCTTCTGTATGATCGGCCACAAAGGAAAAGAGAGTGCTTGCCTCTCTTGCATCAATCGTTTCCGCAGCCGTAACTAAACCCAGCTCTTTTATTTTGTTAACTTTCTCTTTATCGTAATCGACGGCCAAAATCTTCATGGGGTGCGGGTGCAGCTCTTGTAGCTCTTTAAGAGTGTAGAGAGCGGTCATGCCGGCCTTGCCCAGTCCAATCACTAAAACATGAATGACAGGAGATTTTTTTGTCAGTGAAAGAAGGCCTCGCTTGTTTAAGATATCAAGAAGGGTTCGCTGCACCTGAGGGACAAGACTACTAATATCAATAGATGCTAAGGCGAGCGAAGTGCTCATCTCTTGGGGGATAATACAAATACGCATGCCTGCAAACACCACGGCCTTTCCCTTAAGAAGAATTTTATCGCCCTCAAGATCGCAACAGTGATGAATCAGCAAAGGAAGGGCAGTCAAGGAGACCACAGGAATAATTCTTGCGCCAACGACGCACTCCTGTTTTTCTTCGGCGTGGACATCGAGAAAGCATGAGCCAAACGAGTGAACAGTTCCCACCATCACCCCACCAGAGTTCGTGATGGGGTTGTGCATTTTCCCTCGCTCATGGACGATCTCTTCGATTCTCTCTAAGATTTTTTTCTTCTCCCCCTTTTGACTCTCTTGTAATTGTTTCATGCTGGTTGAATCTAACATCAAGAAGTCGACATCCATGATTAATTCTAAGGGCAAAGGAGTGCTAATCTTATTATCGATTTTCCATGCTTGTTGAGGAAGCGCCCCCTTGGGATTTAATACTCGATAGGTTCCATAAATCTCCAATGGTGTTTTAGGTATAATGCATGTTTCTTCATCTGGATTCATTTTTTCCTCATATCAATCAAGTCATTATTATTTTTTATGGCGTTGCTAATAAGATTGCACCTATGCTGGTTAGTAGAATAAAAAACAATCGGTAGAGAGCGAACTAAGGGCACTAATGATCACAATAGGTCCATGGGACATGGCAGAGATGTAAACAGCAAAGCTAGTGGTGCCTAAAAGTAAAATCCACCAGAGGGAGCAAACAGTTTTTAAAGGGATGAGTAGTTGCCTCTTAGGGGTTCCAGAGAGCAAGGCCAACCAGGGAGCGATAAGCAGGGCCATCCCCAAGCGAAGAGAGTTGGCCACTCCATTATGGAGATGTTGACTACCATAGGTAATGGCAAAGGTCGAGATCGCCCACAACAAAGAGACAGCAAAGGCAGATAAATATCCCGTAAGCTTAAAGTTCGTGCGCTTCACTGCTGGGCCCTCTGCCACACCACCCTTTTGTTGTTTACCATTTTTAGCGTAAACAATTCCTGCAATTCCAATAAAGGTAATAATCAGGCCACACCAGTGGTGGAAAACGAGTCTCCTCTCAGGATCAAGCTTAAAAAGGATGGTGATCAAGGCCGTCCAGAGGGGATAAATCGCGGCGATCGTTAAAACGGTAGGAACCCCTATCGTACGACACGAGATCAAAAGGAGTCCATCTGCAAGTCCTTGAGTTGTAAAACAGGCCAGCACGAGCCAGGAGAGCGACTTCCAAGTGACGGCGAAAAAAGCTCCCAGCTCCACATCAATGAAGACCCATACAATAAAGAGGGGGAGAGCAAATCCTGAACGTAAGATGCTAATGGTGGGCCACGAGTATTGTTGGACAATGGGGTTATAGGCGTGGGTGCTTAGCGCATAGATAAAGGAGACGTAAATAGCTCCTACAATAGGTAAAAATTCTGAACTCACCGATGCTTCCCTAATAACGTAAAAGTGTAATGATCGTCGTCTCTACTTACTTCTGTTGCGATAGAACCTTGCTCCAGCAGTAGCGCCAACCTTGTCTCTTCGAGTTTCTTTCTTTGATCAACGACCACCTTGGTAAGTGATGAGGGTACTGGTAGAACGTGGCCCATTTGCAAATCTTGATGCAAAATAAATCGCCACTGATTATTATATTTGCGCTTTAATTTTTTGATCACCAACCCTTGGGCCAACGCATTTTTGATGCTGTAGTAGTTAAAGGGAGAGATCGTCGTGCATAAGTGACGATAACGACCCATCGCTTGGATGCGTGCCCTTCTCTCGCCAAACAGCTGCTGTTGCCATTTTTGCCCTCGGTACAGAGGGTGAACGAAGGCCTCTTCTAGATGCGCTACTCGGCGTATCTCTTCCGCGGGAAATGCTAAATCGTATCCCAGATTATCTTCGCCCTCTCCTGGAAATAAGACACAAGCAAAAGCAATTAACCGTTCTGCAACGAATACTCCAAGTGAAAAACCTTGATCTTGCTCCCCTAAGACGCGACTAAAATCGTGAGAGGAAAAGGGGGCATAGAGATCGGAGGAGGGAAGTGACGCTAAAATCTCCTCTTGCAATTTCATAATGGCAGGAAGGTGTTCAAGTTTTAGCACAATCAGATTCTCGTTCTTCTCTTCTTTACTCATCGATAAAAACCTTGGCAATGGCATCGCTATTACAAAGGGATAAGAGCGCGGTGTAATCTACTTCAAAAGCGATCTGATCTCCTCGCCGATAACTTCGCTGAGAATCCTCTAGATCGATCAAAGTATGATCACTGGTTTGCCCCAGTAATATTAATTTGTCATCGACTGGAACACAATTACGATAATCAACATCGACCCGTCCAAAGGAGAGTAGTGCTTGCTTTCTTACTCCTCGATCGACAAACACCTTGGGTTGTAAGAAAGCATCGACCCCCAACTTCCCATAGGGCATAGTAGGTTTATGATAGATTTCGATAATTTCTGCTTTAAATAAGTAGAGATCAGAGACTGCAAGCTTACACTCTTTTTGGGAGTGAAAAAAACCGTTAACGTATTTCATGTCCACATACTCAATTCCAAATTGATGTAATCCTCCGATCCAAAGATGGTTAATCCGTGGGTTCCATTGCCCGTTATGCATCAGATGGTAACTTGTACAATTTCCTCCTGACAAGTATTTAAATCGCAACTCTAAATCTCTTTCAAGTTTCAAAGCGAGATCAACAAAGAGATCAAGATGCTCTTTGGTGGGAATGATCGTTCCATAACAACTAAAGTTGGTTCCTAGTCCATAGAGTTGTAACCAAGGCCAGCGCAAAATCTCTTTTATGGCCGCGACAATCTCTGCATACGATTCAAACCAGATCCCTTCTCGTAGATCTCCCATATCCACCATCAGAAGAATTTGATGGTGCCGCTCTTGTCGAGACGCCTCGATGCCTAGCTCTTTAATGGTCTCTCGATCGGAACCAAGGGAGATATCGGCAAAACGGATGGTATCACTAATCTCGCTAGGAGTAGGAGTTCGCAACAAACACTTCTCACAAGGGAGGTGTTGCATTCGCTTTAAATTGGCAATCCGTGATTCTGCAATCGTTGTAATGTCACCTTTAATCAAGGCCTCCGCCGTCTCCACTAGGCCATTAAACACTTTATTGACCCCCATTACGGTCACTCCATATTGGGCCAATAAGCAAACCTCGATTTTTGCGTTATACGCTAATTTACATAAATTGATCTCTAGTACAGGTAATGTCATAAGCATCCTGCTGTCCCATAGTCTAAACTTTTATCGAAAGGGAGCATCATGTTGACATTATTTTCTTCTTTTATAAACTCTAAATATTCAAATTTTTACAAAAGGTAAATATGACACATCAGCATCAACAGCATCAACAGCATCAGCAGCAGCTCTCCAAAAGTTTACGCACCAAAGATCTTATTGGAATCAATGTCACCGCGATTACCAGTTTGCGATGGCTTCCCATTGCCGCAAGCATGGGGGCTTCCGCCATGTTCTATTGGCCGCTAGCGCTCACTCTTTTTTTTATTCCACTGGGGCGGATTACAGCGGAAATGGCCAGTGCATGGCCAAAGCAGGGAGGGTTTTATGTTTGGATTAAAGAAGCCTATGGGGAAAGAGTGGCCTTCTTGGCCGCCTGGTTTTACTTTGTTAGCAATCTATTTTACTACCCCATGCTTATCACTTTTTGTGCTGTTACTTTGGCCTTTGTTTTTGATCCGGCCCTGAAAGATAATCAACTTTTTGTAGCATCGGTGATCATCGCGACCTTTTGCCTATTGACGATTTTAAATATTAAAGGGGTGCGTACAAGTAAACTTTTTTCCCAGATCTTTGGATTTTTGGGCCTATTCATGCCGGGGGTGTTGATTCTTTTTCTTGGGGCCTACTCTCTCTTTTATCTTGGTCGCGCGCCCGCCACGACCTATACTTTGCAAACTGTCCTTCCCGATCTATCTTCGCTTAAAAATATCCTTTTGCTCTCTACTTTAATGTTGGCCATGAGTGGCATTGAACTAACCTCCATCATGGGAGAGGAGATTGAAAGGGGGCCCCACACCTTTACACTCTCCACCCTCATCTCTGGAGTCATCATTGTGACCCTCTATATGGGAGGAACGCTCTCCTTGGGAGTCCTTATCCCTAAAGAAGAGATGGGAGTGGCATCGGGGATAATGGATGCGATGAAGATGATCTTTGAAAGCACGGGACTTGCTTTTTTAACAAAGAGTGTTGCGCTGTTAATTTTTTTAGGTTCCATCGCTACTCTTAATGTATGGATTCTTGGGCCCATCAAGTTAATCTTTGAAAGCAGCAAGCACATTCTCCCTGTATTTTTGATTAAACCCAACCAACACGGGATGCCGCAAAATATCATAATAATGCAAGCAGTCTTTATCTCCTTCATTGTTTTGATCACCTCTTTAATGCCCTCGGTAGAGGCCTTCTATCAGCTGCTGATTGTGATGACGACTCTTACAAGTTTTATTCCCTACCTATTGTTATTCTCCACTTTTTTGAAGTTGCGAAAAGAAAAACCATCGGTCCCCCGCCCGTGTAAAGTTCCTGGGGGGAGAGGGGGAGCATTGCTTATTGGAACCATGGGAATCTTGGCGGTCCTTTTGGCAATCATCTTACCCTTTATTCCCGCACAAGAGTTCCAAAGTAGCAGAGAAATTTTAATCTATGAGTTGCAAATTATTTTAGGGCCGTTTATTTTTGGAGTGATGGGGAATGCTATCTATGCGCGAAGAGCTTCCATTACCAAGCATACATCGTTAGTGCCAAGTCAGCACTAGTTCCATCTTTTACAAACTTTTGGACGGTGGCCCTTCTAAAAGGGATTTGTAAATTTAGGGTGAAGATAAAAAAACCTGACCTAATGGCCCGCAAGAAGAAGGGATGTGAAAGTAAAATAAAAATCAGCACATCGTTCGCGCGCGTTAAGCAGTGCTAGGGGAAATATTTTTTGGAAACAAAACGAATGAGATGTTCAAGTTAGTTCTAAATTTAAAGGTGATATTCTTAAGCTAAAGTGGCCATTTTGTAATCATACTCTAGTGATCGAGGGACAAATTATTGACATGCTTCGACCACCAGGTAATCAACTTCGTTATCGCGTGCGTTTCGTACCAGTTTTTGATAATCATAAGGAAAATATGATTTAATAAACTTTTTTAGATTAAAGCACACGGCCCTGTGAAGGCCTCACGCTTTAAATCGGACAGAATAATTCGATTCAACAACTCACATTGAATAGTCAATGAGCAGAGTGTCCTTATAAACTACATAGGACAAGTCGACGTATCTGCTCTATGGTGTATTTGCATTTAGATTCTTTGTAATTAATTCGATATTTGGGACAGCCTCCTCCACAAACGGGAAATATTGAACAATTGCGACAACGAGAATCTTTAAAAGGATCGTCATCACAATAGGCCCTATCATGTAGTGACGTTTTATCGATGCCAGTATAGATATGTCCTACCCCAAATTCAGGACGTCCAGCATCTGGAAAACATTTAAATAAAGTACCATCTTCACCAATAACAATATGTGAATCTAGATCAACACTGCATTCACGACATTTAGGTAATGGCAGAGAATATATTTTAGTAGAAAGATCCCCAGCTTGTCGTAAACGTTCTTGCTCTTTTAAACACGCATCGACGACTTCCACATGACTAATACACTCATATTGGCAACCACTGCCATTTTCTTCAGTGATTGGAGAAAAGTAAAAATTTATTTTGCCAATTAGATTTTGTTCTCTCAAAAAATTCATTACCTTTACAACAACAGTGTCAGAATCAGAATGAACATTGAATCTAATTAGGACTTTGGTTAATTTTGAACAACGTTTGATTTGTTCTAATGTTGCAGCGAATGTTCCAGTTCCATCATGACGCATGCGTACTGTGTCGTGAAATTCTTCTATTCCATCAAGAGTGAGTTGCATAGAATTAAAGAGAGTCTTAATATCTAGATCTGACAAGTGAGGTAATTTTACTCCATTGCTTAGCAGATGTGAATTAATTTGAATACCTTTTGGAACTGCAAACGATACTCTTTCTATCAAAA
>JADGAN010000019.1:0-16583 GCA_015231955.1 Oligoflexia bacterium | reverse complement strand
TGCATAGAATTAAAGAGAGTCTTAATATCTAGATCTGACAAGTGAGGTAATTTTACTCCATTGCTTAGCAGATGTGAATTAATTTGAATACCTTTTGGAACTGCAAACGATACTCTTTCTATCAAAAGTTTTAATCTTGGTAATTCAAGCAACGGTTCTCCTCCTGTCCAAATAAAATTTATGACAGATACCTCGGGTGTAATTCTTGAGAGGATGAAGTCAACGATATGTTTGTCTTCAATCTTCACTTTTTCTAATGACGAAAAAGAGCTATTGTCTTTTCCTTGTCTTTGATGGCAATAAGTACATCGTAAATTACAAGCTTCAGTAAGGACTATTGTGTAGCTTTGAATGTTTTTTGATGGCATTCGCCGTTGAGCAACGTATTTGCTCTCTTGTTCATCAGATTCCACTAAAAAACCATTCTCTTCTAATGCAGATTCCTCTTCGTTTTGGAGAGCAGACCAATCCAATTTGCTATCTAATTTTGCAACAGCTCCTGAGAGAGCATTGTAAAGTACAAATTCACCATCAGGTAAAGGGATTTCATGGTTGTAGCGAGATTGTATAAATTTATTTGCATTTAGTTTAGGCATACTCTATCTCCTTAAATTGTATTAAACGCTTTTTTCGAACAAGCAATATTCCAATGATCCCAGAAAAAATGATGAAGAATCCACTTATACCTAAAGCATTATGAATTCCAAGCTTATCAACCGCTAGTCCATATATAGGTATAAAAAGCAAAGATATTATTCGATGAGCGATATTTAAATATGAATTTACTACTCCAAAAAAACGTTCAGAAATGATATCGAACAAAATATTCTCCTCCGTCATTTCTACTATCTCATCGGTAGCACTAATCAATACTACTAATAATACAGTTGGGATAATGTCTGTAGTAAAGAGAAAAATGGTTGTTGCTAGACCATTAAGTAAACTGACCATTGAAAGAGTTCTTATGGAAGAAAAAGATTGTTGATTTAAAAAAGCAAGGGCGGATGACATAATAAATCCGCCTACGGCCATTGCTGAATTGACAACACCAACACCGATTACACCTTTTGAAGCAATAGTTTGTCCAAGAACATAAACATAGTGAAAAGCGCAAAATCCCATATTCCCTAGGATTATCATTGTCAGTAAAAAAAGAATTTGTTTGTTGTTGGTAATATATTTCATTCCATCTAATATATGTGTTATAGAGCTTTTTTTCTCCAATAGATGGTCATTGCTTTTGTTTTTATCTTCACTTTTAATCCGCGAGTAAAAACACAGTGCCACCATAAATGAGATGGCATCAATAAAATATGCCCAGCGAAATTCTATAGTCGAAACGACTGCTGCTGCGATTGCGGGCATGATAATGGCCATTGGAGTTTGAATTAGCGTTGAAACAGAGTTTAGTTTTTTAAAGGAGCCCGAAGTGAGCATGGTTTTTTTTAGTACTCCACGGGATGAGGTTGCAGCTAGTCCAAGAATATTCATTAGCACCGAGGATGCTATCAGGAAATGAATATGGTTACAGCAAAACATTAAAAGTGTGACAATTGCCTGCAAAGCGGTTACTAAAATATACATTTTACGAGCATCGCAACGATCGGCCAATGTTCCTACAAATGCTCCTAGGAAAATTATGGAAATTACCTTTGCTATTGGAAGAAGACTTGCATAAAAAGCACTTCCAGAGAGTTTATAGATCCAAAAACTGGTAACTAATAGATTAAATTGATCACCAATTCCTGAAGTGATTTGTCCCAAAAAAAGATTTCGGACGTTGCCATCTCTCAATACGGAAAAATTATTTCTGATTACCGTACGCACTGTGGGTCCCTTCGTTGAGTATCTAATGTAACAGCAGGACATCCACCTTTGCAAAAAGTAGCATATGGGCAAGCAAGACATTGACTATCATTACTTGTTCGTGCTCTGAGTTTATGCAATAAAATAGAGTTCTTCCAAATTTCAATTAGAGAGTGAGTTACAATAGAACCGCAATAACCTCTCTCTGTGTCAAAACGTACACATGGAATAACACTTCCATCCGAGAGTATTTCCAATGAGGTTTTACCTGCTGGACAACCGCTAGTCATATTCGAGAGAAATGTTGTTGGCAACACAGTTGATTCTTGAGTGGAATATCGCAGACACGCTTCTAATCGGATCTCTACTCGATAGTTTTTACTTCGCACATATTCTTGTAATCTCACGACTGCTTCATCAAGTTTGTACAGTGAGATCATCTTTAGTTTTTTATCAGATGCAGGTTGATATGCTCCAATAGAAATAGTTCCAATTCCGTTTGCGTCAGCAAAGTCGATCAACTGTAAAGCTCCCAATAATGTTTCTTCTAGAGCAACCATATGTATAGTTGGAATTTTTCCATGTTGTATGAGACGTTTAATAAATTGTTTTGTAGTTTGAGATGAACCTCTTGTTATGTCATTATGAGAGGTATCTGATCCATGTAAGGAAACGGTTATATCTAGTTTTTCAATTTTTGCTAATTCTCCTGGTAACAAAGGATCTAAATGGTTACCATTGGTAGTAACGTGGATTTTTTGTCCAATACTATTGGCAAAATTAATAAGTTCCATATTCGAACGATATAGCAGTGGTTCTCCTCCTAACAGAGAGAGATAAGGTATGCGAAGATCATAGACTTCTTTTACTAATTCTTTCCATCTTTCTAATGGAAGCATTGACAAGCATCTTTTTTTGCTGTTTACGAAACAGAAAGAACACTTCTGATTGCAGTCAAAAGAAGGATAAATAGTCACGTTCAAGGGGATATCCAACGCATTTAAGAGTGCTTTTTTTTGAACAGGTTCTTTTAAGGAGATAGTGGACAATTTTGTTGTCGGACAATCGTTAAGTTCAAAGAAAGATGTCGCTAATAATTCAGTTACCTCTATATTTGTTTCTGGGATATATTTTCTTTGCTCAATACTTTCGAAAAGGAATGCTGTCGGCAAATCAAGCTCAAATTTCTCTCCACTTTTCATATTGATTACAAATCCTCCCCAGCTTTCACGCCGGAAAAAGAAATGTTTTTTAAAAAAAATGCCTTTTAAAAATTTGCTATCAACTGCCATACATCATTCCTTTATCAAAAGCGTTTTATTTACGACATAGTGTTAGTTTTCAGATTTACCGCTACCTTTACACCATCCATCACCCTTGGACATAAGTGCATGTGTAATTTCATCAGCAACTTCTACTTTTTTAATAACTAAAACAATTTTCATAATCTTTACTCCTAAAAAAACTTTTATTTTAAGTCCACACTATGTGACTTTTGTTTTTATTAATAGCAAATTGAATGCCAAGTATGGGATAAGTTTTTTTAGACTAGAGTAACTTCTAAGTGGATGATAAGCTGTTTATATTTATGCTTTTTTTAATTAGTTACCTATCATTGCTCTTGGCGTTTTTAAGCAAATTAATTGAAACTTGTGTTATTAAACTCTTGTTTGGTTTTCTAGTGAAATGGAATGATTTTCGTTTGAAAACCATTCCATTTTGGGGGCCAAATGATGAGACACCGTGATTAGTGATAGCAAAGTTGTGCTGCCGCTTTAAGCGGCCAAGTGAAAACTAGACATTAATCCATCGAGATGAGATTTCTTTTTAAACTCAACAGTGCCTCATATTACCGACTTCCAGCATCTCCTCTGTTGTTTTATTCACACACACACACACTCTCTCTCTCTCTCTCTCTCTCTCTCTCTCTCTCTCTCTCTCTCTCTCTCTCTCTGATTTGATCAATTTTTATAGAAGAAATTTTATTTTACACCTTTCGTAGTGGCATTTAATCAATGTCTAATAAATTTTTTGCTATCTTTTTTCGAGCGAAGGCAAAGTATCACCCCTACCAATTGCTGGCAATATACTGGAAGATCGTTAAAATCGAAAATTTTATTTTAGACAAAACCATAAATACTCAATGCTTTATATCCAAAGCAAACGATCACTCTTTTATGAGAGTCTTTTAGATAGTGAACTTTTCTATAGATCTTACCAGTAACTAAGGATTTACTTGGTGCCATAAAGCACCAATAAGCATTGGATCTTTAGTGAAAACATAAAAATCCAACCAACTGAAAATATTGAAGAGAATTCGATTTTAGCACAAAACTTTACTTTTGGATGAAATATATTAGCGGATAGTAAAAAACAGAACCAGTACCTGCTAGTGGACGACAAGCCTCGGGGAAATCAGAATAATGGCAGAATCCTTAATCGGATTCAGTGTATGTAAAAAACTAACGAGCTTTAGGTTTAAGTGAAATTCCAGAAACACCTAGCGGAAGGCCGCAACCGATTGGAATAGGAACCAATCACTATAGTATCTTGCGCGAAACTTATAAAATCCTTAAGTCGAATATCCAAGGGTCGACAAGAGGTCAAAGCGAAGATGCGTTTTTATATTGAAGAGAAAATAAAATTCAAGCACCAAGTAGACCCTGCAAGGATACAAAAGTAGATTTTATTTCTAATAGGTCGCTGTTTGCAAAAAAATAACCTTAGGCAATAAAATTAAAAAAATACTCTTTTGGAAATCATTTTTATGATTTTTTGAAAAGCTTGCTGTCTAAAAATATTAAATTGGATTTGTCTTTTTCAAATTCAAGAAGATCTACTTCGAAAACTGGGAATATAGGAGATGCGGAAAGTTGGTAGTTAACGACGGGAAGAGAGGATTTGCTCTTCAAGGTTTAGCAGATATGACGTTATTACGTTTGCTTCATTTAGAGGAAGTCTTTTGCCATTAACAAAGTATGCAGGTAAACTAAAAACTCCTGCATTTTTTTGCAAGTCTCTTGCTTTGGACAACATCTCTTTTCCTTTATTTCCACGTACGCAGGCTTTGATTTTTTCACTGGCCATTTCTGCATCTTCCATTTGATCGTTTATCCAAGTTGCTGCCTGGCTCTTTCTTGTCACTAAATCTTTAGCGTCAAACATGGACCTGATTGCCATGGCACTAGTATTGTAATGCTCAAAATAGTTAGGTTTTTCAAAATTAAAACAATATGCATGTTCAGCAAGGGTGGTTAAAACTTCATCGTTTGGTGAAGGCAATATGACATAGCTAAGCGAGCTTTTTACTTTACTTTCTCTTGCATATTGCATGAAGGATAAAAGGACTAAATAGTCGTTTTTTGCGCTATATTCGGTAAATATTACTATATTTATGTCAGACTCATTTTTATTGGTTTGCGGAAAAGCACGAGTATCCAGATTTATTTTCTCACCTGTAGGAGGAACAAGTTTTATTATGCCTTTCGCTGTTTCAGAATGGAGTTCCACACGAGTTTTTTCAAGTATTTTATTAACTTTTGACTTTATCAAATCGGCCTTTATTTCTTCTTTGTTTGATTCGTAATCATTGGTATACAGTAATGTGTGTGAAGCAAAATAAGCTTTTTCTTCTTCCTCGGAAGAATTTCCTGCAAGGTCGTTCAGTGTCGGCCAATCTTCAAATTTATTTGTGCTATCATTAGAAATTGCTCCTGTGAATCTTGCATATAATTCTTCAATTTTATGATACTTTAGCTGAAACAGTCCGCCTTCGGTTAATAACAATTCTTCTTTTATTTTTGCTGGTACATTATTACTTTCATAGTCGTTTTTATTAAAGGAAAACAGTATTTCTTTTTGTTCAGGCCTTTGTTCGCCATATGCCCCAAAACTGGAAACTAATAATGTTGCCATGATCATAATATTCTTAGCTAAATTCATATAAACTCCTTAATATTGTTTGAAATTTGCAAGAACAAAATGTCTCTTGCTTGAAAATACATAAAGCAATAATCATGCCAAAGTAGGAATATAATGTTCCAAAATAATTTAAAAGCTATCTTCCGATAGCAAATTCTTATTAATATTAAGTAATTAAGCATTTGCTGCTATGGTAATCCTGTGCCACCGATTTAATTTAACAGTTTGTAATCACTCACACTCGAGGGACATTCATTTTAAAATTTTCGATTTCTTTCGCATAATCTGCTTCAATGATAACTAAAAACGATATTTCCCTCATACTTTGTTACCCTAATTTCGGAGTAGGGCCATGGAAAACCAAGATGCCTCAATGGATTGCTCATCTCGACGATGGAATGAACTTTAATGAACAAGGATATGATAAAACCGGTCGAAATCGTAAAGGGCATACTAAGGCCCAAATGCAAATTGTAGAGAAAGTCATTGTTCGCACTCAAAGAAACTTTCTGAAAGACAAGATGGTTCAAGAAACTAAAAAACAAGCGATAGAATTTGAGAAGAGAGGACGCTATTTTGAGGCCCATATCGGAAGACATCAATGTTGGGATGACGTTTGCTGATAAGTCCAATAGCGGAGGACTACTGTTTTTGATTGGTCCTCAAAACTTACAAAACAGTATGATCTCTGTTCCCCGTTTTTATAAACAAGTAGGAGCGGCACAACTCTTTACCGAGGAAGAGATGTTGATTTATAAAAAAATTCCCAAGCAAAATTTTATTGCGGGCCACTATCCGCTAAAACATACGATGTTTGTGAGAACGACAAAAGACAGTAAGGGCACGGTGATCATAAGTGACTTGGCAAAACAGCTATCAAACGAAATCTTGATTGTATGGATGCTACTGATACAGCAGCATTGTTGCAAAAACATGGGATAACCATTCCTGCCAACCAAAAACCAGATGAAGTGGCCGTGTCTCAATTGTTGGAAGCAGTGACCGCCAAGAGCAAAAAATAGGAGGATGAATGTTTTGCAACTGTTGAGGCCTTTTCCTATTGTTGTTCCTGCTGTTCACTCCTACTGCCTTGAAGGAAAAAAGAAGGAAAAAAGTGCCACATTCCTTTTTGATCATACTATTATCCATATCTCGAAAATTGCCATTTTATCCATTCAGTTCACTCTTTCGAAAAAGTGAATTCTACTCTGAGGAGGTGCTGTTTTATTATAATGCTTGTTCTGCCTCAATGGTCAACCAAGGTAAATAAACATCTTTTATTCTAACGTGATTATGGCAGTCTTGAAAATGTGGGGAATAGTATGCTTTTTGATCGCTAGTGCATTAAACGCATCGACGATCAAAAAAGAATGTGGCACCTTTTCCTTTTTCTTTTCAGAAAGATGATAATGCAAGCATTAAGTCCCCATAGAATGGAGCTATGATTTAACGATCAGTTCAATGCTATTTATTTGCTAATGCCATTTTTGCTTCATTCCAAAACTATCAGTAACTTTATAACCTAATATTGGATGAGTTGAAGAGTGTTTGGGATTTGGCCTATCGTCCAGTGCATGGAATGGCAAAAGGGCTTTGGTCTGCGCTAGAATGAGCTAGTCTCTAACTGGTGCGCGTCTCTCCTAAAACTTTAAATTCTAGAAGGGAACATCTGTTAAATCGTAGAAGCGAAACTCCAAAATACCTCCCTCAATAGGCATATTCTTTTCTTGCCAAGCATGAAGCCAATCGGCAAAAGACCAAAACTTAGGACTATTGCGTGCAATTTTATACTTGGAGAAGAAGGCCGCAGAAGATTCAGGGTCGTGAACTGCTTGTAGTTCTTTTAGGAAGGAAGAAGCGTTCTCAAAAGAGAGGTCAAAAAAGAGTTCTGGCGCTATTCCCATTAACCCATGATAAGCATGAATTACATCATCATCAGGACGACGAGAACTCTTCTCAAAGAGAGAAAGCTTATGGGGAGAGTATGCTCGTTGAGTGGTCAGTGAGTAAAGTTCTCCATTGGCCCCACCAATACGGACATAGGCGATATTAGGGAAGTAGCGGGGATAGATCCCACTCTTTGCGGTAATGGCCCGTAGTCCTTGTTCCCACTCTTCAATATTAGTAATGGCAGGAAGGATCTTTTGAGGAAGGTTGGTATTAGGCCAATTATTAAGTGTGTCCTCAGGACCAACAATGGTTGGACCAAATTTTTTCAAGATGGCCCGAAGAAGCATGTCTTCATTGTAGGATTCTTTTGTATTGGCCGGGCGACCTTGAGCATAATCATGATCTAAATTAAAATAGCGACGACCCATAGGAGATGTTAACCTAGCACGAACTTCATCTCGATACGCTTGATCTGGTAAAAGTGAAATATAGAGATCTTCTTCCTCAGTTCGCAAATACATGGAAAATTCCCAAGTATCGTGCTTATGAATGAGATTACCCCAGTATTTATAAGTGGCCAAGATGTTATAATGGTAGCGTTCGGAAGTCGCATAGGTTGCTAGAGCAACACTATTAGGCATACCGGTAAGATTTTTCGTTTCGGCGGTATCAAATTCAACGGAACGTTGAAAACGGCGTCCAACAACGAGAGCATTGGGATCTTTTTTACCATCCTCTCCATCCCAAATGTCATCAATGCTAAGTCCATGGGGACGAAGGCGACGAAGTTCTCGTTCAAAGGCATTTTTAAAAGCAACCTCTCCAAAGCGATTATCCCCCAAGAACATTCCTCTCCATTGATATTCTCTAGTGAAAAAGTTGTTCCAAGATTTGAGACCAAGTTTAGGATTCATCACCGTAGGGTCGGCCTCTGGTTTTAACATCATCATGAAGATGTAGCTATCGAGGGCATAGGTAGAGACTTGTTCAAAACAAACTGGCCCCTTTCCAATCGATAGACGAAGAAGGCGGAAATTCTCTCGCATAAATTGCGCTCTGGCCTTGGTGGGAATGGGTTCAAAAACGGCAAAGGGGTTTTTGCTCTCATACCCAGGAAGAGATGCAATTTTCCATGGCCATTTTTGTAAAAACACTTCTTTCCAATGCTCCAAGGACTTTCGCGAAAGGCGCCAAACAATATGAGTTTTGGCCTCGATTACACGATCGATCTTCTGCATCCGATAGTAGACTCTTCCCTCTGTAGGTGGTGCATCTTGAACCGTTTCAGTAGCAATTTGTTGAATGGGATAAGGGTAAGGTGTTGACGAACGCACTAAACGATAAAACTCCCCAGGGTTTTCCTCAAAATGGATATTGCCTAAGAAGAGATGCTCAAAAAGATAACGGGCCACTAGTTGAGACTCCAGCGAACCGTTTAAAAATTCATCCCAGGCGCGAATGACTTCCACAGGATTTTCTTTGCTTACACCAGAGAGTTGAGGATTGCTTGCTTCTTCTTGTGCCATTTTTGAGGGACCAAGACCACCACTTTTCACCCAATCAACAAGAATCTTAAATTCATCGGCGGGGAGTGCTGGTAATCCACAAGGCATTCCTCCTTGAGGATACTTGGCCTCATAGAGAGCATATTCTTTGGGGGTGGCCGAACATTCATAGATAGATGATTCGTGCGCCATACCCATTCGCCTAATCTCTTGTTCTTGAAAGGCCGGATTTTGATAGGTATTGGTTTGACCTCGAATTAAATTGCGGTAGAGAATCGATTCTTCAGGAGCAAGACCAGACTCATCACCAGGTAAAATCGGTTCAAATCCTACCGATCGCCAGTGCTCAATTGTACGGTTATTAGCAATGCGAGTATCTACTTTCTCAGAAACAGTTAAACCATAAGGATCGATTTTATGAATTCCACGCTCGATCGCTTTATAAGAAGTCATGTTGAGCTGGCAAGGACCATTGGTGCAAGAGTGACAAACCACGCATCGCTTGGCCAAAAGTGGTTGGACACGGTCGAGGAAGTAATCGCCAAACTCGGGCGCATTTCGATTGCCTAGCTTGTACAGAGAGAATTCTTTGGCCTGTCCGCCATTCAATTCTTGGTCTAGTGAATAGGGATGAATGCGTTCGCCCCTCTGAAAAGAGAGAAGAAGAGCAAAGGAGATAATCACCCCTAAACCAATCAATAGTGCTCCATAGCGTCCATAGTGTTGAGAAAATTGTTTGATGATCTTCATCATGGTGATACCTCCGAAATTTGAGTGATCATGAGTTCAGGAGCACAATGATCATGCATTTGGGTTTTATTAAGGCCGATGTACCAAAGAACCTGATGACCTCCTATCTCTTTTTGATATAAGTTACATCCCAAAGTATCTTTAGGAACAGCACAGCGACTTCCTTCTTGCCAATCTCCTGGACAAGTTTTTTTAAGCAGAAGGAAGGGTTCTGATGTATTTACAACGTAATCGATGCAAAGAGATTGTTGAACTGATCGAAAATCACAATGCGCTACTAAGTGTTGTGGTTGATCGACGGGAACGATTAAATTTCCTTGATGGATGTTTTGACAATCCTCGGTGGTGGTACCCAAGGGGTAAAAAGCCGCCATCTTCATTCTCTCTTTCAGTGTAAAAAGACAGGTCGGTGTTTCTTTCGAGGACGAGCATAATTGATTTTGCCGAAGGGAGCCGTGCTCTTGTGTGCATTGATCTTTCAGCGTTTTTTCTATCTTTGCAATTTCCTCTTTATGCTCAGGATTCTCCATAGAAACAAGATGCCAGCAACGTCCATCAGTGAAAGAGCAACTTAAATTTGGCATAAAGGATTTTGTTTCGGTGGAGGGAGGAGTATCTTTGTGTTTATCACAGGATAAAGGAGCAAGAATGGCAAAGATGAGGAAAAAAAGAGCAGGCAATTTGGGCCATGACTCTCTTATTATTTTAATCATAAAACATCCTTGTTGGTTTTACCGTTATTATTAATCCTTGGCGCAAAATAGACCAAAGTCATGTACCATAGGACTTGTCTTCTAGTCACCCTTTTTTTTCAGCAGTCAGGTAAGAACATAGAAAGATTACAGGTGTTTTATGTTATTTTTTTATCTTAAATGATTATTTTAAAAATCAGTGGTGACGTGAATATTCATCAGCATATTTGGCATTAATCGCCCCCAAAATTTGCGCTAATTCGGAGGAGTGAGGTACTTTTAGTTCTTCTCGGTGTTCTTTTTGATCCTTGATCTTCGCATAAAGATATAATTTTAAAGCAAGCCATAACGATAAGGTTCGGTAATAGAGGTAGTCTTCGGGGGCAGCATTGATGACGGAAGGAATAAGGAGTTTAGGATAGAGAACACGGAGATCTCCAATGTTGGCGGTAATAAAGGCCAAGTTCCATGTTTCATATAAGCTGGCCCAATGAGGATCAAAGTGGTGCTTGTACTCCCGAGTTTTTTCTATCAGATGAGTGCCTGAAAAAGGGTTGGTTGCCAAGACAAGACCTGCATGTGCATTGTCGCGATTCCCTTGCAAGAGATCTTCTCCAACCGCCTCTAGGATGTTAAGAATTAATTTTGGTAACTGCTCACACCCTTCAGCCATCTACCCTCTACCGGATGCTGAAAGTTGCTTAGCTAACAGCATTTGGTTGAGAGGTGTGAGCAGTTACTAATTTTGTTTGACCAATTTTATTATCATAAGCAGTAATTGCATTTTTGATCGTTGCAAGCATGGGGGCCATGGAAGTTGCAATAGAAAGTTTTTCTCCGAGTAATTTTTGTACAGAAGATAAATTAGCCAATTGCATATCATTACTTAAAACATCTTGTTTTAAAAGCAGTGATTCCTGTCAGCGCTAGCTCTTTTAAAAATGGTCGTCAGTTTGCTACCTATCTTGGGATAGTACCTAAACAGCACTCCTCTGGTGGAAAAGAAAAACTACTGGGTATAAGTAAAAGAGGTGATGGTTATCTTAGAGGATTGCTTATACATGGTGCTAGAGCGGTAATCAATCAATTGGATAAGCAAAAAAATGAGCGATTTAAATGGGTAAAAACAATTATTGAACGGAGAGAACACAACAAGGCTTGCGTCGCACTTGCCAATAAGAATGCAAGAATCATCTGGGCCCTTTTGAATAAAGGATGTGAATATAGAAATGGAAGTGATTTAAGAGTAGCAACAGCGTGAGAGAGAGAAAAAAAGAGAAAGAAAGAGAGCGAATTCCATCAGGGCCACAGGGAAAAATTCCCTAATAAAATAGGCCGGATATATGGCAGCGATTATTTTATTTTACCATCTATGTAATTTTCTCTTGCTAATTGGGCGAGTCCATATAAGTTACCAAGATTTTTAAATATTGCGTATGCCTCTGCATGCGAATTAGAGTGCCTACTTATTCTTTCGAGTGACCTAAATATTATAGCACCTGATAGATTTGCTGAGTTAAGTGCTAAACTTGATGAAGTAAAAAAAATGATCTATGGTTTAATAAAGAGACTTAAAGCTGATAGCAGTAATTGCTGATAGCATCTGGATGAAAGTTGATGGTTGAAGGGAGTGAGCAGTTACCTATTTGTTTTTTTATAGGGGGATGCTTGTTTTAAGCGTTAACCCTTTATCGTAGGATTTAGAATTCATTCAATACGTAGACTTATGATGATTTACGTACTAGTTTACCGTCACTTTCCTAAAGCTTTAACAATATCTGCAATGAGAAAGGGTTTTTTTAGGTATCTATCTGCAATTCCTTCAGCAGCATGATCTTTTAAGATATCACCAGTAATAATAATATACCTGGTTTTCGAAAGGTGTGGGAGTTTTTTTGCTTCTAAAATTAATTCTTGGCCACTCATCTCTGGCATTTTCATATCGGTAATAACGTAATCATAATTACTGCTTTTTAATTTCCTTAAAGCATCATGAGGATCAGATGTGGTCTCTACTGCAAACTTGAACTGCTCTAAAATATCTTGCAAAATCCCTTGCACATCCACTTCATCATCGACAACAAGCACCTTCCCGCTAACAGAACATACCTCTTGCTGATCTTGTTCTATGACAATGTTGCTGGTGGTGATCCTGGTGGTCGTGGTCGTGGTTTGCGCTTTATCACTTGCGTTTGGAAAGGTCAGGGTAAAAGTAGAACCAACATTGCTACTACTTGTTACAGAAATACTCCCCTTCATCGATTGAACAATAGTGCTTGCAATGGAAAGTCCAAGTCCAGTTCCCTTGCCTGGATCTTTGGTTGTATAAAAAGGGTCAAAAACAGAGGATAGCATTGACTCTGGAATCCCACACCCATTGTCCCCTATGGACAGACGAATCTTCTGCTCATCACCAGTAATAGCAATTTGAATCAATCCTGTGTTACGAACCTGTTTAATAGCATCTTTGGCATTAGAGAGAAGGCCCAGAACGGTCTGTTGCAGCTTTCCATTATTTCCCTCTACCTGGGCCAAAGAAGCAGAGGAAGTAAACTCGATGGCAACTCCTTCCTTGCTATACATGGATTCAACTAATCCTAAAACATCCTTGATCACGAGATTAAGGTCAATAACCTCCATTAAATCTTTGTCTGTTCGTGCAAAAAGATTGAGTCCGTTAACAATGGAAGCAATTCGATCCGCAGCTACCAAGATTTTTTTGGTTAAATCAAGAACCTCCTTGGTGTTGCCTGCAAGGGCCTCCCTTTTTTCCAGCTTTTCCTTTAAAATCTCAGCATACCCATGAATAATGGCCAGTGGATTATTAATCTCATGGGCCACTCCTGCGGCCATAGTGCCAATTGCCGCTAGCTTCGAAGTGTGTAATAACTGAGATTGCATTTCAAGACGCTCTTTATAGGCCCTCTTATCTTCTGTAATATCGCGAGCAACACCAAAAATTCCCATCACTTCCCCTTGGGAATTAAAAACGGCCCCTTTGGTCGAGTGAAAAACATACTTTTTCCCCGTGATAGTAGTGACATCTTCTTCAAAGGTACTGGTCTCTCCCGCCATTATCACTTTGCGATCTGTGTTCATCACACTCTGTGCCGCTGCTAATTCAAAGAGCATCTGATCATTTTTACCTAAAACCTCCTCGGCCTTCCTACCTGTGAAGCGCTCTGCTGCGTGATTAAAAAGCAAGTAGCGCCCTTCGAGATCTTTTACATAAATGGCATCAGTCGTTCCTGCAATAACTCCATGTAAAAGGGCGTAGACGTGGCGAAGCTCTTCTTCGCTTTTCTGCCTCTTTGCAATCTGCTTATCTAACTCTTCTTTAGAGGTGGTAACTAGTTTAAGATTTTCGGCCATGCGATTAAAATCGTGGGCCAATTCTCCGATCTCATCACCTCTTTTGTTACTAGTATCGATCTTTATTTTATAATCAAGGTTTCCCTTGGCAATAATCTTTGTTCCCTCAGCGATTTGCAATAGAGGATCGCTAATACGTTTTTTAAGAAGGCGAGAAAAAATGATCATCATGCCCCCGAGTATCCCAAGGGCCATCATAGCGAGCTGATAAATATGAACAAACTGATGAGTTAAATAAAACTGCGACTCGCTTACAAACTCAAACCATTTTTGATGCATGCGATAAGCAGCAATTATCATCTCATTCATCATTAAATCACGTAGTTCATCACTACTACCCTCGACTCTTTCAGGTGTTGTTACTTTACGCTGATCATAGTCAACCAGTTGTACAAACAGCGCATGGATTTCATTGTTCAAAGCTTGAACCTGCTCTAGCTTGCCTCCTCTTTTACTTGGAATAATGGCCAAGGCCTCTAATTGCGACTGCTGCTCTGCAATTCTTTTATTGAGGATAAACCACTGCTGTTTTATGCGCTCTAATTTTTTATTAAAATACTCATCATGAAGTTGCACTCTTTGAAAAAAATCTGAACTTATTTTTTGAACAAGCACACCTCCCTGCTCCATTTTATCAATCCGCAAATACAACCATATGTTAATGAAAATCACCACTCCAAGAATCATCCCAATAGATACATTGATGAACTTCAACTGTGTTCTTATTTTCATACTAATGAACCTCAGTTTTATTTTATGATTGAAACCGCATCAGGTTTTACAACTCTCATCGCCTCTGGATAAAAGTAATCTAGATAATTCGGAATAGTGCTCCCTTCGACCAGTCTGCTCTTGATGGCCCACTTGGCCTCGTCCTCCAAGGAAGGTATGATAGCGTTATCTAGAGAAAGCTGGAACATATAGCTATCCCAAATGGAAGCAACGTGTTCTTTGGAAAGTTCAATCTCACTGGCCAAGAGAGTAATGGTTTCATCTCTGTTTTGATGAATAAAAGAGATAGCAGCTTCCATCGCCCGCAATATCTTTTCTATGGTCTCTGGATGTTTGTAAACCCAATCTTTGTTTGCAACAAAACTAAAGGTCTCTCTGAAGAGTCTAGCAGCTGGAAGAGTGAATGCCTCTCCATGCAACGCTTGTGCTGCCATATAGGCATACGGCTCAAAGACAACAATGGCATCGACAACACCACTTTGTAATGCTGTTTGTAGCTCAAGGG
This sequence comes from Oligoflexia bacterium, assembly GCA_015231955.1. GTDB lineage: Bacteria > Bdellovibrionota > Bacteriovoracia > Bacteriovoracales > Bacteriovoracaceae > JADGAN01. Next base: position 1,410 of record JADGAN010000019.1, on the reverse strand, counting down.
GATCGTAAAAATGAAGATCCACGGAAGAGACTTTTATCAAATTTTCTAGCAAATAGGTGTTGAGAAAGTAGTGTGATGAAGTGCTTTTGGTGACACCGACCCTCTTCCCTTTTAAATCAGAAGCAACCATAATCCCACTATTTTTTTTCACAATAATTTTACAATCATTATAGCTTTCTGAAAAAGTTGCAAAGATAGCGAAATCGTTCCTCTCAAAACTCTTGAATACAATAGGAGTCTCTGCTACGGTGGCAATATCATTTTCCTTGGAAAACATTGCTTCGATCGCCTGCTTTCCAAAGGAATACTGCTTGAACTTGACCGTAAGTCCCTCTCGTTCAAAAAATCCCTTTTTATAGGCAACAATCACTGGTGTAGACACCATAATCATCGCAACTCCCATCGTTATAGTTTCGCTTTTCATGGGTTCACTTTTATTTTTTTCATGCCGATCACAAGATAAGAAGGTGAAAAACAAACTAAGCACGATCAGCACTAAAACGACAACTCTACCCTTAAAATATTGACTCATCTTTCAACCCCTCCTCATTCATTAATCCAATCGCGGGGACTCCTTTGCGGACATTGCATCAAAAGCTCTTCTTTAGAATTTTTTTCAATTTTCCAATTGTATTTCCAACTGGTTAATAGTGGAAAATGATTTGCAAATGCACTATCTGTATCAACACAAAAAAATCGAATGTTTGCATGGGTCGTTGGAACATAGGGATTTCGAGGATGAATCACCAAAGAGACTCCCATTGCTAAGTAGGATGCTCCTTGCAACTCTGGCCGCTTCTGCACAATGCTCGCAGGCAACATGTCACGATCATGGCAAAAACGCCCTCGTCCATCCTCTCTCTCCAACTGACTAATAATATTCCGTTGCAGTGCCAGTAAGCTCTCTTCAATTTCTCTAACCCGATCGATCGCCTTCATAAAAAAAGCACTCCTCTATGATAATAAGAATATCATTTGATCCCCTTTACAAACACTCTTTATCCTACAATCGCTCTAGAAAGGTCAAGATCACAAGAGCAGATTGTTCCTTTGAACTGCTTGCAGGAGTGTTCCTCTTTTATATGAAATCCCCTCGCAATACCCATAACCCACCTCCCCCCGAGTGCATTTTGTACTATCGGGATCGATATCTTGGAAAACCTAGAGAACGAATTGTGATTTTTATATTGATACTTTGTAACTGCTCACACCCTTCAGCCATCTACCCTCTACCGGATGCTGAAAGTTGCTTAGCTAACAGCATTTGGTTGAGAGGTGAAGGTTGAAGGGTGTGAGCTAATGGAATGGACTCGCCTCTTTTAAATACGGCATCTAAGTGCCAGAATAGTAAAAAAACTAATTTATTATTCACATTAAAAAAGGACGAATCCATGAGTAAGATTAGTACAT
>JADGAN010000018.1 GCA_015231955.1 Oligoflexia bacterium | reverse complement strand
GATTAATGGATGTGGCCACTGCGGGAGAAACTGTTCGATCTCTCTTCAGTTGATCTTGTACACTCTTGATTGTCTCTTCAATATTGATACTTCCTACTGTCATAGGCAGCAGTATCTAATAAAAAAAACAAGAGGCCCAGAAATATTTCAAGGCCTTGCTTCATTTTTTTTTAATTTATGCTGAATAGATACAAGTAATGAAGTATTTTTTATTTTTAAAAATGAAAAATTTTATCAGCTGCCATTTGTTAAATTTTCTTAGAAATAGATCGGTAGGTATTTAGTCGCTGCTGCCAATAGAACCCCTCTCGAAAATAACAGCTAATCATCAAGAAAAAAAATGAGAGTATTAAATTTTATAGAAATTATATCAATTTGCGTTTGAAACCTAGGTAGTTTATTCTAAAAGGACATTAACCGTCATTTTTTGTCTAACAATATCTAGACGTGTATTTGTTTTTTTTGATTAAGTCGTGACCTTGATCACCATATCCGAGTGCTCATTCTACACACATACTTCCATTGCAAATACAGAGAATTGGAAGAGCATCTCACTAGCAATGTTTATGCCAGAGAATTTTGCAACATGGATAAAGATGAAGCTCCTTATCATCATACCGCATATGTGAAATTTTTTAATGAATTGCCACTTCCTGTATATGAAGAAATTAATTTTACTGTTATCTCAATGGGAAAAGAAAGAGGACTTACAAAAACCAAGGACCTCGACGTAGACTCTACCGTGAAAGAAGCAAACATAACTTATCCCACTGATGCAAAAAATTTAAAAACGCAAATGCTTATGATCTTAGATTGTTTACAATATTTTAAAAAGAGTGAATGCAATGACGGAGTAGATTTTGCTCTTAACTTTAACACTTCTAAAGCATTAAGTGATTTTAAAAAATATTTTTCTGAAAGTGATCAAGATAAAAAAATGGCAATACTCCTAGCACTGACAAAAAGAATCAAAATATTAACAGAGAATGCCCTTGCTGCCTTTGCAAGAATAAAATTGACCAAGGTAAAATGGTACATTTTGAGAAAGATTGCAAAAATACAAAGATACGCAAAGGTTTATATCCAGCAAGTTGAGCACTATTGCAGAACAGGACATGCATGCAAAAATAAGATATTATCCTTTCATCATGAAAATGTTGCTTCTGTGCAGAAGGGAAAAGAACATAAAAAATATGAATTTGGCGAAGTTTGGCAAATTGGGCGCCTTGATGGTAACTTCTGCTTTGGCATGTTCAACAACAATGATTTGCGATACAATGATTCGACGGCAATGGAAGATGTGCTTGCAAACCTAGTTGTGCACACGAACACTCACCCAGACACCGTAACAGCAGATAGAGCGTATTGGTCTGATACTAATATTAATGCGGTAGAGTCACTTGGAATTAGCGAACAAGGAATTCACCCAAGAGGAAAAAAACAGTGGAGAATAACTAATCCGGATCTTCGTGTGAAATTTATAAATCGTAGAGCAGGAATTGAACCAATCATTGCTCATTTGAAGCAACCAGGGCCAGGAAAATCAAACATGAAAACGGACAAAGGCACGCGAATAGAAGGAGCTAAAAGTTTCATCGCCTTTAATCTCAGAAAGGTTTTGGCGTCTTTCTAGTAGGGTTCACAATCTATCAATATTGTTTCCTTCAATTCCTTTTCTTAGCAAAAGCAAAAATATCTTCGTCTAAAATAAATGATTTTTTGAAGTTCTATGAAAATTTGAATAAAAATAAGCATGATGAATGTTAGTCATCATCTTTTTAATCCATCACAGGAAGTCCATACCACTTGTTCCCATTTTGGCAGCAGCGACTAAATGAAATATCGACAGACCTCATTTTATTTTTCTTCTATGTTACGCACCGACAATCATTTCAGAAGCTGGCTGGATGAAAGTTGAAGGGAGTGAGCAGTTACGTTTTTATTTACTCTTCGTGATGATTGTTTCCAATAATTTAGAAATTATATCTTCATTAATTTCTTGCTTCGCTTTTATATCCATTCCATATTTTTGTAGTAGATCCACTTTTTCTATGTAATTCATACAAGCAATGTTTTGCCTAAGAGCTTCTTTTGCAAGGTCACTCACAATGGTATTACCCTTTTCATCTTGTGTAGTTCTCACAAACATAATCTTTTCAACAGGGGAGTAAGCTGCAATAAAACTTTGCTTGGGAATTTTTTTATAAAGCAACACTTCTGATTCACTGAATTGTGCCAAACGACCAACTTGCTCATAAAAACGAGGAACAGAGATCATGCTATTTTTTAAATCGTGAGGATCAATCCAAAACAAGAGTCCACCTTTTTTTTGTCGAGCAAATTTCAATGCAACTTCTAATTTTTCCGAGGTTGGATGAAAAGAAGAATCCTCTTCCTTTTTTTTATCCTCTCCAGTGTGCTCATCTAAATTGGTACCAAGACCTTTTTTAGTCCGTCCTCTCATAAATAAGCTGCTTACTCGCTTTTCTATATCTTTCGGTGCGCCTGCACCTGTCCCCCAGTAAAGAATTTTATTCCCAGGCAAGAGTTTTTTTGCTTCATCCTTTAAATTACCATAGGTAATTGAGACAGTTTTCTTCTCTTGATTAGTATAGCTTAATTTAGTAGTTGCTGGCACTGCAATCGCGGTCTGTGCTTTCCCACTCCCTCCATTAACAGCAATGATTTGCCCAATGGAAAGGCAAGTTAACTTGCTTGCCATCTCGCTAGAAAGCATAAAACTTGGTAGTTGCGGTTGAGAAGGCAGTGAATACACTTGAAAACACGATTCATTCTTTTCCTGTGCTTTTTGTTTAGCTATGATTTCTGCAAGGGTTATGTTTGGTTTTTCCTTTTCGAAGACAGAGGCGTAAAAGAAATTAACTCCTGCCTTTGACATTTCTATGATTTCTGCAATTGTTGTTCCGGGTGCTGACTTTTTGAAAACAGAGGCGTCATAGAGATCAACCCCTGCCTTTTGCATTTCGAGGATTTCTGCAATTGTTGTTTCGGGTGCTGACTTTTTGAAAACAGAGGCGTCATAGAGATCAACCCCTGCCTTTTGCATTTTGAGGATTTCTGCAATTGTTGTTTCGGGTACTGCCTCTTTGAAATCAGAGGCGTCATCGGGATCAACCCCTGACTTTGACATTTCGATGATTTCTGCAATGGTGGCATCAGGTAGTTCCTTTTTGAATTTAGCGATATCACTTTCAGAAACTCCCGCTTTGCTTGCTTTGCTCATGTCTTCCGTCGTGAATCCAGAAAGTGCTTGCTCATGATACTCTTTTGGTGCTTTTATAAAAGAATCTATACCATATGATTTGCATTTTTCTAAGGCCATTTCATCCGTCTCAGCACTCATAATTATAGTGTGAATATCAGGAAAACCCCTTGCACATGAATGTGTATCTATTACGGGAGCTTTTGACTCGCAACAGCGATAATCAAAGGCATGTACATGAGAAGGAAATAAAGATTGCACGAATAGAAAGAAGAACCAGTACTTAAATTTAATTTTTGATTGGTAATTTATCATACTATTCCCTTTAATCTTGACCATCTCCTACACCATTAAATAAAAATTTTGGAATCAATCCGCATGCCTCCCCATATCGGTGGTATAAAAAAAAAACTTTAGTAGGGAGAGTGCCTTGGGGTGTGTTAGTACATGTTCTCCCAAATGGCGGCCGGCACTGTTATGCCATTAGGCCTTACTTTCCCTTAACTGCCAGGCGATAGCACCACAAACGGAAATCATCGATGTACCCAAAGGCCGCAGGAACAATGAGTAGAGTGAGAAAGGTTGAACTGATGAGCCCTCCGATAATGGCGATTCCCATGGAAGTGCGCGAGGAACTCACTTCACTTAGGCCAATGGCCACTGGAATTGTTCCTGCAATTAGGGCAATACTTGTCATTAAGATGGGACGAAGCCTCGTCTTGCAGGCCAAAATTAGCGCTTGATTACGTTCCATGCCTTCATCATTCATTTTGTGAATAGTATAGTCCACCAACAAAATAGAGTTTTTGGCAACAATCCCCAATAACAAAATAAATCCGATTAAAGAGAAGACGTTGATTCCTTCTCCTGTAATCCAAAGAGCAAAGAGAGCGCCACAGACGGCCATAGGGAGTGCTAACAAGATGGAAAAGGGAGTGATAAAACTATCATAGAGACTTGAGAGCACGAGAAAAATGAGAACTACCGCAAAGATAATGGCGATTAACATATTTTTGATGAGATCTTGAAAATCCTCGGCCATCCCTTGAAAAGACCAGGTAATTCCCAGCGGTGGTTTTAATTCTTCCATTAAAATTTTCTTGGACTCTTCCACCACATTTCCAAGAGCACCGCTTGTACCGATATCTCCAGTGACGGAAATGTAGCGCCCTTTATTTAAGCGATTGATTTGAGAAAAGCCAGGAACCGATTTTAAAGTTGCAATGTTTTTTAAAGAGATGAAATTACCACTTTTGTTAGGAATTTCTGTGGAGCTGAAATTTTTCTGCAAATCTTTAAACCCTTCATCTAACTCGACTCGGATATCATACTCTTTATTGTTATCTCTATAGGACGAGGCGATGATGCCGTCGAGGCGTGCTCGCAATTCCGCTCCTGCTTGTGTAAGGGAGACCCCACGCTCTTCTGCTACTTTTCGATTAAAGATCACCTGATACTCTGCGCGGCCTTGACGATAGTTAGTGTCGAGTTCGATGAGACCTTCGATTTTAGTAAAACGTTGTTTCACTTTTTCCGCGTATTGGGTTAGCTCTTCAAGATTATCTCCTTCAAAGAATATCATAAAAGGACGCTCGCCAGTGTCACCAAACTCATCGTAGTATTGCACCCTAATGGCAGCGCCTGGGACTAGCTCCGGAAGCTCTTTTCGAAAATAATCTTTGGTGGCCATGGTCGATAGCTTGCGCACTCCTTTGTTGTGAAGTTTAACATAAATGAGAGCGATATTTTGAGTACCAGCGCTGGTACCAATGGTGGCAGCGGTAGTCTCGACATCTTTATTTTCCAACAATTTTTTATCGATGATGGCGGCAGCCTCTTTGGTCGCCTGCAAAGAGGCACTGGGGGGGAGTTCTAAGCGCACGGCAAATTCACCATAATCTTCATTAGGAACAAAGGTGCTGGGAAGCAAAGGGATGATTGCTAGGCTCGCAATAAAAATCACCAGCGCAAACGCAATAACTTTTTTACGATTCCTTAAGGTGAAAGTAATCGCCTTCTCATAAAGGCGATCGAGCACCTCTTGAAATTTTTCAAAACTGCTACTGATTTTCCCCAGGATACCATGGTGTTGATTGGAGGTTGCCCAATAGGCAGAGAGCATGGGGGCCACGGTCATGGCATCGAGAGTAGAGATTAAAATGACGAAGACAATGGTAAGACCAAACTGTTTAAAAAATTGACCAACGATCCCGTCTAAAAAGGCAATAGGACCAAACACCGAGATAACCACTGCCGAGGTAGCAATAACCGCTAAAGTAACTTCTAACGTTCCTTTTAAGGCGGCCTTCCTGGGTTCCGTACCAGTTTGCAGGTGTCTAAAAATATTTTCACGAACGACAATAGCATCGTCAATCAAAAGACCAACGGCAAGCGATAGTGCCAGTAGAGTCATCATGTTGATGGTAAAACCAACTGCATACATTAAAATAAAGGCCCCTAGGAGTGCGGTGGGAATAGCAAGCCCTGTGATAATGGTGGATCTGATGGATCCCAAAAAGATAAAGACAATGATAATACAGAGGACAATCCCAATCAAGATTGACTCTTTAACATCATCCACACTCATCTTAATAAATTTTGCGCTATTGCGGACTAAAGAGACATTGGCCTCAACACCAAGTGATTTTAGTTTTTGATTGATTTTCTCAACTCGTTTAATCACTTGCATGGCCACGGCCGCGGTGTTGTTGCCCGATTGCTTATACACGTCCACAAAGACGGCGGTCTTTCCATTTAAGGTAGAGTAATTTTTCTCATCCTCTTCACCGTCAATGACTTTAGCGATAGAGGAGAGATGTATGGGTTTATCAACATAGTTTAATACCACCTCTTTGATCGATTCGATGGAACTAAATTCTCCAACACTACGGTAGATGGTCTCTTGCTTGTTTTGTTCTGTTTTACCAAGAGGAATATTTTTGGAGCTGCTAGCGATGCTGTCTGCAATTTGCAAGATCGATAAGCTTCTCTCTTCCATTTTGTTCTTATCGACTAAAACTTGAATCTCTCGTTTACGGCCACCTACTATCTCTACTTTTCCCACTCCTTCAATGCGCTCAAACTCGCTAGCAATATGATCTTTGATGATGTCATATAAGAGAGAGCGCTTTAACTCTGATTTAATGGCAAAGCGGACAATAGGGAGATCGGCCGGATCAACTCTTCCGATGATCGGTTCTTTGATTTCGGCCGGGAGCTTGTTTTTGAGATTGGCGATTCTATTGCGAATCTGTTGTTCAGCATCTTTTATATCGGTTTTTAAATTAAATTCGGTTACCACTACCGAGATGGACTCTCGGCTACTTGAACTCATCTTTTTTAAGTTAGAGAGGTTTCCGATCTCCTCCTCAATGATTTTGGTAACGGAGTTTTCAACATCATTAGGAGAGGCCCCTGGATAAGGAGTTTGAATGATCACTACCGGAAAGTTGACATCGGGAAAGAGATCGACTCCGATTTTTGTCATCGATAAAATCCCACCAGAGATCAGCAAAAGCATCAATGCAACGATAAAAATAGGACGATTGATGGCAAGACGAGGTAGATTCATATTTTAGGCCCCATAACTTTACTTCTAGAGGAAGTGCTTCTTGCATGTCGTACCTAGAATGGCACTTATCTCCTAGTTTACTCATTTATCTTTAAGAAGTCATCGAGAGTTTTTTTGTTTGTCCATTTGTCTTAAAGATTTGCATCAATATTTTTGAACTGAAGTAGAAAAGTTGGCCTATAAAAGTTCAAAAGAACAACTTGCTTTCTCTTCTTTCTTAGAAGAATTACAGCTCTCTTGGTGAGAAGAGCAGTTGTTATCTTGAAAGAAAGCAGTGTCTTCACCCCTCATCGACAAGGGTAGATAAAAAAGTGCTGGGTTACTATAAGATGTTTCTGCACCGATAAGCGAAAAGTTGTGAGGCAGCAGGTACTCTAAGAAGGATTTTCCATTAAAGGCCAAATGGGCACCATCTGCAAAATCGCGGATAGGATCGTATGCTAATTTAAGCGTTGAATGATTTTTATTGGCAAAGGCAATGAAATTTGGAGGAAGAACTTTTTTCTCTTTCAGATCAGGATCATTTTTCCAGCGAGTAATAATGTTTTGAACAAAATCGTAACTAAAGCAACTGTAGATTATCACATTGATCGCTTTATGGGGATGAAGTAGTAGCGCTGCTTTCAGTGCCAAAAAGAGTTGTTCCTCTGTTATATGAGGAAATGATGGTGGACGACTGCTCTCCTGTGAATCCCAAGAACTGTTCTCCGCTTTAGGTGCTAGACGGATGATATCGGGAGAGCCATGGCCTGCAATAAAAAAATTGACCTCTTGGTTTGCTGTCGTAACTATCTCCTCTAGAGCTTTTTTAATCAAACCCTCATCTTCTCTTGCCGAAGATTTTCTTCCACTAAGAGTAAACCCTTTATACTCGGCACCCTCTTTATGCGCCAATTTTGCAACTGCTGAGGCATCAAAAGAGTTGCCCGGGTCGCGTTCTGCAGAAATCGAAACATCGCCATAAGGATAACTGAGATGAATAAGCATACTCCCTTTTTGAATAAGCGCCTCTTTTGAAAAACTTTCTACTTTTGCCAACTCTTGCTCTAAAAATATTTGTTGATAGATTTGCTTTATACTCGGCTTCTCCACTGCTTGAGGAAAACAGAAGCACTCTCGGTTTCTGATATACGTTTTAAGAAAAGCAAAGGCATTGGCAATAGGGTAATCCTTTAAAAAACTTTTCTTGAGAAACGAAAGCGTGCGATTAAACTCCTCTGTGGTATCAAAAAGATGATCTCGAATCAATTTTTGTTCTTGTAAGAGCAAAGAGATCTCCAGTAAATCATGAACGAGGATATCTTTCAACGGGTACCATGAGGCGAGCATCCTTGCTGCGATATACTTCTTTTGCGGATTAGGATTACGAAGATTGCTTATGAAATATTTTTTCAAGCGATCTTTCCGACCTTGATAGTGTCTTGTAAAGTAACTCCAGATACTTGGATTTTTCTGATTGTGATAGAGAGCAAGTAATAGCTCTTCATCACTGATATTCTCTTGCATCAGTTTAAAATATTGCTCTTGAGGAATATAGAACTTTTGTCTTTTTTGGGTGAAATGGGTACCAAATGTAAAGTTCCAATTGGGATTACTTTGATTTGCTTGCTCCATCATAGTTTGAAGCTCACCTATTTTTTTGGTGGGATAGATTTTTGCAAGAGCGGCCATCTTGATGATTACATTTTTTGCATCACTATTTTGTTCAAGTAGTTTTAAATAATCACTAAATTTAAAAGCATATTGATTTGATAAAAAAATCAAATCCTGTAAGTAAGAAGCGTCATCCATCTCGTCACTGCTACCTTTTTTTAATATTGTTACAAGATGCTCTTTTGTAATCGTCTCCCCTTGTTGCTTAAATAACGAGATGATCTCTAGTGCATTATGCATATTTCCTGGAAGCTTTTCAAGCTTCTGTATTTGATTCAAACTCAAGGCCGGAAACTCTTTTTTTATAGATAAGATATTATCATAATCGCCTCCTTTTTTCATGAAGGCCAAGAGTTCATCAGCGCCAATCTGTAAATTTTGTAAAAGCAAAGCGACTTTGGGAAGATCAGAACTTTTTCCTCCGTGGAGCAAAAAAGTTTTTACTTGATCCAGATCAAACACTCTCGGTGAGAGCATTTGTGACTTAAGATAAGAAGAGATATCCTGAAGAGAAAGTCCACTCTGCAACAGGGAAAGTACATCGTTCATAGCAAGCACATGCGCTTCAAAGATGCTATCGAAGAGGGCCAGATCTTCCAAACTTTTAATGTGCTTGTAAATTTGCGAAATTTGCTGCCGATCAGGATCATCCGGGGCCATTTTGCTTATGATCTCTTGATCAATTTTACTTTTATCGCTTTCTGATGATTTTAAAAATTGAGCAAGAGAAGCTCCTTTATCATATTGTTTCAGATAAGTGGCCCTCAATAGTTCACCAGGGTTTTGCAGTAAATAGAGATAGCTTTGGGCCTCTTCATCAGGCAAAGCATTCAAAAGATTAACCACTATTTTAGAGGCAGCGGAGTGTTGATCGATCTTTTCAAAAAGTTGTAAAGAGAGCGAACTTTTAACATCACTTTCAGTTAACCATTTTTGTAAATCACCCTGATAACTATTCTTCACAAGCTTTGCCATGCTGTCAGCAGGAAGCTTGCTCTCTTGCAGTGTTAAAAGTTTTTGAATATAAGTTTCTTTGTTTATAAAGTTGAGTTCATGAAGCTGTTTTCCAGAAAATGCTTCTTGATGAAATTGCAACGCATAGGAAAGGTTTAGTCCTCTTTTTTGCCAGGAGGATAACTCCTGTAACTTTTGTGGATGAAAAGTAGATACAAAGTGAGGAAGCGTTTTTAAAAATCCAGTTTCCAAAGGGATGTCGCCTCCATCTTCAATAAAAGAGCTCATTTCATCGATGCTTCCACTGGGTAAATACTCAAAAACCTCTTTGAGATTTTCTGCTCCCCAATGAGTTTTTGTGATCTTCAGCAACTGGTTGTTTTCAAGTGTAAGCGTAGGATGAGTTGGCAAATATTGTTTTAAGAGTACGGAAGCGAGATCTAATTGACCACCCTTTTTTAAAAAGGAGAGAACTTCACTCCACACAAAAGATCGCTTTTGCAACTCTTTTTTAAAAAGGCCCGTATACGCATTAAGATGATCAACTCTGCCTCCTAAATCAAGAAATGCCATGAAATTTTTAAAATCTTCATTTTTATTTTCTTTTGTATCTTTGCGAATAACCACATCTAGATCTCTTAAATTTCGAATAGAGGCCTCTGTAGAAGTTGCTAATTTAAACGCTTGATCAAGTGTCAGTTCTATCTCAAAAGAGTTTTTAAATTTTTTAAAACTCTGATCGATACTCCCAATAACATCGGGGTAGTTTCCCATAAGCCCTAGATATTGATCTTGTGCCTTTTTTGCAGCACTTAACGAAAAATCGACAGGCCAATTCTCTTTGTACATCCTAAGAAAGGGCAAATTTCCCTCTGCTTTAAAAAAAGCCAGCGTCTCCTCCAACTCTTTTGGCGTTTGTGGAGCGCTGATTTCCAGTAACTCTCGTATTTGCTGAATATTGTTTGCACGTAAAGCATTGCTTAGAATAAAATCTTGCACTTTTTTTTCATTAATAGAAATAGTTTTATGGAGGGTCTCTTCGGCCATTACAGAGGATGCAAGAATGAAAAAATGCAATAAGAGTAGTAAGAGGATTGCTTGTTTTTCACTAGACCTGTTCATTGCTTTCTCTTTAAAATAGGCATAAAAATAGTTATTAAAGTAAGGAGCTAAAGTTTTGTAAGTTATTTTAAAGGGAATCTATCTGAAATTAATTACTAACAATGATAAATTATTATTTTATTAAAAAACAAGAGGATAGAAATCATAGACAATGCAATATTTTTTATTGAGTGCCAAATATAAGTGTAGGTATCTTGAAAAAGGCATGGAGCGAGCGTCGTAGCGGACACGCTTTTAAGGCCTACAGTGGTTGTCACTTCACTCTGCTTTGCCAAATAAGAACAACTTGTAAATTCCAAAGCAAATAAGTAGATTTACTGATTTTTCCTATACTTCTACAAAGAAATACTCGTATTTGCATTCCAAGTGGATCACAATGGCCACTACTTTTTCATACTAAAGACAAGGTGAGAAGAGGAGGATTTGTGAATGAAGAGAAAATGGGCATGGTTGTTTCTGTTTATAGGAATCCCTCTAACAACGAATGCGGCAATTCCTCAGCAAGTAACTGAGGCAGCGTTTGAAGCAAAGGTGATTGCTCCCTTGGGGGCAGCAGAGCTTTGTCAGTATAAGGCGCTTAAATCCCTGGGGTGGGAGATAAAGATCGAAACCGGGAATCGCAACCACATCTCCTTTAACGAATCTAGCAAAGCGTGCAATCAAGACTCTCTCGATGATGCCCACAAAAATGGAGAGCTCATCCTAAACATCACCATCGCTCGCGAGGGAGAGAATAGCTGGAAGAGTGTGGCGCAAAACTTTAAATCCCTTTTGAATAGCACTAACTACCTGCAAACGCCACTAGACTCGGCCGCCTCGTTGTGTGCTTATAAGCAAAAAGTGCGCACGGCCGCACTCACCGCCACCACTAAGTTAGACGCCAATCGACGCTATAACTTTGGAGTAGGTAAGTGGGCCTATTGTGATGTCCCTTGGGATGAGTGGAGTAAAATCGATCAATCCAACCGCTACAGCTGTGTCGTGGCCACCTTAAGTCCCACCAGCGCAATGGAGTGCTTTTACGATTATTATTGTCGTAGTGAGTGTGCTGCTGGTCTGCAAGCCTCTCTTCTGGCCACACAGATGGAACTCTATCGTCCCCACTTCGATCAAGCTTTTAGCACTAGTGAAGTAATCCTCGGTTACTGGCAAGACCTTTATCAAAGCGATAACCCTTTCTTTTCCAAAACAAAGCAGGAGATCTACTCCAAGCGTATTCAAGACGAAGATGGTACCCTCCACGCCTCCTTGGGCGCGGCCGCATTTATCGGTCTTAGCGGTTACATTGGAAATGTCTTAGGAGAAGAGTACCTCGATTCTCCCGCTGATCGTGGGGAAAATTTTATGATCGTCGATATGAGTGCTGCTGCCAATGAGGAACTAAAAAGTCATGGTGGCCTTCCCTACTTCACGCAGATGAATCACCAGCTATGGAAACTCTACAATGAAGAAGGAAGCAATGACTATCAAGAAAAAATTGACAAGATCTTGGCCGGCGCTTTTTATTCACAAGTTAAAGTTTACGTTCACCCTCTTGGTATTATGAGTTTTGGAGAACACATTAAGCGCCTGCTTGAGCGTAATCCGCGCACCCCCTATAAATTTCGCCTCCACGATGAGACGACAAACTCCGTCCTCTTTGAACGCTACAAACAACATCTGATCAAGCGCTGCCAATCACCCTAATCAATCCATAATGTTGCTGCCACTTGACTCAGTGGTTAGCAGACCCATTTTCACACATAATTATGGGTCTACTGATCCTAAATTACGGAGCGAAAAAAAGGTGAAAAATACTCAGTTTCGTACTCTACAAAATTACTAGATCCACGAGGATTGGCTTTCTAATCGTATGTCCTATTCCTTTTTTTGCTTCTAGAAGAGGAGCAATTGAGATATAAAAACATAAAGGAGTTATAACCTTATGTCTAAAGAACGAGCAAAAGATTGGTTACAACAGGCCCAAAATGATATCCTATTTGCCCAAGAGGGGCTGAAGTTGCAATTTTATTCGCAAACCTGCTTTTTGTGCCAGCAGGCAGCTGAAAAGGCCATAAAATCTTTGGCATACTTTAGAGACTATGAAATAAGGGGACACTCAATTACAATTATTGCAAAATCGATGAAGATCAATTCAGAGGTTGAAAGGGCCGGAAGAATTTTAGATCTCTATTATATTTCTACACGTTATCCCGATGCTCTTCCTGGAGGAGCACCATTTGAATTTTTTACAAAAGAGCAAGCTACAGAGGCCTTGGAGCTTGCAAATATTATTATTGCAAAAGCGATAGAAGAGGTCACTCCATAGTATATTTGGGTAAAGTTATTATGAAGACGATCGTTAAAAAGAAAAAAAATTTTTTAAGAGACAAAAGTAAAGAGGAGTTTGTCAAAGAGTTGATCGATCTTTTGCAGGGACAAGTTGTGGAAGCTTATATCTTTGGTAGTTTTTTTACCAATAGTTTCCATGGGGATAGTGATTTGGATCTTATTCTAATAAACAATACGTCAGAGGAGTTTTGCAAACGTCCTTTGCAATATCCCCAGCTTTATGAACTTCAAATTCCCATAGATATCTTAGTTTATACGCCAGAAGAGTTTAAGAATATTCGTGAAGAAGAACATGTTGGTTTTTGGAAAGATGTTTTCAAAAGTGCAAAGCGAATTATTTAGTACTAGCACCTGGCACGAATGCCGACAAGGATAAACCGCAATGTATGATACAACACCAACACCTACTCCAACTCTGAGCGATTTTCCTAAACTCTAGTGTATTTCTGTCCATGCCGGACTAGGTAAAGATCAAAATGCTGTTGAACTTTTTTCGATGCTAAACCCGATCAATCACAGCTCCACTCGAGCGAAAGTTAATCGCTATAAAGTTAAGCCTTACGTGCTGGCCGCAGATATTTATTCAGGGCCACCTTGCGTCGGACGCGGCGGTATTTTTTATTTAACAAATAACTTAAAAAATTTATTTTTCCTCCGAAAAGTAATTGAATAAGAAAAATGTATTTTATGAGATAGCTTTATTGTATTTATTTTATAATAAGAGAAACTATAGAAAAAAAAGATAAAGAGATAAAGATCTTGGGAGGTAATGAAAGATGAATAGACGAAAAGTAATGAGATCATTTAGTTGCTTGTTTGGAGTAGTTTTGGTCATTTTATTACCATCTTTTCTCATGGCTGCCCATGAAAATGAAAAGCAATTGCGTGATGCAGTTGATATGGTTACCACTATTAATCCCATAGGTCCACTTGTCAACGCTTGCGTTAACGAACAAGAAAGTCCTGCTTTAATATGCCCGGCCAACATTGCAAAGACTTTACCAACAGAAGCCAGTATTAGTGCACATAATGGTATCATTCAAAAAAGCTTAGAATTAAATCAAACAAACATGAATCATGATGTCAGTTATTCAAGAGCAAGAAGAACCCATTTTACAAGTGATGGTAGCGTGAGAGAAAGGACCACGGTCTTAAACAAAAAGCAACCCCAGGCAGGTGAAAATCCTGGACCTTTGGGCAATCACGTCCAAATTAAACAAATCTCTCCGAATGGTTATAATGGCCCAAGCACACAAGACTTTATCGATAGAGCTGATTTACTTACTAATGCTATGAAAGCCAATTGTTGTCCACCAGAATCAGAAGAAAAAGATGATTGTTCTCTAAAATTCAAAAACCTCAATGATAAAACCTTCGATCGAATCACACAAGAAGCATCAATAGAGGTAAGCAATGAAGAGGCAGCAAGTAGAAATTGGTTCCAATTCAAAAGAGATAAATTTGATGCTAAATTTGATATAGCTAAAGCTATTTTGCAAGATCATGTTAACAATCTTCAACGGGCAATGAGAGAACAATGTAACAAAGATCTAGACAAAGAACAGATGCGATCCATTGAAAACGAATACCTTTCTTCAAGGCCCCGTCCTACTTTACTTAATCAATACGAATTACCCCCATCAGAAGCTGTCAATAAGCGTTTTTTTAGTTTACATGTACCTGGTAGGGAAGATACTCAAACCAGTGCTGCTCGTGATCGCGAGGGATTGGCCAACTTTGTGGAAGCATCCTTTGGCGTTCAAAGCAACGATGGCCAAGGGCCAGTAAAGTTGTTGTTTTCTGGGTACAGGCACAGTTCTTATCCTCCTATATCAATTCGAGACAAGACCACACGGCAGTTTTATGCTATAAGAAACGCAAAACAAATGTTGTTCAAACTAGCAAGAAACTATTGTAACAAGCATAATAAATGTCCTACAGAGCTTCCTTTGTCGTCAATGATCCTATTAACTCCCAATGTGGCGCTGGATGCAGCAAGAGCTGCCATGGAGATGAAAAACGAGAATGCACCACACGAGTCAGAAATCGATCAAATGAATGAAAGCTATCAGGCCTTACGAACATTTGATAATCAACAAGTAGAAGTAGATGATTGCAATGGGAACGTTTGCACAGTTACTCCTAAAATTACTGTCATGAATATTCCAGCAAATGATGTTGAAACAGATCATAAGAAGATGACAGCAATACTTGCTGCTGGAAAATCCAGCGATATGCAACCTATCAATGCACGAGGTATTGATAATTACATTACACGTTCTGAAAATTTTACACAGAATAATTTTTGTGCGATAGAAAGTCTTTCTAAAAAAGATAAGACAATGCCTCCTCTTGCGGCCTTCAAAAACCTCAATAAAAGTATTGAAAAATTAAAAAACAATAATAGCAAAACAATAAACGAATACAAGAAAAGTATTGCCGAAGAAGAAAAAGGACTGGCCGACGATTATAAAAAATTAAGTTTGTATGCTAATACCGATTCTATTAATACAAGCAGTGGTTTTAAAGCTGAAGTTAAAGCTCTGATGCAGAGAATATCCGAAAAGGAGGCCAGGATCAATTCTATCTATCAAAAAGTAGAGGAGGAGAGGAAAAAAGATTATCTAGCAGATGGCCCTGCTATCCGCAATAAAGAGAAGCAATTAATTAGTTTCTATGAACAAAAGATTACTGCACTCAAAGCTGAGAAAAATTCTCCACAAAGTTCTAAACAAGTTGAGAACCTCGGTAAGCTTATTGGATTTTATGAAAGACAAAAGGATATTATGCAACTGAATAGTGATGCCATGAAGGTTTATTTTAATGATGAATATAAATCCTGGAAGAATAGACACGTCTTTCAACGAAATTTTTTACTGGCAAATTATCTGATGGGGAGTGATGTGGAATTTTATTGCAAGAGTGCTGAGGATAGAACTGGACGAATTAACAATAAAATAGAGGAGGCCTTAATTTTCAAAGAGAAGCATGGACGATTTCCTTCTTACGAGAAGCAAGAAGATCTCGATGAAATTAGATCAATTGCTCCTATTGTTCACTATAACTCTGCCAGCAGGGAAACCAACAATGTCAATAACCCAGGTGCGAGGGGACTGCAAATTCCTGATGACCCCGATCTAAAAGCAGCAGGTTCTCTTGGACAAATGGATGACAAAATGGGCAAGCTTGCTAAACAAGTTTATTCAGGATCGAAGAAAAAAGAGAAAGAGGAAGAGGAAGAGGAAGAGTGGGAGTAAGTTAAATAAAAGCCCTTTATGAAAATCGGAGGCTTTGAATTTTTTTGTGTGTAGAATATAGGATCTAACCATTTTTACTTTTATTTTTTTTAAACAAGCTTTTTGACCACAACTTTTAGACAAAAAATCTCGAGCAATTTTTTTCCTTAACCAGATATTCCCTTTCGATATATTTCTTTCTTCAGTAAGATATTTTTCATATCGTTTAATCAAGGAATCAAAAGAAGTTTGAAATTTCCAAGGCCACGTTGGGGGGATTATTTTCTTTTCAATAAGAATGGGTGATCCATTGGACTCATGAAACCATTTGCTGATTTTGCCTGTGTCCAGCATAAAGCAGCAAGTTGCTCCTCTCCACACTCTTTTGCCAACATGGCAAATTGCAAATCGCTACGAGGATTTAATCCTTCAATCGCTCTTTGCAATTTAGAATCTTTAAGTGAACTGCATGGTTTGGGATTCACGCCGCGAATGCAGCGACTTACATCTCTCATGATCTCTTTAGCGCCTAAAGCTTCTTGTAGCTGTTCAAACATCAAATCGATATAATTAAAAAGCACCTTTTGAGTACCAGGATCCAATTTGTTATAGGGTTCAACCAACCCACTAACCGCACTGCCCTTTTGTACTCCCAAGGCGCGAATAAATTTTTTTATCTTTTCTGTATGCTCCTCTCCTAAAACCATTTTAGAAGCGCTATCAACTGCAAATCCCTGGATAATTTGACTAAAATTTTTACGTTCCAACATCATCTCTTTCAACTTCAAAACCATGGCCTGCAGCTTGGCCTCATTTCCACTCCACGCCATCGCCAGATCAGCACCCTTCACCAAAAACCGGGTGGCAAAGTTTTTATTCTCTAAATAATTCATCATAGAAAACCAATGTTGTTTCAGCCAAAGCAACAACAAAAATTCCTCATCCCTTGCAAACTCTAGCGATTGTTGCTTACTACAATCATTATACAACTGCTTGTAGCGCTCCCGCTCTTGCTCATAACGCAAAATCATGCTCTTCAATTTTTCAGATACGCTCTCCGTAGAGCGCACTTGCAACTCTTTTTTTGTTTTATCCTTGGCCACCATGGCAGCTTTATAATATTTTATCGCATCTTTAAGTTGCTCAAAAACACCTCCACGCATATGTTTTACTTTTTGTTCTTCAATTCGCTGATTTAAATTATTGACTTCTCCGGTGAGCGCTTTCATCAAAGTTGATTCTGAATCAGCATCTTTCTTGGAGCTTTTTATTTCAAAACCTTGTTGTTTAAAATAGCGTGCACATAAAACATCCATATTTCTTAAAAACCTAGAAGTTCTCCGTTTACTCATGATGGCCGCATCGGAAGGCCGTTCCCAATTCAAGCTGGGGAGTTCTCCTTGATTCTCCTCTGCGCCCCAACTTTGTGCATGACCTGTAATCTCCAGTAGTAGTGCTAACAAAATCACGCCACCAATACGCAAAAATATCCTGCCAATCATTACGATACTCCCTGTGGGAAAATCCTTGGGAAAATTTTTTAAATCATTGTCGGAATTTTAATACTTTGAGGTTAATCTTATTTAAAACAAAAATAACGCCAGCAAATGCTGAACTTGCATTATTAAGAAGAAATGATCTTGCTGTTTTTTTTCGATATCACTATTGATATTTAAAAAAAGTTGCTAAAAAAAATTAATGCCTAATTAATGCATATTAAGTACTTGCTACCGCTAGAGTATTTTTTATTGACCCTAACTTAAAGCGACTCTTTCCACTCTACAAAAAAAGATACTGAGCCTACTAGATGTCCCTCTGTCATTCTGTCATTATATCAATAAGCCCTCTGAGTTAAATCAAATAATACTGTGCTTCAACCTGAAGAAAGTGGGAAGTTGTTATGAATCGGAATACCAGGATTTTTTAAAGGCATGAGAAGTTTAGTGTATTGACTTTGAAAATAGGCATAGGACAATGCCGCTGGAGATTTATCGCCAATAAGTAGACTGTCCTTTCACCCGCAATAGTGTCAGGTGAATAAAATCTTTTATGCCCTAGTGGCCGTGGCCATCTGATGCTGAATGCTGATTTTTCTGATTTTTCTGATTTTTGCTTTTCTGAATGTCGCAAAGGAAATTTTGTAATTCATGAGGAAGCATTCTATTGATATCTTTTTTGAGTAAGGGGGAATTTTCGAAGAAAAATTGTATCCTACCAGGATTGTTGAGCATACTATCAATGGTACTAGGTGAAGCCTTTAGCATGTTTTGCATCACTTGATTTTGTACTGATTCGTCGTCGGGATCCGCTTCCTCGATGTATTTGTGCAACTGTTGTTGCAAAGCTGAGATGATGATTCCTTTACCAACTGTAGTTGAGCAAATTTCTTTTTGTTTGATCTCATCGAGTTGCCCCGCTATGTTAATGCAATTATTCTTGTTTTCGTTGCTTATATTTTGTCTTCCATATTTCTCACACTGAAATTTCATATAACCTAAAGAAAGAATAGCTTGGCGTAGAAGTTGTTTTTTATCATTATCATCTACTTGAGGTTTTTGACCTATCTTGAGATAGCTTTTTACGGCCTTTGAAATTGAGTATTTCGACCTGGAGAAAGTAGACTTGATTACATTTTGTAATCCATTGAAATTGTCCTTAAGTATAAAACAGCTTTCAACGATAGGCCTTCTTGTCCCTAGAATGTCGTAATTTTCCATACCATTGCCGACGAAATGAGTTCCTTTAGTAGTGGAAGGATCCTTTTTCGATAATAACAAGGAGCACAGTGTTTGGTCGAGTGTGTGAGGTTGGTTATTAAGTATAAGATCATCCAAAAGGTTATTTTGACCTAAAGACTTGGCCTCTCCTTTGGTATTGACAAATGTGAAGTTGCTAAACTTATCTTTAAGTAGTGCAGGAAGTTTATTGGATGGGATTTGATCAGGATTGATGCCCTCTAGGAGATAAGGCCTGCATTCGCTTGTCTGGAAAATTGTATGATAGGAATAAACAGTTGGTGTTTTTATTCTCCCTTCTTCTCCTTTTGTCAGGATGATAGCATTATGAGCACTTAAACACTTTTCCTTGTATTCCTTTGTGATACACTTTCCAAGATCGGGAGAGAGGATTTCCTCTTCAAAGCTTTTTGCTTTAAAGGAAGCTTGTTCAGAGGAGAAAGCATTACAGTTTTCGAATATTCTGGGATATGGCTTCTCATTTTGTTCTTCCAGAATACTTAAAAAACCCTCTACAGATCCTGCTGTCTTCGTTGTATGTGCTCCCATGAAGCCCATAGCTTCCTTGCTGCTTGCCCTATATGTGTCAGTGCCACCTACTGCTACTTCATAGATAGAACAAGAAAAGAGAGAGAGTATCGTGAATAGAAGAGACTTGGATAGCGTTTGAGTTGTTTTTTTGAACATCGTTCAACCTCTCAATGTTTTTTATTGCAAGGGAGATAATATGTTGATGATGAATAGATCTGTATCGGTAGTATTTAGAAAATTTTTAAGTGAAAGGGGGATAATCAATCAAAAAAAGATGCTAAGGCCGGCGCCGAAGCGATAGCTAATTTCGCTGGTGTCTTGAACCTCTCCATCGTTAAAGCGCTCACGTAACGAAAGCGCTTCATACCCACCCTCGATGTGAACGCCCCAACCACCGCGGATGTAATACTCAAGACCAATATTGGCCACGGGAAAAATCTGGCCCACTCCCGTGGTCGCTTCGCTCACCAGTCGTGTGCGTGAAAGTCCGATGCCGTAATAGCTGCCAAGCGAAAGGAAGAGGTTTTCCATCGCCGGTGCCGGGACAAAGAAGTATTTAAAAGAGAGCAACAAAAAATATCTTGTTGAAGGTACATCAATCGCCGCTGAACGGGTGATCACCGTTTGATAGCGAAAGCCGGGACCGAGATAAAAACCGCCGCCAAGGGAGCGGTGGTAGAGCAGCTCTAAGTCGGTGCCCTCGCGCGAAGTGATCTCTTGCGACTTCGCCTCAGAGATGGAGGTTGAGATATCGCGCTCCCAAAAGCTACGCACAGAGGCCATGTGGCGATAAGTTTCACGAAGCCCACTAAGCTCCTGCGCACGCCTTTGCGCCTCTACCGCCTCTAGGCCTGCCACATAAGCAGAATAGTTTTCGGGATCAAACATCCACACCTTCTCCAGTGCAAAGTTGAAAATGATCATCTGATCCTTCTTAAAAGGAAACTTTGCACTCGGTTCCAAGAGGCGCCACTGCGAATAGTTTTCCGAAACTTTCATTGCACGTGCCACTACACTCACATTATCATTGGTAAAGGTGGCCTCGATGCCCTCCTCTTCAATCCCTTGGTTTTGTCCCAATTTTACGTAAAAGCTTTTCTCATCACGTGATACTCCCAGCACCGTGGTTAGGGTATAGGCATGGACACTTGTCATGGCCGCAACCATTACCATCACAACCACTACCATCACCACTAAGAGTGATAACTTTCTTGCTTGCATCTGCCTACTCCAACACCCATATCTCATTAAGATTACCAATGCCCGAACCAGGCGTACCGTACCCGAAACCGCCAAAGATGAGCTTTTTGTAAAGCTCATCACTACATGAGCCGTGAAACATTCGCGCTCCAGGGATATGGGCATTCCATGAGGCCTCCGGGGTGGCCTGACTACCCACCAAGTTTCGTAAATAGTTTCCACCAATCCACGTCCACTCTCGAGTTAGTGTATTAAAGCGCCAATGGTCGCTAAGGTAACCCACATTTCCCGCCGAATCCTTACCATACCCTCCATGAATGTAGAGGTAGTAGACACCGCTCTTTCCATCGAAGCTGCCCCACATGCCCATTCCATAGCGCGCTCCCGGGTATCCAGTCCCTGGAGTGCCAGGGGTGCCATAGACACCGGCAAGATTGGAGACATTCGGTGTAGTCGCAAACCAGGCCCAAGTGCTGGCAGTCGGTGTACTATTTGGCAAATACCTCCACACATCGTTTAACATATTCTCTGGGGTGGCAGTGCCACTACAATCAAGGCCTTCACCACCAAAGACCCAAACAGCATTGCTGGTGGGCTCGATTACCATGCCATGGGCCCTCCGACCTCCAGGATAAAAATTGCTATCAGGAGTTGCGGCGGCATTGGGAGTACACATGCCGGTTACATCGCCCGCACGAGAGCCGCCATGCCAGCGCCAGACACCGTAGGTCCATTGGTTGGGATCGTAACTCCAAAGATCGTTCAAATGGGCCGCACTGGTTGCCGGTGTAGCACTGTAACCACTCCCCCCAAAGACCCAAAAGCGCCCATTGCTATCGAGGGCCATGCTGGAATAAGCGCGTCCTCCCGGCATCGATACAGCGGAGTAACTGGTCAACGCAGGGTAGGTTCCATAGGGAGCGGGAGTGGTATCCCCTCTCATCCATTTCCAGCAGGCGCTGTACTTATCGTACTTCCACACTTCATTCATATAGTTAAATTGGCCATCTCCATAGTAGTAACCTTGGCCGCCAAACATCCAGTAGTGTCCATTACGATCAGTGTGCATGGAGTGTCCATAGCGAGCATTGGGTTGCACACAGATGTCTGGTGTCGGTGGCAAGGTTGAAGTTTTTGCAACATTAGGTGTCCCCATCACATGATCCCAAGTTTTAGTGCTAAAAGAGTAAACCCAATCGTCTGCTAAGACGCCGGCAACACTGTTTAGTCCACCAAAAATTTTAACCTTGGTACTACTGCCACTCCCACTGCAGGCCATGCCCGCAAGGTAGCGACCACTAGGAACATCATCAGGGAAAGGCAGTGAAACATCTACATTGCCAGTCTTGGGAATCCAGCGATCGAAGGTGTCGACAACTTTAATGGATACACTTGTGAGCGCAGAAGTTTTATCGGGATTGGCGGTGGTATCCACCACCACATAATCAAAACTTGCATTCCCCGAAAAGTTCTCTCCAAAATGCAGTTTAATCCTACAAGCATTAGCACCATCGGCAGGGGTACAACCACAAGCTCCACTCGGAGTTGCATTCACAATATTGCTGACACTACAAAGGGCGGGAGGAGAGCTATCGGGATCGGTCCACAAAAGCACAAATGGTGTTGGCGTAGCATCTTCATAAATTACTGAAGGGGTCACATAAGGATAGGCAGTAGGAGCATTATCAATCGGAGTGATATAGAGAGGAACATTGCCAGTAGGCACCGACCATAGCACATCATCCTTTACCGCATAAGAAAAAATTGCAGTTCCGTAAGCATTAGGAGTAGTAGTAATCAAGTCCACCTCGCAGTAACTGCCCTGTGAAGAGCAGCTACAAGAATCGGCCACAGCAAGCTCTGCACTGGGAGTAACCGCACAACTGCTGGCAGCAGAGCTATCTTCATCGCGATAGTAAATTTTGAAAGTCGAAATTTGATTCTCCTGAATCGTATACGGTGCAACTGTTCCTAGTGCGACCGGGGCATCGTTTAGACCTATGATGGAAAAGGCGATCGTCGCCGGTGAAGAGACCACAAGACTCGCATCGGTCAGCGTATAGGAGATCTGCCCTTTGCTGGCAGCGGTGGGGGCAGCGGTGGCCCAAAAAGAGAAGGAGCAATTCCCGGCACCATTACAAGAACAAGGAGTTGCAATCGCCGAATGCACAAAGCTATGGGCCTGGCAAGAAATCGCCTTAATCCCCTCGGGACTTATGTAATGAACATCCTTATTGATAGCGATAGGGCTGGAGTGCGCATCCTCATACACGGGAGAGGCCCTAAAACTTAACGGTTGCAGCGGATCTGCTATCGGAGTAATAAAGAGCACCGCCTGGGTTGGCGTGGCCCACACACTACTTATCGAGGTGCTTACGTTATAAGAAAAGATTGCAGTTCCTACGGTATGCTCTGGAGAGGTGATGAAGGTTACGTTACAATTGCCAAGAGAGTTGCAGATACAATCACTCACCTTGCTCACATTCACCATATTACTAATACGGCAAAGGTTAGCACGATCACCATCGATATCAGTGTACCCTACATCCTTGGCGATAGTGATGGTGGTAGCAACATCTTCCAAAAGCGTAATAGGGGCAACCGTTCCAGTCACGATGGGACGATCATCGACCCCACTTATGGCAACCGTGGCATAAGCATCGGCAGTGGCAGTTCCTGAGAGCATGTAAAAATGCAAAGATTGTGTAGATGTACTATTGGCGGTGGAGCTGATCACCGGGACATAACAGTTGTTATAGTGAGTGGTCGCAGGCGTGCAGGCGCAAGGAGAGGCAAACAGCCCATCTGAAGGAGTGACATAACAAGCGGTGGCCACCCCGTCGGGGTCGCTGTAGGAGAGTTTTACTACAGAGAGTGCATCTTCATTAATGGTGGTGCTAAAATTGTAAGCAACAGGGGGATCATCCAGTAATGCCACATTGAGTGTGACTAGCGAGGAGTTAGAGATTTGTCCACTGCCAGTTACCACTTTAAACATAAAGGAGACGGGCGGAGTGGGATCATTATTCACTCTTACTCCGGCACTACACTCACCACTGCCACTATTGCAAACACAAGGAGTGGCGACGGAGGTGATACTTGCAAGGTTATAAACATAACAGGTAGTGGCCTTATCGCCTTCAAGATCACTGTAGGCGGTCGGTGCAATGTTGGGAGAGAGTAATACGGTCACAATATCCCCGGGATTTGCTTGTGGAGTAACTGCAAAGGGGTAGGTGATAGGAGCATCGTCAACAGCATTAAAGATAACGGTGGCCACTGCTGCTGGTGTTGCTAACAGCGACTGTGTAGCAATGTTAAAGCTAAAGTGACTGCTGCCATTATAGTTAGGAGTGCTGTTGACAATATCCAGTGAACAAACGCCACCACTGCAAGCGGCAGGAGTAACATAAAGAGTGCTCGCAGGAGTCACCAAATATCCAAGCGCCAGATCACCATCGGGATCGTAATATTTAAGATAAACTGTTGAGGGCACATCTTCGCTCACTCCCGTAATCTGCATATTATTCACCACTGGAGGACGATCACTTCCCTGTCCTGCAGGCAAAATGAGTAAAGGCACACGCCCCTCATTGGAAATGGCACCAGCAGCAGTAACCGTATAAGCAAGAGCACCATCACCAGTAGCGCCCTCACTGCCGATTACCCCCACCGAACAACTTAAGGGCGAACACGCACAAGGAGTGCTGATGGTAATTTTATCGAGGGAGGTGATGGTGCAACTATCAGCAATATCATCTTCAATGTCATAGTAAGGGAGTGCAATCGAGGCCGGTGTGCCCACAATCAACCTTTGTGTAGAGAGATCCTCCGCCTCTGGAGCATCGTCAACAGCATAGACGGTAACCGCTACAGTGGACTCATTGGAAGAGTATCCGCTGGCACCAGTAACGGTATACTCTAAGGAGGCGCTTCCAAAATAATCCTTTTGGGATAACACCTCCACACTGCACACTCCATAAAAGCAGCTGCAAGCAGTGATGATGGAGAGCTTTTGCCCCTTTCCCGCTCGGCAGGAAGTTGCAAGCTCGGAGTTTGGATGGTTGTAGCTAAGTGTGATGGTGGTGAGTGAATCCTCTAGCATGCTGGCAGTACTATCGTAGGTGGTGGGAGGAATGATCGAACTTACCGTAGCGGAACTGCCTCCAGAGGTAGGATTGGTAATGGAGGTGCTGATCTCCTTGCTCGAAGGAGGAAAGGTGGGTTTCTTCGCCTTATCACTGGTGTCCACGCAGCCACTAACAACAATAATCGCGATCACAAACAAAAAGGTGCGCCTCATGCTTCTCCACTCATCGTCATTAATCAAACTTCCATAGCTCGTTGTTGGTGCCGATGCCACCAACACCACTGCCACCGAAAATCCAAAATTTTCCTTTGCTGCTGCCCGAACAAAATCCACCAAACGCTTTTCCTCTAGGAGTATTACTACTGCTAAAGATGCCACTTCCGGTGCTGCTCTCAGCGCTATCCACGCTGCTACTACCAGCAAGCCAAGTCCACTCGCGCGTGCGCGTGTTATAGCGCCAAAGATCGTTCAAATACCCTGAAACCCCGCCTGCACTTCCGTATCCTCCAAACACATAAAGACTATAATCGCCGCTTACAGCGTCGATCGCTCCCCACATGGAGTGTCCATAGCGAGCAGCGGGAATGTTGGTGGTGGAGGGGATGGAGCGTGTACCATACACTCCCTCCACATCACTAGCATTGGGAGTTCCACTCTCATACGACCAGATCCCGGCCGCACTACTACTGGCATCGGGATGAAAACGCCAAAGGTCGTTAAAACGCCCAGGGCCTGCATCACTGCAACCGTATCCATTTCCTCCAAACATCCAAAGCGCATTGCTGGTCGGTTCGACGGCCACGGAAGCGTTATAACGGGCACCAGGATAAATACTACTACTAGGAGTACCTCGCGTGGCCGCACTAATTCCGATGCAGCTGCCACCGTTGTTGATGGTTTTTGAACCGTGCACGTAGGCCCACATGTTATCGCTGGTACGATACAACCATAAATCAGCAAGAGTGCCACTCGCACTCCCTGCGGGAGGAGTTCCTGCATACCCATAACCACCATAGAGCCAAAGTCCGCTGCCATCACCCTTACTGCCCATAGATGCATAACTACGACTGCCGGGACGGGCCGCACTGGAAAAACTATTTTCCGTATCATAGATGGCAAGGCCTCCCGAGACCAGCTCGCCCGCAACTCTACTCCACTCTCCACTGCTCTCTTGGTACTTCCACAAGTCGTTTAAATACTTCATGCTATCGCCTAGAAAATCGTACCCGTATCCTCCATAGATATAAAAATTTTCACCCACGCTTGCAATCGCCGCTCCACTGCGCGATCCGGGAATGCTCGCTATCCCCACCACTGGAGTACCCGAATTGGGTGTGCCTTTGCTTAAGGCAAATTTTTTGCTGGAAGCACTCCACGACCAGAGGTCGTTTGCTAAAATATTTCCTCCATTCCCAGAGTAATCACCGCCATAAAACCACAACATCTCCTCACCGCGGGCATTGGTGGTACAAGCGACACTTAAATTGGAGCGAGGAGCAGGCGTTCCCTTGAAGCTATCGGGAGTAGGCACGATCTTGGCCCAAAGATCAAGCGTGTTGGTAATAGGAATAGAGATCGCTTGATAGTGAGAAAAATTTGGAGTTGAGGGTGTAGTATCGACCAGTCGGTAAAGATAACTTAAATTGGAGGAGGCCTCGGCAAGGGAAAAATTCATTTTACAAGAGGAGTTGCCATCAGTAGGCGTGCAGTAACAATCACTTGAAGGAGTCGCACCAACAATCTCCGTAACGGTACACACGGGAACTGGAGAGCTATCCACGTCAGCGGAGAGTAGTACAATTGCTACCGGAGTTTCACTCTCTATCAGTGCAGAAGGAGTGGCATAAGTAAACGCCATGGGTGGATCATCTACTGGAGTGATGTAGATGGTAATTACTCCCGTTGGAGCAGCAATGAGGGTGTTAGTTCTTACTTGGTAGGTGAGTGCTGCTAGTCCATTGTAGTTGGGCGTACTATTGATCATGGTGACACTACAAAGGCCAGTACTGCTACTGCAACTACACCCTTTGATCTCGCGCAACTCTTCACTATAGTAGGCCTTGCACCCCACCGCCTTATCACCATTTTGATCGCGATAACTTAAGATGATTTCTGTTGCCACATCCTCTAGCATGCCTACAGGAATTACCGTTCCGTCTGCTGTAGGAGTATCATCCACCTCTGCAACGACAATAGTGACTGTGGCCTTGTTGGAGTAAACTGCTCCAGTGCTTGCAGAGAGCAGCTCATAGGAGAAAGAGGCCTCTCCCACAAAATCGTTATCAGTAGTAATGGCAACTAAACATCCACTACCAGTGCAAAGGCAATTCCTTACAACTGTAATATTGTTTAAATCACTAATGAGGCAACCACCAGGTGAACGTCCGAGTGGATCGCTATAAGATAGATTAATCGTGTATTCAACACCCTGATCCCCATTGTAATAAAGATTATACGCTATGGGAGTTGCAGAATTAATTGCGAGTGAAGAGGAGTTATGAACATTAGAGGTGAACCTTGTCCGAGCAGATTGCGGATCACTCGGCACCTTGATACATCCAAGTAAAAACATCAAGCATGAAAAGAAAATAAAAATCAAATTTGACATATAAAAAAGCGTATTAAATTTATTTCTATCTATCAACTTAACTTTGTTCTCTTTTTTGTCGAAACTTCACTATGAAAAAAATATGCTGGTGCTTATGCTTATGCCTATGCTTATACTTGCTAATCGTATATCCGATTACTTCTCTCGCTACTGACTTCGAAGAGGCGGTGGTGATTTCACAAAAGGCCATCGTCTATGCCGATCCTCAGTGCCAAGTAGCGATTGGTTACATTCGCCGTGGCAGTATCATTCCCATTACCAAAGAGACACACACCTCTCTAACATCTTACAGACCGCCTGATCGTGTAATCCCGGTAATTACTCAAAAAAAAATTGCCTTCGTCAAATACTCGGACATTTCGCTTTCTAAACGTGATCTACAAAATCATAAGCCATAGATAATAGATGCACATCCACTCCCCTCTCGCACTTTATGCTTTTTTAGCATTATAATGAATATATAGGGATAACCCTTATCAGGAAAAGTGTATGATTTTTCTTCAGTTTACAGTGCTCTCCTTGCTCGCTATTCTTTACTCCTCTTGTATCCCGACACAACAACAAAAAATGATGAAAGGCTCCTGTGGCAACGACTACTATTTTGATAGTAAAACTAGATCTTGCCAAAAGCGTGGCGATCTTCCTTCACCTCCTAAAAACACTTTAACCGCCGTAACCGTAGATGAAGACACACCCAAAATTGTAGAACTCACTTATGCCGATAGTGATAGCGACTATGCAACTCTTTGTAACGTAAGTGGTTTTGCGCCCTCCTTTTTGGTTGCCGCCAATGGTGCTTGCAGTTGCTATGGTGGTTACTGCTCTTTTATTTTAGTTCCTGGAAGCAACCTTTCGGGCATAGGACAATTTCTTTACACCGTCACCGATAAAGATGGTAGTTCTGACCCCACCATTGTGAAAGTGGAGATCACGCCCGTTAACGATGCCCCGATTACAGGCACCGCTGCTCCCTATGGTCCTTCGCTCTCCTCAACCTTTAAAGAAAATGATAGTGCGACTTTTCGTCTGTACTATCAAGAAAGCGATGATGAAAAG
This sequence comes from Oligoflexia bacterium, assembly GCA_015231955.1. Classification (GTDB taxonomy): domain Bacteria; phylum Bdellovibrionota; class Bacteriovoracia; order Bacteriovoracales; family Bacteriovoracaceae; genus JADGAN01. The sequence goes on along the minus strand of JADGAN010000018.1, from coordinate 64,726 downwards.
GCCTCTGCCTGTGAAATTGTCATGGGACAAAGTCGCACCCCTAATGCTGGTACTACCACCAATAATGCCTTTGAAAGTAGCAGCTGTAGTTGCAATAGCAGCAGTGGCCTTTGCACGGTGACTATCAGTGGTCGTCCTGAAATCAATCCTCCTGATCCTATCGCCATTCCAACTGTCATTGAGTATTTCACCTATAGAGTAAAATCAAAAAACGATTGGTCCGAATACTCTGATCCCAACTTTTATGCTTTGGAATTTGTAAACAATCTTCCTACCCCTTTAGGGGCCACACCAATGGCCGTGCCCACCGAAGGTTTTACCCAATTAAAATATACTCTCTACTACTCTGAAGCGGAGGGGATGAAAGCAAATAATTGCCAAATTGCCGCCGCCAGTGGTTTTACCTTTGCTGGTTGTGATTGCTCCGCTCCTATCGATGCCAGTAGCAAAATTGGCCATTGCGAATTAACCTTAGTAAATAACGCCACTCCTATTGCTTATTCCAATAGTGCAGTTAGTGGATACAAGTGGAATTTTCTCTACTCTTTTCAAGATAGCTTTGATGATCAGTGGGGATCCTCTCCCATTACTCCCGTCTCTATTCTCGTTACCCCTTACAACAATCTACCTGTCGCCTACAACACCCCAGATACCCAAGGCGTGATAGAAGGGGTGGAGGCGACAGTGGGGCCTTTTGTTTTTGATGAGGGTGGCATGAGTGATGAAGATGCCCAGACACTCAAAATTCGCGTCTCCACCAACAACCCTGCACTCATCGCTAACAGTGGTATTACCATCTTTGCAAACGGTACTCCTCTTGCCTCCGCTAATGATGGCAGCACTTGGGTCTCCATTGGCGACGCCAGTGCCGATGCCACCGCCTTTCCTCTCACTCTAAAAATGGTACCTCTCGATTATCGCTCTGGTACCGCCATTGCCACTGTTGCCGTCATCGACGATGGTGAAAATGCTACTCCTATGGCATTCTCCTTTGCTCTCGCTTATACTCCTGTCAATGACCCTCCCTCCGTCAAAATCGAGGCGCCGCTAGTTCAGTACAATAGCTATGAGGACAGCTCTTATTGTGACGACCCCTCCACGAAATTTTATCATGAGGCCTGTTTTGGAAATTATGGTATCAACATCGAAGTAACTCCCAACTACCGCGGACAAATTATCTACGATTACCGTGCAAAACAAAATTACGTTTACACCGGAACTTATTGGCAACGCTTTCTTACCACTTGTCCTATCACCGATGCTAACGATGCTGGTGACCCCCATTGTGCCAGAGGAGCATCCAATTACTTAAACTGCGTTGGCGATGGTGCTCCATCTTTTATCTCCTCTGCCTCTGGAAAATATTTTTTCGATTACGTCAACAACGACTGTTATAAGAGTAACGAAAGCAACACCTGGGATATCGTTACTCCGGTAGTCCCCACGCCCTACTGTCCTTACGATAGTGGTTATGCCGATGCTGGTGCACCAACTTCGGTTCGGGGTACCCCTATCGCCTCTGAAAAAAATAAAATCTATCAAGATACCACCTCCAACCGTTGCTACTATGCTGTTTATGAGGCACCGGCCGCCACGCCTACCGCCTACTGGAACTATTTTAAAACCAACTGTGCCTTCTCTAAAAACGGTTGTCAAAATGTGGCCCAAAATGAAACGTTTAATTGTATTGGCCCCCGAGCTCCCCAGTGGAGTGAAGAGAATCACAACGCCTACACCTACATACCAAGCGCTGGTGGGAAATATTACTACGACTCTGCTAATAAAGTTTGTTACACCTCGCTTGCCACTTATCTCAATCGCGATGCCATCAACTGGGTGGTGTATGGTGAAGTCCTTCCCGATGTCAAAGGCAACAACGGACAACGAATTATTATGAGCAATCTTCGCATTGATGAAGGCATGGGCAACGACGTCACCTCAGAAAAAGTGAGTATGAGTATTCGGCCGATGCGTGAGTATCGTACCGACGGTGGCCCTAACATCATCGATTGCTCTAATACGGGAATGATCGCTTACTGCAACGGTTATCCCCTCGAACCCACGGTGGGCGCCGACTGCGCTAGCGAAGGCATCACTTGGCCGCTCCAAGGCACCAACTGTCCAGGAGCGGAGGCCTCTCCCGGCGATCTGGAAGATGCCTATAAAAATATCGAAGTGCACTTCCGTCCCAAAAATTATGGGCGTGCCGAGATGAACATGACTTTGAGGGATGATGGTGTTCCTGCTGCCGCCACTGCTGACTACTTTTTTAGTCTGATTATCTATCCCATCACTGCACAAGCAACCTACCCCTTCTGGAAGAGTGCCATAGCACTGGGAAATAAAGTCACCAACGAACCCACTCCCAACACTGCTCTTCGCGAAAGCACAGGGGTAAAGCTCAGCTGGAATACTATGCGTATTCCCAGTACCACTTACTACTCCAACGCCTCTGAAAGCAAACCTCCTGTCGATCCCACTCGATCAAGCTACAGTAGTGCCAATGTTCACCTCTCTGGTTACAATATCTATCGTCGAACTGCAGGCACCCCCTTTTACGACTTCAATGCTCCTTTAAACGCCACCCCCATCGATCCCGATGTGCGCTCTTATGTCGACAAAGGACGTGACACTCCTCCAGGGAGGCTACGGCCAAGCACCATCTACTACTACACCGTTCGTGGTGTAGACTCTCTTTATGGCAATCTGGTGAAAGGCGACGAAGAGATCCGGGTGATCGTGCCCCCAGAAAATATGTCCTTCGTCCATCGCTCCCTTGCAAACTATGAGGTGTGTACCAGTATGCCCAAGGCCACTCCCGCGCTCTATATGCCTGAAGGTGCCCCTGCTGCCGCCAAAAATTACAAGTGTGAGTACAGTGGTCCAGGAGAGGTGATCCCCAGTGGCACTCGCGGAGAGAAGAGCTATTACGATGTGGAGAGTGACCTCTTTGTCGATCGCTTCGAGGCGGGTTGTCCTATCGGCACTTTTAGTGAATCGGCCGCAAACCTCGATCTAGCAGCGGTGTTATCAGCGGGATGTAACGGTGATGTCTGCTATGGAGAAGTCAACTGGAACTCCACTCCCATCGCTCTAAGTGCAGTTGCAGGAAAGCGCTACAGCTACTACTCTCGCTCCTCAGGCCAATGCCTCGTCTCCGTGGGAACTGAATGGAGGCAATTTAACAGTGACGATAACTATCCCACCACCAGTGGGGCACCACTCTTTGGTACACCAGTTATCCCCAATGCCATCAACCGTGCACACCTGCCTCCACTTACCAATATCTCCCAGTTCCATGCGCACGAGCTTTGCCAAAACCGTGGACCCAATAAAGTCTACATCACCGACCATTTTAACGATACTACTGTGGCCAATGTGATTGCCATTCCCTCTCCCAAACTACCTTCACGCAAAGAGCAGATCGCTTACTCCTCTTGGGATAATAACAATAATAATGACGACGAAACTCTGGATGCATTAGAGACCGGAAACTCTCTTAATGCCTCCAACAAGTGTAACTCCAGTGGAGCGAGTGGACTCACCTCCGATTATACCGACTCCTCTTTTGTTCCCTTTGCTCTCTATCATACGCTCCCCGGAACCAGTTCTTGTCTTTCAGGACCTTCTCAAAATCAGTGTATTCGCTCGCTAATCACCGGTTCGGCAAAAACCGCCAATAGCAGTCTTACCACACTTTCAGGTTGCCTCTCTCGCTATGGGATTCAAGATAGCATCGGCAACGTTAAGGAGTGGGTGGAGGATCGCATCTATTGTATCACTCCTAAACTTTGCGTCGGTGTCTTTGCTGGCAGTGCCGCCTTTCCCGCGGGGTATAGCGGTTACCCTTGTCGCTTTAGCGTCGAAAATGAGGTCTCTGTCAGTGACAGTTACACTTGTGCCAACTCCACTCGTGGCGATCAACATTGCGTAGGCGACAACGCCCCCGATGCCTCGGTGGTGGCAACTCCTGTCTCTCTCCTCTTCTTTGATCGCGTAAACGATAAGTGCTACGCGCACACTGACCCCGATGCCGGATGGTTTAACTTAAACAACAATACCAGCTGTCCCATCACCTCCACTGCTTTTGATCCCGGTTACGGCGAATTAAACTTCTTAACCGAATTAATCCCTGACATCAATACCATCATTCCCGTGAATGTTGGCACTTACCATTTTGATATTAGCGCTAAGGTAGGGGCCAATGTCACCGGTGGAACTTGTCAACTCTCTCACTACGATCCCACCAATAACGTTAATGTGTGGACAGAAGTCACCTCATTTTATGGCACCTCTAACATCAAACCCACCCCCCTTAACGGCCAAAAAGATTTTCGTGTCGACGATACTTTCTTTTACTATTGGGCCCTCGATGGTCGTACCGGTCCCTTTGATAGCGCTACTGGTATTTTTCCTCTTAACGGTTGGTACCTTGCCGATCGCGATCACGATGCGGGAAAATTTATCTTCCCCATGGGCCTACCCTCGACCACCTATTTTACCTCCAATTTTCCCTCGAGTAGCGTCTACGATTTTCTCCTCGATATTGGTTCCAGCAGCGGTATCACCACCGATGCTCTTCATAACGACTACTTCTCCGTGAACTCTCAAAGCGTCTACGCTAACGATCGCGCCCATTGTGGGGCGATGGCGACAGGAGGAAGCCACCTCTCTGGAAACAAGGCAGGCCGCTTTGCTGCCGATTTTTATCCCTGCAACGTCGATGCAACACCGACACCAACGATTAGTGCGGTCAGTCCCACCGCGGCCGCCAATATAGGAAGTGATGTCGGTTTTCGTTGCTTGCTCAAAGTACCAACTCCCATACCTGCAAGTTATTACACCGATTGAGGAATAAGCATGCAACACTTACAAATTCCCTTAATTCCCTTTTTACTTTACTGCATACTCGCTACAACTCTATTTCACACCGTCTCTTGCATTGATACCGCAAAATTGGTGGGAAAATCCACCTCCATTCCTGCAAACGAACATCTCGAACTGACCACCAATACCTCTTCCTACAACTACGGCACCATACCCTTGAATAGCAACAAGAGCTACACCTTCTCCATCTACAACTTTAGCGAAAGCAGTGCTAGCGGTTGTGGAACGTTCACCTTAACTGGTCATCCCGATGACTTTATCATCACCGATAACAGCTGCATCTCTCCGATGATTGTTGCCAAAAAAGGGAGTTGCCAAGTTACCGTTAAGGCCGCGCCCACGACGGTGGGATTACGAGAGGCGATTTTAAGTCGCACGTGCGCGAAGGGTGGCGTGATCTCCTTCTCTTTGCAAGTGACGGGAACCGGCATCTCCTCTCTGCTCATCAATAACGGTGAAGAGTATACCAACGAGCGCCTGGTAAGCATCTCCTTCAATGCCCTTAGCAGTGGAGGCGGTGGTGCCATTTGCCTTACGGAGGACTCCTCCCCCTCTTATTGTTCTGGCAGCTGGAGTACGGCGATCACCTCTCCTAAAAACTTTCTTCTCTCGGCCACGAATGGCACCAAAGTGGTCTACGCTTTTCTCGCCGACAGCAGCTACTCTGTTATAAGCTCTGCTCTTACCGACTCCATCGTGCTCGACTCCACCCCACCGGCGATGGAGACGGCCACCACCTCGCTCTCTTTGCCTACCAATACACAAATCATCCCCCTTACTTTTATTGCCAATGAAAGTGTGGAAGGAGTCGCTCCCGAAGAGGTAACTCCTATTGGTGGAATCATTACCAACTTTGCCGCAAACGACTTAAATACAGAGTTTCTTTTTGAGCTTACAGTTGTGAATGTTGCAGCGGAGGCCACGGTCGGTATTACCATCCCCTCTGGTGGTTATAACGATCTTGCGGGAAATGTCAGCATCAGCACACGCTCTTACTTTGTTCAATATGATGGCCTTCCACCACTGGCCACTCCCTACTCTACACCCGGAGGTGGCTCCATCCCCCTTGCTAGTGGCACCCCTGTAACCTTTGTCTATAACTTTAATGAGAGAGTCACTGGAATTAATGAGAGCAGTCTTACTGAATTAAACGTCCATATCTTAGCAATTTCCACGCCCCCTAACAACAGCACTCCTATCTACTCCATCACCGTCATGCCAACAACCAATGCTGGCACCTGTGCCGTCTCCATCGCTGCAGGTGGGGTTAGAGATCTCGCCGGTAACTATAATAACATCGAGTTTTTAAACTATACCATCCCCGATGCCACTCCCCCTGCCGATACGGTAGTTAACGATCCTTATGGTACCCCTTTTGCCCGCAACATCTACTTCACCTGGGATGGCATAAGCGATGATCTCTCCGAGGTGACCTACCATCCTCGCGTCTGTACCGCTAACGACTGCGCTAGCAACTGTATTGATCTCACCGCCGTGGCCACACCCACTCCGCTTATCGCCTCGCTCTCCGGCAGCTCCCTTCTCCTAGGACAAAACTATTACGCTTGCGTACGCACTTCAGATGCCTCCAATAACTACGGAAGCTATATCGCTTCCACCAATCCCTTTTTCATCGACAACAACGCCCGCCACGGCGGCTGGAGCGATATCTTATCCATCGGACGCAAAACCAACGCTTTTTTCACCCACGGTACTCCGCTGGCCACTCCAGTCACTGACGATGCTAAGACCTACAGCATGTGCAATGACCAAACACCACCTTGTATTATGATTGCCTGGCCATCTTTTACTCCCATCCCTCTCTCCACTATCAATGCCTATGCCGTCTATCGTGGTTTTAGCAGTGGGGACGCCAGCACCACTCCGATTGCCACCATCTTACCCACTCCCAACGCCACCAACTTCTACTACGATGTTGCCGTCACCCCAGGAAGTTTTCACTTCTACCAAGTACGCCCGCTGGTTTCGGGAACCGCTACCCCTTGGGTTATCAGCACCTCCGACTACCCTATTCGCGAAGTGCGCGTGGCCGCGGCCCCTGACAATATGGCGCTTGTCCACCGCTGGATCGCCAATCGTGAAATCTGCAGTGCTATGGGGAGAAGCTCCGACCCACAAAACCAATACGCTTGTAGCTTTTCAGGCATTGGCAACACAGGAGGACTTTACGATTTTGGACACGACCTCTTAGTGGATCGCTTTGAGCTGGGTTGCAACCTATCGCGTGCCGACTGCGCCGCCCACCTAGAGGCCGACGGCGCCTCCACCACCGACTGTATTGCAGCGGTTGATCCCTCACCACTCTCCGACGCCACTCCAGAGGTGTACGACACCTTCTATAATCGTGCTTCCGGCGTCTGCTTTCTGCGCTTAGTGGCCACTCCCGCCGGCACCGCCGAAGCGTGGATTAGTGCCGATGCCCTTAACCTTAATCCCGCTAACGCCACTCCTGGTGAAAGTCCCGAGCGCTTTCTCGCCGCAAGTGGCGCTCACTTGCCCCCCATCACCAACATCGATCAAGACAGTGCCGCCTACCTCTGCAAGGCCCAAGATCCCATCACTATTGCTGGCGCTCCCATTAGCAAACGCTTACTCCAACGAAAAGAGCAGCGAGTGGCGGCCCTATGGAATCTCGCGGATCACAGCTCTATGGATGCCATGGAAGCTGGCAATAATTTTGCTATTCCCGCCAATGAAAATCGCGACTGCAACTCCGACACTCTTGGTGGTGGTAGCAGCGACTCCGACAAGGCACTAAACCAATACCCTGGCAGCGATAACAATATCGTTCGTGCTGTTCGTACCGGCTCAGGATTTCCTCATGAACCCTCGACCGATATGTGTGTCTCCAGATTTGGCCTGCAAGACATGTCCGGCAATGTCGACGAGTGGTTAAGCGATGAACTCGCACACGCCGGGGCCACCCTCATGGGACAAACCTCCTCACTCGATAGCAGCAACACCTCACTTAACGGACTGCAATTCAACAACATCAATGCCGCCTTCTCCAATGCCTACTCAGGAGGGGCCCCCATGTCGCTGATGAGCTATATTTCCTATCCTCTAGGCATTCCCGTCACAGGAGCAGGCGGCACCACTTTGCATGCAGACGATCTCCTCTTTAATGCTAATACCTACTCTGGACTCTGGCACAATGATAGCTACTCCATTCGCAACGACGATGCTAGCAACAAAGGCCTAATCGCCTCTGGCAACTGGAGTGAAGGTAGCGGCAGCGGTGCCACCGCACTTAAGGCCTCTTACCCTAAAACCACCAACGCCCATACCCTAGGTACTCGCTGCGCGCTCCCGCTCCCAGAGTACACACCCACCCCTTAATACGCCTTTTTCATTACCGCTTTTCAAGCGAATTTAAATCAATAAGCTCCAGCTCCTCATCGCTTGCATGTTGGTTTCCCCATCCACTTTTGCCTTTATGATTTTTAACAATGGCCGGTTCACGCCTCACCCTAGTCGCAGACATCCTCATTGTAAGTTCATCTTGCTGCTTCTTGTGAAAACTCCAAAGCGGTAGCTCCTCATCATGATCGATACTCCTACTTCGCTGTTTTAATACGGCCTGACTATCATCATCATCATCATCATCATCATCATCGTCGTCGTCATCGTCATCATTTTCTAAACCCAAATATCGCAACTCCTCACGCAGTCTTACTGAATCGCGCTCCTCCAATGCGAAGGCATACTTTGCAATCAACAAAACAATTAACACTAAAATGACATTCCTCATTGCAAGCATAAAATCCCTCCCCCTCACCTCATTTCACCTCTGATAATATAATATCGTAACGTAAAAATACTTTTAATTCCCTCTCTTTTGGATTAGAGTACGCTCCATTATGCTTGATCAAAATATTTCACTAACCCAAAACGAAGATCAATTGCTATCTTCCTACGACTACGATCTCCCTCAAGAGTTGATTGCTATTCGCCCCGCCCCCCAAAGGGCCCACTCACGCCTACTTACATTTATTAGCGAAGACAAATCCATCACCCATAACCACTTCTATAATTTACCGTCGCTACTTCCGCCGCAAACACTGCTAGTGCTCAATCGCTCCAAAGTAGTTCCCGCGCGCCTCATCGGCAAACGACTACACAGTAGCGGTTCCGGCACGGTGGAAATTCTCCTCACCTCGATGATTGCAAACGATCGGGGCGATTTTAAAGTGTTGATTAGATCCAACGCTAAAAAGCATCTTGGCGATAGCTATCTGCTGGCCAATGGAAATATCGTGGCAACCATCACCGCCATAGAAACAGATGGAACTTTTTCGGTTCACTTAAGTGGCCTAAGTGGATTAAATGGCCAACAAAAAATCATCGATCTGCTTAAAGCGCATGCAACTCTCCCCATCCCACCCTATATTCGTAATGGAGTTGCTGACAAACACGATTACCTTGACTACCAGACCACCTTTGCTTGCGAGGAAGGCTCCGTGGCAGCACCGACAGCAGGACTCCACTTTACCCCAGAGATTTTCCAAGAACTCTACTCTAGCGCTGCCGGCATCGACACCGCCTTTGTTACTCTTCATGTAGGGCCTGGTACCTTTGCTCCTGTCCGTGAAGAGGGTGATATTCGCAAGCATCAGATGCACCAGGAAGATTTTTTCATAGATCAAGAGAACCTGCTAAAGATTCAAACTGCGTTAGAAGAAAAGCGCCCTATCATTACAGTGGGCACAACATCCTTGCGTGTTCTCGCCTCCATTACTGCTGCCAATATAAATTCATTAACCCCCAATCACCTTTACTCTACCAATATTTTTCTCTACCCAGGAAAAGAGATCCAGTTTCCACTTGCAGGACTAATCACCAATTTTCATTGGCCAAAGTCAACTCTTCTCATGCTGGTAAGCGCACTGATTGGACGCTCACAAACCTTATGCTTGTACCAAGAGGCCATTCGCAACCGCTATCGTTTCTTTTCTTACGGCGATGCCATGCTCATCTTGCAAAAAAAAAATTAATCTTTCATCTAGGAGTAACCGTTGCAACAGGCCCCTAACCCCCCTAGCTCTCATCCTTTTTTCACCCTTGAAAAAACATCAAGCTCTCCAAGCGGCCGTAGTCGTGCACGCGCAGGCAGCATAACCACTGCTCGCGGAATCACCATTGAAACACCGGTCTTCATGCCTGTTGGAACCAGGGCCACTGTAAAAACTGTTCCGCAAGAGGCACTCATCGATGAGCTTAAAGCAAAAATTATTCTTGCCAATACCTATCACCTCTTCTTGCGCCCAGGCCCAGAATTGGTGGCGGAGCTAGGGGGACTTCACCAAATGATGTCTTGGCCTAACGCCATTCTCACCGACTCCGGCGGGTTTCAAATCTTTTCCCTGGCCTCCCTTCGTAAAATTAGCGAGGAGGGAGTGCGCTTCCGCTCCCATATTGATGGACAATACCACATGCTGACTCCTGAACGTGCTATGGAGGTACAGCGTGCACTGGGTGCCGACATTGTCATGGCCTTTGACGAGTGCCCGGCGCTGCCTGCTACTTACGAATCGATGGAAAAAAGTGTGCACCTCACCGCCCGCTGGGCGCGTCGCTCCCTCTCTGTCCCGTTGGCCTCTCATCAACACTTCTTTGCCATTCTTCAAGGTGGACTCTTTACCGATCTTCGCCTCCGCTCGCTAGAGCTGCTGAACGAAAGCATCCATGGCCTAAAGCGCGACGTTGATGGCATCGCTATTGGAGGATTGGCCGTCGGAGAGAGCGCACTTGAGCGCGAAAATCTGTGCCAAACGCTCTTACCCCACCTTCCCTCTCATAAACCTCGCTACCTCATGGGTGTTGGCAAGCCACTTGATATTCTTGAAGCTATTCGCCACGGGATCGATATGTTTGACTGCGTGCTCCCCACTCGCAATGCACGCAATGGCCAGGCACTAACGACCTATGGGCCCATGAATTTAAAGAACCACAGCTTTCGAAGCGATAAAGCGCCACTCGATCCCCACTGCGAATGCAAAGTGTGTCGTCGCTACACTCGCGCCTATATTCGCCACCTCTGTACGACGGGAGAATACCTTGCTGGTCAACTTCTTACGCATCACAACTTGCACTTCTACTTAAACCTCACCAGAAATGCACGCAATGCTATTCTTGAAGATCGCTTCGACCAATTCTATGACCTCTTTTACCAAAACTACACCCAAGCAAAAGCTTACTCGACATAACCGATTGACTTATAATCAGTTTGACGATTTTCACAATACATTCTATAAAAGCAACACGATTGGAAAGTTATAATCGTATTCATCGTTATCATTACCACCCCAAATGGAGAGGTTTTTACATGCACAGGTTTTCAGCTTCAATACAACAACAACAACTGCAACACTCCTCACGACGATCACGTATTCGTGACATTGCTACTTTTCTCTTGTCCTCCTTCGCTTTTAACGGCAGCGTCTTGGCGCAAACGGGCGCAGCAGCTTCTCCCTCCCCTTTGACCTCGCTGATTCCTTTTGCAGTTATCTTTCTGGTCTTCTATTTCCTTCTAATTCGTCCACAAAAGAAGAAGGCGCAACAAGAGGAAGCCATGCTTGCAGCACTCACAAAAGGTGACGAGATTTTCACTCGCGCCGGCATCATCGGCACCATTATTGGACTAACCGACAAAATTGCCACGATCGAGGTGGCCGATGGCGTTCGTATCAAAATACTGCGTGGACAAATTGGTGGTCATGCAAAAAAAGTATTAGAGCCAGAGGTTGTAGAGAAGGGCAAAAAGTAGCTCACTCCCTGTCTCTTTGAAATGCCCAAGAAATTTGGTGGCCTTATTGCCAATCATCTCCTAAAATTTAACTGAATTGTTTTTAAATACAGTTTAAAAAATTTAAACGCTTTAATCACTCTTTCATCCATTATCGAAGGACGCTCTAATGAAAAGTAGTTGGTGGTTTCGTTTTTCTCTTTTAGTCGCTATTACTATAGGCTCTATCTTGTTGGTTATGCCAACCTTCCTCCACTTTAACCCGGAAGGAAAGTTCCCAGTAAAATCGAAGATCGGACTTGGTCTCGATTTGCAAGGTGGTCTCTACATGATCCTTGGAATCGATTTCCAAAATGTCTACAAGGATGAGATGATCAGCTATGCACGAAAATTCCAATACGCCCTCAAGGACATTGGAATTGAGTCGACACTAGGGGATCTCAATCTCTCAGATAAAGGAGACCCTCAACACTCCATTGTCATTACAGACCCAGCAAAAACTCCAAAGGCCAAAGAGCGCATTCGTGAATACTTTGGAGAAGTGGTACGCTTGACGGCAGAGAAAAATAGTGAGCTTAGCTACGGGCTAGCGACAGGACTACGCTCTCGTATCGAAGAACAAGCGGTAACAAAATCGATCGAAGTGGTTCGCAACCGTATCGATGAATTTGGGGTAACCGAACCAGAAATTACCTCCCAAGGAAGCGATCGCATCGTTATTCAGCTTCCAGGTGTTCGCGATATTGAACGTGCAAAAGAGCTGATTGGGAAAACCGCCAAGCTAGAGTTTCGACTAGTAAATGATGATATCAACCAGATCACGTTGAATGGAATGGTGGCAAAAGCGGAACAATCGGGAATTGTCTATAAAAAGGGCGACCGCTTCTCCCTTTTCAATGAAAAGGTGAACGAATTTCTAAAAGCAGAACTTCCCAAAGGGTACGAGATCCTCTTTCAAAAGAAAGTCAATCGCCTAACCAATGAACTTGAAAACAAAACCCCTTATATTGTCGAGAAGATTGCATCGATCAGTGGTGATGACCTCGAGGATGCCAATGTGAATATCGACCAACAAAAAAATCAACCCTACGTCTCCATGACCCTTAAGTCAGAAGCGGCAAAACGCTTTGAAGATCTCACCGGGGCCAATAAAGGAAAGCGCCTGGCAGTCATTCTTGACGGCAACGTCTACACCGCTCCTCATATCAACGATCGCATCGGCGGTGGTCGTGCCCAAATCACTCTTGGTCAAGGCAACTTCAACGAGACACTTAACGAGGCCAAAGATATTGCTCTCGTCCTCCGCGCAGGAGCACTTCCTGTGGCCCTCGACTTCGAAGAGCAACGAATTGTGGGACCAAGTTTAGGACAAGACTCCATTCACGATGCGAAAATTGCAGGCACCATCGCCTGCGCGGCCGTGTTTGGTTTTGCTGTCATCTATTACAAGATCTCTGGTCTCATTGCTGTGATCACGCTCCTCTTAAACGTACTCTTTCTTTTAGCAGCACTTGTCTGTTTCGATGCCACCCTTACCTTGCCTGGTATTGCCGGTATCGTACTTACAGTCGGTATGGCCATCGATGCAAACATCATTATTCATGAGCGTATCCGTGAAGAGCTTCGCCGAGGCATGCATGCTATAAAGGCGATGCAAGCGGGGTTTGAACACGCCTTCTGGACCATTATCGATGCTAACACAACCACGGCCCTTGCGGGTCTATGCCTCCTCCACTTCGGAACTGGGCCGATACGAGGATTTGCACTCACACTGCTTATTGGAATTATCTCGACCGTTTACTGCTCCTATTTTGTCGCTAATATCCTCTTTGAACTTTATGCCTATAAGGTTGTCGCAAGAGGAAAAGAGTTTAGTATCTAGCGCGCAAGTCCAGGTAATAATAAAGAGATGAAACAACAAAGCACGACAAGGATTTAACTGATTTAGGAGAATAGAATCATGATTGAGATTATTAAACACAACGTAAACATAAATTTTGCCAAATATTTTAATGTCTTCACCATCATTTCAACGGTGCTCGTCCTCACCTCCTTTGGCCTTATCTTCTTTAAGGGGCTAAACTACGGTGTGGACTTTCGTGGAGGCGCTGAAATTCAGACCAAGTTTAAAACCACCATTAAACTTGAAGATCTTCGTAATGCCCTTGCTGATGGTGGATTTTCCAGCGCCAGTGTGCAATCGATTGGCTCCCCCGAAGATAATGAGTTCTTAATTAAAGTTTTGGCCCAAGAGTCCAACTTAAATGCAGTCACTCAGCAAATCTCCAGCTCGCTACAAAAGCGTTTTGCAGATAGTGGCATGGAGATTAGAAAGACTGATATCGTTGGACCAAAGGCCGGAGAGGAGTTAAGAATTGCTGCAGTCAAGGCCATTCTCTACTCCTTCATCGCCATCATGATCTACGTTGGCCTTCGCTTCGATTTTAAATACGCCCCTGGGGCAGTGCTCGCTCTTATTCACGACTCTGCTCTGGTCGCAGGCATCTGGGCCCTCTTTGGTTTTGAGTTCTCGCTGCAAACAGTGGCCGCACTACTTACCATCATTGGTTACTCCGTGAACGACACCGTGGTTGTCTACGATCGCGTTCGCGAACACGAAGAGAAAAACCCTGGGGTTCCGATGGTCTCTTTGCTCAACACTGCAGTTAATGAGACGCTCTCAAGAACCATCCTCACGGCCAGTGCAACCCTCTTATCAGCTCTTGCAATGTATATCTGGGGAGGCGAATCGATCCGAGACTTCTTCCTTGCGATCAGTATTGGTATCGTAGTTGGAACCTACTCCACCATCTATATTGCAGCATCAATCACCATCGTTTGTGAAAAGTACAACCTCACCGGAAAAAAACTTCCGCTCTCTGCCACCGCCCCAGTTGCCTCCACTTCTGCCAAGGCCATCGAGAGCGAAGTAGAGATCGAGCGTTCGTAACTATTGTCCCAGAGAAGGTATACATCCAATCCGCTTATCGGTCGGCGAGACCGATGTTCTCATACTTCCTGAAGCATTCGACTGTCCATCGGTAATCGTAAACAACTTTTGCGACGAAGTTCTCACATAGGGTGAATTCACATCGGGAGGCCAATGGTACATGATCGTCTTCGTCTCGACGGCATTACTATCGGGTTCTGTCGGTCTTCCATTATCGAGATAAAACCAAATCTGCTTGAGCAGCGACTCGCGAATCAGCATACGCACTTCAGGCGTAGAGTAGCGATTGCCTGCACGATCCATCAGTTGCTCAGAAGCGTGAACGCCATAATAAAACGCCTCCGTATCCACCCCCACCACCTCTCGTAAAACTTTGAACACAGGATTGGAGATAGGTGAATTATAATCGCTTTGCGTGGGACAATATCCTCGCTTAGTAGTCGGGTTAATCCAAGGAGTCATGTAGAACCCCAACCGAGGCACCGTTGGATTACTACTAGAACCACCGGAGGCGGGAGTTCCATTGCTACTCGCAGTGACTGTAGGAGCATTTGGCCACGGCAACTCTGCAAAAATCTTAATATCGGCAGTCAAATCATACTCTTTGAACAAACGAGTCTCGATGTATTTGTTGATATCCAATTTTTTATCTTGATCGATATCGTAAAAACGCAAATCCTTCTCGCTCCAAACATTAAGAATATTCTCAATAAGCTCCATGCGCGGATACTCGATGCGATCCTCCTCTCCATAGCGAGTGATATTCTGGCAATAGACAGTCGTTTGTCCCCAAGGCATGGCGGGAGGAAGGGTGTGATCGGGATAAAAATAGTAATCCCTATAGGCCCCATCAATCACTCTCCCCACTGTCTGATCCACGGTACTTGCACGATAGATACAAGAGTACATATGCACCGGCGAAATCCATAAAGGCCCCTCACTGGCAGTCGCATCCTCGGGATCGACCCGTCTTACTTGAAAACTTTGTGTGCGCGCATTCGAGCCCGAGCCACTCTCTACAATTGCTAAAACATAGGTCTTATACTTATCCAGCACATTGATATTGGCGGTAAAGGAGTTGCTCCCGGGAGGAATCGTTAGCTCCAAATATTTAGTCTCAAACCCATCGTACGCCTCTAATTTACAAGAGGGATTGATCTTCTCTGTGGAGATCTCCTGCGTACACCAGGCGGCCAAGCTTCCAAAATTAAGCTCCACCTCTGGCGAGAGTGTCACCTGGCCATAGAGTGTAGGTGCATCCACATTTTTTCCTGCACAGTAATTGTTGCAATTATTGATGATATCAGCTTTCCCTTTGAGGCAAGAGCAAAAACCTTTATCAACATAGATCGCATCCGAAGGGCGCACCATCGCATCAGGCGTTCCTGTCGCATCAGCAGTGGGTGTCCCTGGCAACTCATCCCCCTCGCTTCCACTACTAAACTTCGACGATGGTCGTGCCTTTAACCTCTCATCGTTATTCAAACACGCCGTCAGCATAAGCGGCATAAACAACAGAAGTAGTAATGCTACGCTTTTTCGATCCCAATGCCCCATACTTCCTCCCTGGTTTAGTAGCACCTTCTCCTCTTTCGGCATTTTATAAAAATCCTTTACTCAACTTTATTTCTTTATTACCCACAAAGAAATTTCGCACTTTTTTTTTGGTTAAATGTTAAGCTATAAATATAAAGCAAGCTTTAGCGACACTTACTCTGGAGGGAGAGTTTATTATGACAAAGGCCGATTTAATCAATGCTGTCGAACACGCAACAAATCTGCCTCACAAGCAGGCCGAACAGTTAGTTAACATCTGTTTTGCCACCATGATTCGCTCACTCTACGAGGATGATCGCATCGAGATCAGAGGATTTGGATCATTCGCCAATCGCAACTACCGCGCCTACGAAGGGAGAAATCCCAAGACAGGAAAAATTGTCAATGTTACGCCCAAAAAAGTTCCCTTCTTTAAAGTTGGTAAAGATCTCAAAGAGATGGTGGATGAGGGCAGAGATAAATACGTTATCCGAGAAGCTTAAAAACATAAGATTGCAATTATCGATAATATTATCATTGACATTTTTTGCTCAATATTCGATCTTTCATTATGTGAGTTTGCTTGAGGAGACGTGCCCGAGCGGCCTAAGGGAGCGGTTTGCAAAACCGTGATTCATCAGTTCAAATCTGATCGTCTCCTCCATTTTCACTCCAACAAAGATTCAATAGAAGTGGCCAAACCAAAAATCTACTTAAAAATTTTCACCATCATTTTTCTTCTCTTTGCCTATTACAGTTTATCAAAAGTCATCCCGAACCGCATCGATTCCGGCGACACTTTCGAGTTGCATGTGCAATCGCTTTCTCTGGCCCACCTTAAAACCATCTACCTTGACTACTACAAGCAGTACCTTCCACCCACTCGTCACAAACAAGGAACTCACGGCCACATCTACTCTAAATACGGCATAGGCCTTCCCTTTTTAACCGCCGTCAACATGAAGATCTTCAAAAATTTACACCTTAACAAAGGGATCGAAGATTTTACCATGATGCAATTAACCAGCATCCTCTTCTTTCTCCTTGCCAGCTGGTGTGGATGGCGACTGCTTAGCGATTTAAATCCGCAACCGCACCAAAAATGGTTCAACCTCTTGATCATCTTTGGATACACCTTTTCCACTCTTGCCACCTACTACTCTTACGGCTGGCCTGGCAACAGCATCGAAGCAAGCCTCCTCTTCATCTCCTTTTACCTCTTCTACCTAGCACTTCGAGACGACAATATCCGATATAAGACTCTCTGCTGGGCCGGCGTCGTCCTAGGCATCGCCGGGCTTTCGCGCTCCTTTGCCTTTATCACCGCCCCCGCCTTTGCCCTCTACCTGCTCCTCACTTACTCGCAAGGCCGCTTCCCTACACTCACGCTTATCAAAAGTAAAATCCATCCACTCCTTAAAAGCGCCCTCTACTTTTATCTTCCCGTGATGCTTTCCATCGCTCTTCACTTTATTATCTTACGCAAGAAGATGGGTTTTTGGTGGGGAAACCCTTATGCCGGAGAGCACTTCGATTCCCCTTTTCTCATTGGATTTTTAGGCTCTCTCTTTTGGCCTGGAAAAAGTTTTATCTTCTTTTCTCCTCTGGTCATCTTAAGCATCCCCGCTCTCTGGGCACTCTTTAAACGGCATCGTCCTCTCTTCTTCTTCTCCCTCTACCTCATTGCCGCCTACGTTATCCTCATGTCGAAGTGGTGGGCCTGGTGGAGTGGCGGAGATATGGGCCAACGCTTTTGGCTTCCCATCTTGGCCTTTATGATTTTTCCGATAGCACTCCTGCGTGCAAAAACAGTAAAGCTCCTGGCCCTCGTGCTCATCATCTTTGGCATCACCATCCAAGTAAACCTCTTCAAACAAGACCCCAGGTCCATCTGGGAACGCATCTACACCAACCACCCCGACTTCAAAGAGACCGCCATCGACCAAACCATCAAAGATGGCCGAGTCTTAGAAGCGATCAAACTTACCTTTATTGATATGGTTTTCTTCAAAAATTTATAGCACACTTGGCTTAAGACCTGCTGATAGGAATAAATGCAAGTGATTTTTTTTCCAGCAAATACTCGAAAACAGTGTAATTTAATATCTGACTATTATTTTAGGTCATTATTAAATCGCTAATACTTGAGCGCACCAAATTTTCCCATTCTATTAAACAACCAATTATTCGCTTTTTCTAAAATTTCTATTCAATCGATAGCTAGTTGAGCGCCCTTTATTTTCATTTTTAAGAAGGACACCATGCTCGACTAAATCTTTTAAATCTCTTTTAGCGGATTCACTACTGGTGCCTGTCATGTTCACATATTTTTTATTGGTTAAACCCCCTGTGAAATCTTCCGGCAAATGCTCTAATAATTTTTTTATAACTTTCCATTGGCGTTCATTAAAACTTTTATCTGCAAAATTTTTATAAAACTTGGCCATGAAAACACTTTTTTCAATGACGCTTTTTGAATTCTCAATACTCTGGATAAACATGGAAATAAACCAAACAATCCATTCGGTAATATCACCATCTCCTTTTTGAGTTTTTTCTAAAATATCGTAATAATTTTTCTTATCTTGTAAAATTTGAAAGGAAAGACTATACAACCTCTTACTTGTCTTTTCATCTTGTGCCAAGGCCATATCAGTGATGGCCCTCGCAATCCGTCCATTGCCATCATCAAAGGGATGGATGCTAACAAACCAAAGGTGAGCTGTCGCGGCCCTAATAATCCCATCAGATTCGGCCGCTGGGGTATTCCACCACTCTAGGAAGTCACTCATTTCGCGTTGTACACGAGCAGAGGAAGGTGCTTCATAATGGATTCTTTCTTTTCCTATCCTCCCAGAAATAACTCGCATGGGTTCATCGCTGGTACGATATTCCCCCACTAAAATCTTATTCATTCCAGAATAAGAGGTTGGAAAGAGGGCCGCATGCCATGAACAGAGTCGTTCATGAGTCAATGCACTCCGATAATTAGTTGTAGCATCGACAAGAACCTCTACCACTCCATCACTCTTTCTTTTGATCGGAGGCATTCCTGCAGTTTCAAGCCCTAATCTCTTAGCAACAGATGATCTAATCGCATCTTTATCCAAGAATTCACCCTCTATCGCCGAGGTGGTATAGGCCTCTTCTGTGAAGAATTCCATCTCATCATTGGCATCTAATAAGTTGCCCTGGGCCAGAATAAAAGCTTGAGATTTTTTAGCCTCTCCAAGTAGCTTGAAAAGGGCATCCTTGCTCCATTTAAAATGTGGCCAAGAGGGATGTTGCCATAAGTATTGAGGCATTGTTTTTGCTCCGTTGAATTTTCTTAGAAGAACCTAAGATGACCTGATTGCATTCATTAATCGGGTCATTTCATGACCTGATTATAAGGCTTAATCGGGTAAAAATCAACGATACAAAAGACCTCCTCTGCCTATTGTCGCTTACCAGAGATGCCTTTCGAATAAGGCCTTACTAGCTTTTTCTATATTCGTTTGGGTAGCAATCTCTTGTAATTGTTGATCCCGAACAGAGGAAGTATTTGCACCAGCATTGATTAAGGCCGCAACAACATCCTCTTGTTTGCTCTCGATGGCATAGTAAAGAGCTGTCTTGCCCTTACTATCTTTTAACTCAAGATCTAGATCTTGACGTGATAGTAAAGCATTCACGACTTTGCTCATTTTTCTTTTTATGGCAAAACTTAATGCTGGAAGATCACCATCATTACCGCTTTGGGCCCGACCTGGCTTCCACCCAAAGTCAGGGCCATACTTCTCAACAAAAGAAGAAGGTATAGAGCAACGTCCTTCCCAAGGCGCAGAAGACGAAGGATCGGTATACCCCGTAAACTCTAGCAATTTTTTTACATCGAATTGATTAAACTTCACAGAATTATCGCTTTTAGTTGATCGTGTTTCGTAACTGTGATTATCAGTATGAACGACCGTATTAGGGTCGATTCCGGCATTAATCAAGGCGACGGCGGCATCTTCATTGTCACTAGTCGGTGAAGCAAATGCAAGTGCAACTTCAAGTGCGTTTTTGTTCTTTTTATCTTTTTGCTGGAGGTTCAGTCCACCAAACTTCCCCTGCGAGAGAAGTAGCTTGACCGTTTTATTCATTCCCTTGGAAAGAGCACTCATGAGTGATAAAGTATCATATTTTGCTCCAGCATTAATCAAGGCCACTGCAAGATCATCTTGCTCACCTTTAATTGCATAATGGAGAGCTGTATGGCCCTTGCTGTCTTTTAATTCAAGATCGAGACCAAGGCCTTGACGTGATAATAAAGCATTCACGACTTTGTCCATGCTTCTTTTAATGGCGAAACTTAAAACAGGAAGATCATTATCATGGGAAGGCAAAGATCTCTCCATACGCATGTCAAACTTCTTAGCTGGAGTTAAAGAATCTAACTTAGAGAGAGCTGGCTTCCACATAAAGTCAGGATGCTTAGAATCCTGAAAAGAAGTATCACAAGGAGTATTCCAAGAAGAAGATGATTCACTCTGACTACCAAGATGAACGATCGTATTGGGATTGACTCCAGCATTAATCAAAGCGACTGCAATATCATCCTGTCGATTTTCGATGGCATAATGGAGGGCCGTCTTGCCTTCGTTATCTTGCAGTCCAAGATTTAAATCTTTTCGTGATAGCAACGCACTCACAGTCTTATCCATACCTCGCTTAACTGCTAAACTTAAAATTGGTAGGCTTGTGTCACTTTCGCCTCTCTTTGACAATGGATTAGATTTCGAGGGCCAATATGATGACCATGAATGTTTATTAGAGAAGTTTAAATCTATTGGAGATTTAGATATGAAGATAGTATTGGGATCCATTCCGGCATTGATCAAGGCGACTGCAGCATCATCATTGCCCTTAACAACGGCCACATCCAAAGCACTCCTACCCTCTTTATTTTTTTGAGTAAGATCAAGACCACCACGGGCAATAAGCAGACTTGCCGTTTTCTTCATGCCACTTGCAAGAGCACTCATCAGTGATAAAGTGTTATACTTTATTCCAGCTTGAATCAACCTTACGGCGAGATCGTCACTCCCTTGAATCCCTTGAGTAGAAGCACGAAGAGCAACATCTAAAGCAGTATCCCCGTTCGCATCACTTTTGTTTAAATCTAAACTGGAGGAGGTCAGTAAGAGGTCTATAACCTTATCCATCCTCCGAGCAATCGCAATGCTTAACAACGGAACACTCTTCACTGACGTATCGTAACTTGTGTTATGATCGAACCCGGATTGCAGCAATGCCAGGAGCACCTCTTCATCATCTCTCTCCCTTCCTAGAGCATGTGCTAAAAATGCTCCTTTTAGAGATGCTTCTAACGAATTAAAATCAAAATTTTTATGAGAGAGCAAAAGAGCTATGATGTCACTCTTCATGTAATTTTGGATGGCCTCGAGTACGGAGGAGGGAGTGGACTTTACTCCTAAGTTTAGAAAAAATCTGGTTGCCTCGACATTCTCATTCTGAATGGCAATCTCTAACCAGCTCTTGCCATCCTCACTTAAACGGTTGAGGAGTCCCTCTGCGATAATTTTTTTTGTGATCATGTTCCATAGAATAGGGTTGCTAATGCTTTGAAAGTCATCGGAGATATAACTTTCAATAAAAGCTGGTGAGATCTTTTTTTGAAAACTCTCTTCCTCTATGGCGGTGAGGTTTTTTAATCTATTGGAGATTTTCCTGGTGATTTTGGCAGCGAGGGCCTTATTGTTGTTTGCAAATAAGAGCTCACTCTTATTTGTAATCATTGTCAAATAGTCTTGGAACTCGATTTGGGCACTTTCATCAAGCAAGGAGAGTGCTTTTCTATTGAGGAAAACAATTCCCGTTGGCACTTGCTTAAAGTCACTTCCCTCACAGGCGTTAGGGTCAACTTTAAAGCGAATGGTGAAGCCAGTTCCTCTCCCTCCTGTTTGTCCTAAGCGCGTATAAAGGCCATCACCATACATTGCCGCTTCATCGGCAACGCCTTGACGAGAGATAAAAATATTGGGTTTGTTATGGATGGAGTTTGTAATCGAAAAATAGGCATCTAAACTACTGGTCTCATGAGATACAATAATATCAGAATGCGGTGGTAAAGATTTTCCCAGAACCACGCCTGCTCGCTTCTCCTCTGGACATCGCTCCAAAGTCAAATCCTCATCGCTAGAGCGAAGAGGTTCTTTGCTCATCCACCATCCTAGTTCATAAGGACGAGGCCTGCTTCCACTGATCGCCTTTAAAGCATCCTTTAAACTGCGTCCACCTTCTTCCACCTTTAACTTTTCTAAAATCTTATAGGCCTTTTCTAAATCGCTAGCATTCTGAATGAGTTTTACACCATTGGACTTTATCCATGATTTGACATATCCCCCTACTACATCGTCTCCAAGAAGACCCTCTTTGTGGGGATCAAATTTTAGAAGTGCGGCCTCAAGAGCTTTCCAGGTTTCGGGGGAAATCTGATCGACTAAATCGTATTGAAAGGCCTTGTTTAAAAAACGAATGACGGAAAGGATTGGTGGATTTAGCCCCTCTTTAAAGCGTGCGGTAGAGGCGTGTTTTGCCTCATCGTAGTAATAGGTGATTGTCCCTGCGGCCACATCTCTTAAAAAGGGAATTTCAGAGGCCACACTCTCCTTGAAATCAGCTTTAAGATCATGGATTATGGGAACATCAATGGCAATTAATCCGGTGGAGTTAGAATCGTTATTTTGATTGAGATAACTAGGATTATTAAGAAGCGCCTCATCTTTTCCATAGGAGTATTTTAAAGGACGGGCATCAATTTTAATGGGTTGTTGCTTGTTCTTAAAGGCCGGCAAGGCATATATTTCTTGTTCGATAGAACTAACGATCTCTGGAGTGGCATCAATGACAAGATCGAGATCTTGACCTTTCTTGTAGATGTTGTCTAGCTGATAATCAAAAAAGGAGGCCGTAAGATTTGCGCCCGATTCTCGTTCAAGATCCCAGCGCACATAGTGAGCAAACGCAGCTGCTGCTCCTCCAAAAAGATAGATAGGAACATGATGTTTTTTTGCAAGCAAAGCAATTTCCTTAAACTCTGATACGCGCTCTATTCGTTTGCTAATTTGATCGCGTAATTCATCAGGATCAACCGCCGCTTGAACAAAAGCAATCAAAGCACCTTGAACAACAAAAGATAACATAGAGATCATCAAACCAAACTGTCGTCTCATAGATCCTCCCACTCTCCCTCATAGCTTACAGATAGCATCAGAAAGTAGAATAGCATGATCAGATATCGCAATTTCCTCCTTCTTCATTAATTTCCTAAATTTAAATAAAGTTAAATATTTATAAGAAACAGATGGAACGACTCAATAAATTTTGGGTGTAAAATATTCAAGGCGGTTTTTCACGATTATGTGCTAGCATAGCTTCTCCACGAAATATTACAACTACTGGACTAATCGCATAGAGAAACCACCGATAATCGTCGATTATTGACATTGGTAGTTTTTGTATAGTTGCTGATGACAAAACTGATGACTGTAGGCCGCTGACGAAGTCCGCTTTAGGAATAGAGTGATTCGAAAGGGATAAATTTGTCAAAATAATTGGCACTTACAAGAGCGTCTGAAAGTTCTCCAAGATAAATGAGATAGTGACGAACTGAAAATTTCTTGGGGAGTTTTAGACGAAAAGTTTTTTCTTTGACCTCTTCGATGACCTCTGTGGAAATTCTGCTTCCAGATTTAATCTCACATAAGTGCAAAAGACCTTTACGTGCTTGAATCAAAAAATCGATTTGCACACCTTTCCGCGCTTTCGTCGCTGTTTGAAAAAAAGAACCGAATTGTTCAATTTCTGAATAGGGGATACCAATAATTTCGAAAAGTTTTGAAGCATTCTGGAGCACTAAATTTTCAAACTGATACCCAAAAATGGTTGGCCAATTGATTGCTAGCTCATCAGTGGTTTGTAGCGATTTTTTTAAGATTAAAGATTGTTTGGGAAGAATATATTTAAGATAAAAACGAGAGTAGTTATCTGAAATACGCACGCGACTGATCTTCGAGGACTTTCCTGAGAGATCCCAGGTGTAATCACGAGTTATAAATCCACCAAGTTCCAGATCACTTAGCATTTCAGTGAAATCACCATTGAGAGGGTGGTCAATGGTCTTAGCTAATTCTGACGGTGATAGGCGCTTCTCGATGGCGCTTTTTAAAATGTTAGAATAGAATGTGTTGCGTTTTCCAAAAATTTCTGCAAAAATTTTCTCAAACTCACTAAAAAGCAGGCCTTCACGACTAAAGCAAAGTTTTTTGATATTGCTTTCGCTGCTCTTTCTTATATCAAACGCCTCTAAGTATCGAGGAACTCCCCCGGTAATGGCAACAATTTGAGCAAATTCCAGTGTGGATAGTTTCTTTGAATATTGAGTAAGCAGTTGATAGCTCTCTTTTAAGGAGAGCTCTTTTAAATAAATTTCTAAGGAGACTCGACCTACAAAACCAGTATTTTGTAGAATATTTTTTTGAATCCAGCTGGAAACAGAACCACAAAGAACGAGCATTAGTCCCGATTTTTGGGACAATTCACGATCCCACTCCACTTTTAGTTTTCCTGCAAAGTCTGGGTCTTTGCCTCCCATCCATGAGATCTCATCAAGAAAAATAATCTGCTTTTTATTGCTAGAGAGCTTTCCTAGCTGGGCAAAGGCCTCACTCCAGTCGTGAAACTCAATTTTTTTTACATTCAAGTATTGGGACAAGGTTGATGCAAAGTGCTTTAGTTGATCATTATTGGAAAGTTTTGGTCTCGGAGGCAATCCCTGGAATTCAAAAAGAGTGATCTGGTTTTGACTGGCAAAATATTTAATCAGCGTGCTTTTTCCAACACGCCGCCGCCCTTGAATTGTAATTAAAGAAGGTCTTTTTTGCGCTAGCTGCTCTTTTAACAGCGTTAACTCCTCATTGCGCCCATAAAAGGTATCCATGAAAAATCCTCTGTAAATACGTATTTATCAAAGTATAGCTTATTTTTAACATGGTCAATAAATATCTGTAAAATACTAAAATTAATTATACAGATGATTTTACAAGGAAAAAAAGAGTTATTGCCAGAGGAGCTTCAACGAATTTAAACTTTGATCATAGGGGAAGCAGCAATATTTTTTAAGCTTGCAAAAGGGCCTTTTACAAAAAAATCGTAACGCTTCTTTTAATAAAATTTACTATTGTCCGCACCATCCGCATGCCACTATGGCCAAATATCGAGTGCTTTGCGATTGTCGGAAGCCTAAAAGTGGTATGATCATGCAAGCAGCAGAAGAGTTTAATCTCGATCTAAAAAGAAGTTATCTTTTGGGAGATCGGATTGTGGTGGCGGCCAATAGGGCCGGTTGTAAAGCTATTTTGTGTCGATTCAAAAAAAGCTAAAAGTCGCTTACACTGGCATTCAAACCATCGGCATCATCAACATCGGAAGAAGCATCTATCGGATCAACTCCCCTTCCATCGAGGGAAGTTTCTATGAGCTGCTTTCCAATAAAGAAAAAATGCAGTACACCTCGCCAGAATTGGCCGGTCACCTGTTACAAATTTTTGCCCAAGAAGAGCGTGCTAAACGAGTGGCCCTCTTTTACAGCTCCTCCTTTCTCTCTGGCGTTAATGCCATTATTGCCATCTACTCTGCCTTTTACAAAGGGAACTATGAGAAATACTACTATGGCCCTAAAATAGACATTCGCCCCATCCTTTATCACGACGAAAATGGCCAAAAGAGCGCCGGCGGTTTGGAAGTGGGATTAAACTTTTAAACGTAAAAAAAAATTGCTGTCTTTTAAGATTTTGAATCTGATTAATTTTTTGTAAGCTTAAACTAGATTTAAGTTCTAAGCTTATAAATTTTCTGGGATGTATCTATGAACATGGTAAAGCTTTTCCTCTTGCTTGCTACACTCATGCTCATGCTCTTTAGCAGTTGTGGGATTAGTGATGATCCTCCTCCCGCAGGACCGTTACAACTCAATCTGATCAACACAAGTTTGTCAGCAGCAGCAGCAGCAGCACCATTACGGCCACCACTAGCGCTCGCCACCTCCAACTTTGGAATGGCAAGCGCGGCAGAGCTAAGCTCACTCCAATACTACATTCGCGAAATTCGCCTCTGTAAAACCTTGCAAGTAAGTGGTGCCCTCTTTAGCAACCCGCGCGGCTGCTTCTCCCTTTACACCGCCCCGGGAACCGATGAATTCAATAGCTATAACGCCACCGCTGCACGCAGTGAGAGTGATCCCTATAAGTATATCGACCTCATGAGTGCGACGAGCTTAAGTCAACTAAACAGCAACAAGATCACCCTCAATGCCACTCACATCGGCAGCTACAACTATGGTGTGATCAGCTGGTTTGCTCCGATCAAAATCACTGCCAGCGTGCCGATGATGGACGCCTCTGTTACCTACTATACAGAGGATGGCGCCGACTCTACCTACGATACTGGCGCCTCCTATCTTATTGTGGATGATCTCACCACTGGGCCCGCCTCTGAAGCGGTGGTTACGCTCAATAGTGGAGGCTCTTGGTTTAAATTTACCTCTCCCTTTGTGATCTCTCGCGACGATATTGAGAGCAAAAAATCGATGCGCCTGGGGCTTGCTTTTAATCCCGATGGCCTGATCAAAAGTGCTCTTACCAGTGGACTCAAAGAGAGTATGATCCGTCTCAATGGTGAAGGGACGACAGGGCAAGCAATCGTAATGCCTGCACTGAACTTAATTCCCATTCCCTATTATCAAGGAGAGACTCTGGTGCGTGAAACTTACCTTTTTCACTACAACAATATTCTTGCCTATGATGTCCGTTTAGAGCTCTTTTATGTTCAAGGAAAGAGTGGCACTATTTATGGGGCGGAGCTCACGCCCCTTTACACCTCCCTGACAACTGATGGTGGTGCTCCCCCCTTTAACCAAATTTTTAGCATCTCCACCTCTAGCAGCGACAGCACCCTTAGCTTTAGCGACTACCAAGCTCCCATGATTAAGGAGTTTACACGACTCACGACGGCCGGTAGCAGTGGCACTGCTAAGTTTGTGTGTAAAAATTATCCCAACTTTGATTTGGGTGGTTGTAGCTTTTTAAATAAAGAGATTGCCGTCTCATATGAGTTATCTGCAATCGATACTTTTTAACCAGATGAATAGGCCTATGACAAAAAGAGTAGCTTTAATCTTTGTACTGCTAGCACTTACCAATACAGCGTACGCTTTTGGTCTTTATGCTGGTGCTAATTTCTCTCAAAGAGTCACCGCCGACCCTGAACGCAGTACCACCTCCAGCGTTGGCATCGGGCCCGCTGTGGGTATTGAGACCACACTGCTTACGTTTGGAAAAAGCAAACCGCCGATTGCCACCATGGATGCAGGCCTCTTTTATCTTAAGCGTGAAATTCGTTACAGCAGTATCTATACTGAGAGCAATAACTTCTTGCAGCTGCCACTTACTTTTCGCTTAAGCTTTCCCCCGAGGGTCTTTTTTATTGCTGGCCTCTACTTCGGTACAGGTTTTGGTAACGTCAACACCAAGGCCAAAGATAGCGACGATACCATCACTCAAAGCTACACCTTTGCAGAGGCAAAATTAAATAAGTTGGATTATGGGGCATTGATCGGAATTGGTGCAAAACTCGCCATTTTTGATTTTCAGTTTCGCTACACCTATGGCCTTGCGAACTTAAATGCTGGGTCTTTTAGTGAAAGAAGCACCCATCAAAAAGATTACATCTTCTTGATAGGTATTCGCCTATGATCTATTGCTATCCCTCAAAGTAATAAGCTTAAAGGCCATCTCTTGGTATCTACTTTTCCGAAGAACGCTTACTATTAGAAAATATTTTTTTGAAAAAAGAAAAAAATCCTTCTTTCTTGATGGGTTGATTATCTCTATTGATAGGAAGAGTGTTGCTTTTTTCAACACTACATATTGAGGGTGATTCTAGTTGGATGAGTTGATTATTAAAACATTTCTTCTTTCTCATTTCACGACAATCTTTTAAAAGAGGAGCTTTAACATTTTCTATGAAATTAAAGGAAGAAAGGAGTGCGCAAATTTGAAATTGAGCAGATCGATCTTGATCATTTATTTGTAAATCTTTAATGATATCATATAAATCTTTTTCCTTATTAAAATTATTTTCAACAATCCACTGGTTAATTCTCTTATTAACCTCTTTATCTGTTCCTCCAAAAGCAATAAAATCATTATAATCTGAAAACAAAAAATCTCTCAGAGATTTGACATCATAATGGCCATAGGCCTGATCAGTGATCTCCTCAATATAGGGAACTCCGGCCGGCTCCTTCTTCCATTGATTAAAAGCTTCCTTTGCCTGATTCCAATGTTGTTTGCATGGATCTGTTTGATCATTGGCCATTGTTTCCCTTGTGCTATAGAGACCCATTGTCATAGCAAGCAAAGAGGATACGAATAATATTTTTTTCATTCCTATTCCTTTTTTAAGTCAACGCTCAGTTGTTCATTGCCGCTTAACTTAAAATATTTTCGGAAAATCAAGAAATAACTATTAGGATTAAATTTTAAATTTTGTTATTTTATTTTAGTAGAGTGTTTTTGTTTATTCAAATGGTGGGTCTTTTACTATCGCGATTACTCGGTCGCCTCTCGGATAATCGCCTTCATCATCCCATGGTTTACCATAACCCCTTCTGCATTGTAGCGTTTGATTTTGCCAGAATAGATTAGACCAAATGACATCGCATTTTGTCTTAGTATCCCTTCAAAGTAATACCCTGTACGCTCTGCCTTGTTTCCACTCACTGCACGCTTCTCATAGAGGCGAAATTTAATCGCCGGTGTTTTGTTCTCCACAAAAAAGAGCAGATCGGTAATATCGGCAACCTCCCCTTCTTTAGGAGGATGAGAAAAATATTGTAGTTCCTTTACGCCAACACTACTGTCAATGCTGTTATTGATCTTTAGGGCCAGCACCATCTCCACGTGATTTTTAACAAAGATAATTTTAGAAGAACCATAATTGGTCTCCACCCAGTTCATACGCTTTTCTAAAACGTCGTGGTAGGGATCGACCGACATCATGATCAAGGCAATCTCACTATTAATCTTCTCATTGACTTTGAATTCTGCATTGAGTTTCTTGGCCTGTTCGTAGTTTGCCAGGAGTTCTTTGTTTTCAGCGGCAAATAACTCGTCCAGTTTCTTTTTGGTAAACTCTTTGGCCATACCTCCACACTCTCCGACCTTATTCTTAAACAAAGTACTAAATGGTATGCTAGTAAGAAGATCACAGCGTGCCGGACTCTTAACGGTGCTTTCATCATCTCCCGCTACAGCTTTGCGATCACAAACCGTTTTTCCCGCAGCATTCACTTTGGTAACACATGCATAGTAGGGTTTCAGAATCGCAGCAAGCTCCGCCTCTTTCTTGGCCTTGAATTTTTTTTGAGTATCAAGAAACTCGCTCTCTAAACGCTTTTCTGCTCTTATCATAGGATCAGACTTGTCATAAATCTTATCCATCAGTGAGCTATGCAGTCCGATCATCGCCGCTACATCATTAAAGTTTGTAAGCTTGGCAATCTCGGGAGCAACATCTTTACGAACCGTAAAGTTATAAAGCTTATTTTCATTGGCCATCATTTCTTGGCGAACGGCATAAGCCTCCTCACTTTTTTCGGTCTTCTCTAATTCAGCGATCCTCTGTTTTTGCTCTACAATCAATGCCGAAAGCGCCTTCATCTCTAAGGGAAGATTAATTAAATCTTGAGCACTCTTTTCGCGAATCATTTTGATCTCTTCATCACTTGGCCACCAAAAAATTGTCAGAAGCCCCAAGGACTCCTGGTATTTTTTAGTTGGGAATAGTGCGGTGACGACGGCACTATCGGAGGTGGCCATACCTTGCGCATCCAGCAGCAAAGGCCGATTTTCCGCACCCTCATTTTTAGGACTAGGTCCACATCCCGTCATCCCCATTACTACCAACAAAACTAATATTAAATTTATTTTTATTTTCATTTTTTTTTACTCCTCTTGCTTTAGAAAGTTAGAAAAACATTACAAGTTCAACTGCAGTCAATGGATCCTTCGTCACATTTTTACCTCTGACTAAAAAGGAGTGAGTCGCATTGAGCTCCACCGGAACTGGAAAACGTTTTGCTTTAAAAAGCTCGAGGGTACTATATCCAAGTCCTAGCTGCACACTTTGCATATTTTGAATGGTGTCTGCTTCTAGCCAAGAGTAGCGTTCACTTGCATACTTGCTACCACGATAGCGATCCTCTTGCTTATAGTGCAAACTATATCCCACAAAAATGCCTACACCCATATAAGGGACAACTTTGGAACTTGCTTGTACAAAATAGATATCTCCCAAATTTCTCTTCACTGCACCATCGGTGTAAGGGGTGATTTTACTATTTTGCCGATAAGGAACTCTCTTAGCGGTCGTATCGGGGAGCTGGATAACTGCTCCTGGAGTGATGGTGATAGTCGTCAGTGGAATGAGGTTCACATCGTTTATCAGTGCAAGACCGATATCGTATTGGCCATCACCACCCGGAACATCCAACACCTTATTCACATCGGCCTCTTTGCCAGTAGGTAGCACGTAGGAGTTTTGCACGGTCGTGGTAATCACACTATGCTTTAGTGCCTGATATTTGAAAACCAAGTTGATATCACCAAGCTTTGTCCCCTCCTCACTCTTGAGAGGGGAGTAACCAAATTTTGCAAGTTTCGTGTTAATGGGGTTTGCAAGCTTGCGCTCGGCCTCTCCCAACTCAAACCCTTTACCACCAGCACGCAGGTCTGCCGCCAAACGATTTAGCGCCTCATAAGCAACAAAGCCAGTATCAACATTATAGCGATAGCGAATGATGGGCACCGCAACCCCTGCAGTAAGTTTATCGGTAATCCCATAGGCAAAGACAGGAATGTGTACATTGGCAGCGACACTCACAGTACCAGTGGTGCGTCCTACTGGCTCATCCAGATTATACTCACGACTATTAAGATAGCCGCGAAGCAGGCCCGTATCGAGTTCATCAGCTTCTGGATCGGTCACATCACGCCAGGTGATCTCTTGAAAGAAGGGATCGGCAAGCAAGCGCTCATCACCAGCGCTGTTGTACTTTTCGTTACCAAGAACCTGCACGCCCTTATAACGAAGATTGCGAATACCTTGCGGTAAAACTTGAGCACTTTGAAAATCAAAGGGTGCTCGTAAATCGGCGGCCAGCACTTCTGCTGTCAGCACTTCTGCTGCCACCAAAGCTAGCATCATTACAAATAGTCTTTTACCCATTGTAAAAATCCTTTTTTTCTTTTTTTTTATTTTCAACTTTTTTACAAAAAAAGAGCGGGCATACTACCCGCTCTCAACTACTTAGTTCTTACAAAACATGAGCTGTAATTCTACTTAAATATTCTTCAGCATGTTTTTAGCATCTTCAATCTCTTTAAGCGTCTCTGGAATACGATCAGGATTGTAGGCCATTAAACTATCCATGCTTGCACCTTTGCTGACAAAAGCATTAAGAATGCTTCTTGCTTTTGCCTTATTCTCCTCTCCACCAACCGCGATCAGCACCTCTGCATAGAAGATCACATTTAAACCGTGAGCACTGATATCACCATCGTCACAAAGACTTCTATCGAAGGCCTCTTCATAGTAAGCAAGTGCTTTTTTGTTACTACCCATAGGGAATGGAAGTTTAAAGGCAACTCTTCCCAGCACGCGATTGATACCATACATATCAACTTGATCTTGGCCCATCTCTGAAACATATCCTGTGTATTTGTAAAGGGTGGGAAGTTGTCCAAGCGAGCTTAAAATACCGTTGGCCTCTCCCCAACGCGCTAAGTTTGCACTAAACCAGAAGTAAGCGCGTGCAAGAACTTCTGTGTTTTCTTCATCGGCAACCACACCTTCGCTCTTTTCAAGGTAGGAAGCGGCCTTAAGAGCAGCATCTTTACCGAGCAAGAAGTAGTTGATACGCTCACTACTTGCAACTGAAGCATCACCAGCAAAATAAAATGCCCCTGATTGTTTAATACCTAACTCTGCTTTTTCTACTTTGTCTTCTGCTGCAACAGCAAGTTCACCATAAGCTATAGCAGCGGACTTAGCACTGTTCACGCCTGGAACGCTGTAAGCACGACTAGCATAGAGAGCATCAGCTTCTTCCAATGAAGTTGCAAAAGCAGAAGCGACTGTTGAAACAAACAAGAACATACCAAGTACCATCGTTAATGATTTTTTCATAACCCATGATCTCCTTAATTGGGGTATTAATAAAATTAAAGAAACTAAAAACTATTATTGAATCTCTGACCCATTACCTCTTGTCGAGTTGGTGGAAGCTAACAAAAAACAGTAAATGATGTCAAGCTGGATTTTATGATGGGTAAATTGAGTTCAACTTTTGTTCCAGGCGCTGCTGTTCGCAAGAGAGTAAGAATTGGAACGGCCAAACTTGAGGTAAGGAAGGATCAGCTCATTTTTATTACCAAGAGTACCATCGTAGGTGACCGTCACCACAGGCATCCCGATACTCTTCTCAATCTTCTTCGATAGAGCTTCCGTAATCAGCGAAGGACAACAGTAGGCAGGATTAGTTTGCACAAACATTGTTACATCGGGATCACTCTTTAAAATGTGAACAATGTTCAAAATATTATCGAAGGTCTCACCATTATGGTACTCATTCAAGTTTAAATCATTAAAGAGATCCATCTTGGTCTCACCCGCACTGGGATCGATTAGAATCTTTGGTCCCAAAATAGTTGCGAATTGTTGCAAATATTGGCGCTCTACAAGCTTAATAGTTGCCAGTATCGATTTGCTAGTCATCATGCTTAGAACCTTGCCTTCACGCACCCACTTTTTAAAATAAAATTTTGCCACAATCTTCATGTAATCGGTAAAAGGTTGGCTAACCACCTCTCCCCCATTTTTTTCAATAAAGCGAATGAGGTCTTGGTTCATCACATCGTTATCACGAACATAAAAATCGCCAATGATCGCTACCTTTGGACGCTCTTCTCCCTTTACTACTTTACGAACTTTAACTGACTGAAAAAGTTTTACCACCATCTTTACTGCACTCATTTTAGAGATTTTACCAAGGAAGGCCTCCTCTAAAATCAAGATGGAGTTTTTCAGTGCAAGCTCACTCTCCCCTTCGTTTATTTCGTAAGGGCGGATCTGACAAACCAATTTTCGCAAAAGCCCCCCGAAGAGTACAGCAAAGTAGTTGTGAACAGCAGTACGCAGCGAGAGATCAATAAAACTAACATCTCCAGAGTAGACCGTAATCTTTTCCATGCCTCGTCCATAGGCCTCAAAGGTGCTTTTCATAAAATAGGGATAGGCCCCCACATTACACGCCATCTGCGATTGCAAAATCCACATCATGGTTTTTTCAGGGTCAAGATTATGTTTTAAAACGTAGTCGATCACCCCTTGGGTAATCACACTTAAAGGTAAACATTGGCCGGTGTTTAATTGCAGTGATCGTAAAATGGTATTCTCATCCTCCTCCAAGATGCGTGCATCAATACCCATAGCGCGAAGATTGGCCACCGTTAAGGGAGTTACAATGGGATCCCATATTGGAATGAGTAGTGTTTTTCCTTTGATCACCTCCTCACTTATGATGGGGTTAACCGGAAGCTTTTGCTGCAGGCAACTCTCTAAGCGCGCCTCTGCTCGCTCCTGCCTTAAGTGGTTGCGAAAAGAGTGTAGTGCTGATTCAATACGCGTCTCATATCCAACAGAGGAGTTGTGCTCATCGAGTTGGATAATCAAATAAGGTTTGTCATAACTATCCATGATTCGCCGAAAATATTCGAGGGTACAACTATCGGGTGCACACTTAAACGATGTCACCAACACCGGATAGAGTCCTTGTGTTTTGGCACAAATCAGTGCCACCTCCAGCATCTTATTAGCATAATGCCAATGTTCAGCACGAATCAGAGATAAGATCTCTTGAAGCTCCTCCTCTGAATAGGAGAGCATATCTTGAAAATAGCTCTCAATTCCCATACGAGCAAAAATCTCAGGAATATTTTTATTCATCACCCGTGATAAGATGGTGTATGGCCTTCCTAAAAAAACCACTTGCGGGGTACTGGGATTGGCCTTGAATTTAGCACTAAAATTTTCTTTAAAATGCTCCTGCAAAAGTTGATTTTTCTCTTCAAACAATCGCACACTCTTATCATAAGCAGTGTACACCTCGAGGAAACTCACCTTGGCATTAGGAATTTTCGACAACATCTGTACCAGTTGCAGTTTAAGATTAAGGGAGTTGCTCTCCATATCTTTCTTCAAAACCGGAGATAAGCACTTGGCGGCAACTTCACTCTTCTCTATGGTGCTCACCAATGCAGAGGCGTATTGTCCATAGTAACAGTATTGACGACGGCGCGGTTTGCTTTGTGCCGAACGCTTGCCTCCGCCCGCTTCCAGCTCATCTTCACGCGCCTCTAAATAGGTGGGCATAAAAACGTAGTCAGCGTGTTCAGAGAGCCAGGCCACATGCCCATGAAAAGTTGCAATAGGAGAGCAAAACTCCGCCTTGGCAATCTTCTTTCCATGAGAGATGGCATCTTTATAATTTTCACTGCTCACCACTTTAAATCCTAGTTGCCGAAAGAACGATTTCCAAAAAGGCAACTCTTCAAAAAGGTAGAGTGCTCCTGGAATACCAATGGTGATGTGACCATTTTTCTCTGAAGGCCCCGCTACTGCTATTAACGATGGTGTACTCGAGGGCGCAGTAAAAATTTCTCGCCTGATCTCGACAAGATTTTTACTTTTGCTTTCATTTTTACTCTGATTTTTGCTGTCGGCATCGCGGCCGCAAAGCAACCCATAAACCACCTCTTCTCCTCCAACATGGGCCATACGAAGCTTACAATGGTTGATGCAAAGGTTACACACCTCACTGCGCACTTCAATCGTTTGCCGATAAAAATCACTCCCGTTAAAACACTTAAAGTTCTGCTGCTCTAAAAGCAAAAGTGCTGCACCTAAAGCACCCGTTAAGTGACAAAAAGGGGAGACAAAGATCGGCCGCTGTAGCTTTTGTTCAAACGCCGCCACCAGCGCACGATTTTTAGCAGTGGCACCTTGAAAACAGATCACACTACCAATCTTTCCATTTTGTACCACTTTCCTTAAATAATTTTCACGAACCGAGTGTAAAATGGTGGCCAAAATTTCAGGAACGGTGTGGCCTTCACTTAAATAGTGGTTGATATCTCTTTCCATAAAAACGGTACAACAGTCACTGGCCAAAGGGGCCGCCATGCCTTCACAGCGAAGAGAAAACTCTTCCGCTGTAACTCCCAACTTTTGCGCCTGCTCCTCAATAAAACTACCCGTGCCAGCAGCACAAACGTTATTCATCACCGAAAACGTGACCACGCCATTTCTTATATTGGTAAACTTGGCATCTTGTCCGCCAATCTCAAAGATTGTGTCGATAGCAGGATTTAACTCATAGGCCGCACGAGCATGCGCTGTAATCTCATCGATAATCAAGTTGGCCCCCGTGAGCTTGCCAATAAATTTTCTTCCCGCACCCGTAGTAGCGACACCCATAATCTCTATCTTGCTATTCCAACTATAGAGCGCCTCCAGCAAGGCCTGCATCGCCAACAGCGGTCTGCCACTGGTTCTGGTATAAACACCAATAGCAGGTTTGCCTTGCTTGCGATCGATCAAGAGCGCCTTAGTGCTGGTAGAACCAATATCTACACCAAGGATATACTGATGAGCTGAATTACCTGCATCTTTGCTCTCATAAAGATCCACCTCCACCTTTAAATCCCAAGGCACCTGCTCACACTTATAAAGATAACTTTGATGATCGTTAAACGAAGGATAGGACGAGAGCGAAAGCGAGAGTGGGGAGTAGTAAAAAGAGCGCTCACCTCGCTCCATCTCAAGCATCGAGGTGACACTACTCTCTTGTAGTTTAAGATCTAAATCTTTGCTGGAAGCGACCTCATCGCAAAAGAGCAGCGCCACCCCAAGCGCTGAATAGTAAGGGGCATACTCATCCACCACCATCTGACAGAAGAGCGAATCCTCTAAACTCTTCCTCACCGCTTGATTTAAGGCCACCCCGCCGGCCATTACCAGAGGGAGTACAGGGGCCCCATCCTTAAAGAGGGTATCGGCAATACTTTTTGCCAGGCCTTGACAAAGTCCCATGCTGATCGCCTCACTAGAGTACCCCTCTTGTTGCGCGTGCAAAAGATCGGTCTTCGCAAAGACTGCACAGCGCGATGCCATGGCCGGGATCTCGCCCCTTGCGGCCAGGGCGCGCTCTGATAACTCTGCACTGCTCGCAAGCCCTAGTCGCTTTGCCTGTTGATCCAAAAAACTTCCCGTACCTGCCGCACAGGAGGTGTTATTACGACTCTCTTTGTATTCGCCCTTCTCATCAAAGGTGATCAGTGAAAAACGCTCTCCCCCCACGACGAGCAGCGAGCGCGCCTCGGGGTGAAAAAATTTACAAGCGCGAATCACCGCCAGTTGATTATGATAGCGGCGATGAAACTTATACTGCTTAGGAGTTACTTCACTCGCCACAACAAAGCGCACATCTTCCAATGCAACTTTTGAAACCATCTCACTAAAACACTCATGCGCCTTACCGTGATGGAACTCATAAAACGATTGCAACAGCGCTCCCTTCAAATCGGTCACCACCAAAGAGACACTTATTGGACCAATATCGACGGCCATCACTCTTCTTTTGTCTATTTTTGAAATCATACACGTCCTTGAATTTCCAATTCCAAACGTAAAACTTTTGTAAAAGTTTTATCACAAAAACAAAAAAATTGCTGATTTTTCTTGGTTAAAACCTTTTTTACCGACTTAAAATACTCAAGAAGAGAGAATTATGAAGAGCTTTTCTTGCCTCGATGCCGAAGCTGCTGCTGCTGTGGTTTATGCTCGGTCACCAATTGGTGCACGAGATGGTTTTGGAAATAGTACTCAACAATATTACGCGCAACCATTGCCGACTTTACAGGCATATGGTGAATATCCACATTCATCACACTGATGGAGATTCCTTTTCCAAGGCCAGCGTCTCGCGGAATCGCATACATTGTAAACCAGTTGCGCTTGCCGTAAGGTTCACCACCCGTGATGCTTCCCGATTTACCACCAATGAGCAGTTCGCGCTCTAACAGTGGGCGCAGGCGACGGAAACTTTTTCTCGCCGTCCCCTCTTTAATCGTCAGCGACATCATCTCTTTGAGAGCACCCGCCACTTGATTATTCACCACTCTCCCTTCGGAAGGAATGCGCTTCCACACTTCACTGCCACTACGCACATCGGTTACTTTCTCCACAATACTGGGATAGATGAGTACTCCATCATTAGCGATAATGGAGGAGAGCAAGGCCGCATGCACAGGACTGATCTTCACTTGCGTATTAAAACCAGAGGCGATCGATGCCAAATCCAGCTGCTCTTCCATTTTAGAGTTAGCGATCTCTGTGTGCGATTTAGAGAGGTCAATATCTGCCATCAAATCTTGGTTGTAGCCAAACTTTGTGGCCATGACATCGAGCTCTTTCTCACTACAATATTGAAGGGCCGCCTTACCAAAAATAACATTATTGGAGACCGCAAAGGCCTTCTTTAAGGTTTGCGACTTCCCCGCAACACTATAAGGATCACGAATTTGCGAGTTATAAAGTGTCGTACTCTTCCCCCTAAAAGCAAAGGTATGCTCTGGATTTACCTGATGTTCCTGCAAAAGTGCTGCTGCCGTGATAATTTTAAAGAGGCTGGCGCTAGGATGAGAACTGGAGAAGGCCAGGGAGGGATCGATCTTATTGCCATCCTTTTGAAAGCCGGTAGCAGTGATAATGTTTCCAGTATTATTATCAATCACCACAACGGCCGAATAGTCTGGACGGTAGCGCCCTAGCAACTTATTGACATACTTTGTGAGTTCCTCGTCCAAAGTGTAATCGATCTTAAAATCTTTACCAGCAACGTGCACCTGCTTGCTCTCTAACGTGTCACTCTTTCCCTTACTAGGAAAAGTCATGCCATTTTTCTTTAAAAGCGCGAGCGTCTCATTGCCGACCACAGGATTACCACTAGTTTCAGCAGTGGTAGTCACCACTGGAGTACTCCCCGCCCCAGGAACATAGTGTTGTTTGGGATAAAACTGCGCTCCCAGCACTAGAACGCTGAGCACCATCAACACAATTACAACAAGTGTCCCTCTAAAACTCATCACAGTTCTTATAGTCGCCATAATGCAAAACACCATTTGATTTTTGTTACAACCGGTTACTAATTATAGCTTAGCCTAATTCCTTCAACTATACCACCCTCTATTCGGCATAAATCTGAGCGCGATAAATCTATTGTACAACACTTTGGCAAAAGCTCTTCAAAAAATTTCGTACTTAAAAAACAAAAAACATTGAGAAAAGTCAGGTACAATCCCAACAAAATTCGACTAGACTTCTGCGATCGCTATAATTTATTTATTGATTTTGCACTAAAGGAATATCACCACCATCATTGTGTGATGATAATTTTAAAGGTTTACTGCACATATCTAAACTTTAACCTGTTTCAAACTTGAATTTTAAGGAGAAAGCTAAATGGACATTCGCAAAACGGTGACTGGAAAAATCTTGTCTGCCCACTTAGTTGAAGGCGAACTGATCGCAAACAAGCGTATAGGGATCAAAATTGATCAAACGCTTACTCAAGATGCCACTGGTACCATGGCATACTTGCAGGCCGAGGCCCTTGGTATCGATCGTGCAAAGACGGAAGTATCGGTGAGTTACATTGATCACAATACACTCCAACAAGATAACAAAAATCCCGATGATCACGCTTACTTGCAAAGTATAGCGCAAAAATTCGGACTCGTCTTAAGCAAGGCCGGGAATGGAATTTGTCACCAAGTCCATCTCGAACGCTTTGCTCGTCCCGGGAAAACACTCCTTGGTTCTGACAGTCACACACCAACTGCCGGTGGTGTCGCCTCCCTGGCCATTGGTGCTGGTGGGCTCGATGTTGCCCTCTCTATGGGTGGAGCACCTTTTTTCTTGAAAACTCCAGAGGTGATTGGTGTGCATTTAAGTGGTAAACTGCCTTCTATGGTTGCCGCTAAAGATGTTATCCTTGAAGTGTTAAAGCGCATTGGAGTGAAAGGCGGCGTGGGTAAAGTTTTAGAGTATTATGGACCTGGTGTGCGCTCACTCTCGATTCAAGAGCGTGCTACCATCACCAACATGGGTGCAGAGACTGGTGCCACCACCTCGCTCTTCCCTTCTGATGAAGTCACCAAAGAAGGATTACGTCAAGTTGGCCGTGAGAAGGAGTGGGTAGAGTTGGTTGCCGATAAGGATGCCACCTACAACTCCACCATTGAAATTGATCTTAGCAGCTTAGAACCAATGGTTGCCAAACCTCACAGTCCAGCAAACGTGGTCAGCGTGCGTGAACTTGAGGCCTCCTCGATTAAAGTGGATCAAGTTTGTATCGGTTCTTGCACCAACTCCTCCTATAAAGATTTAGTAACTGCTGCACTGATGGTTAAAGGAAAGAGAGTTGATCCTAATGTATCACTGACCATCTCTCCCGGATCGATGTCAGTCTTTCATCTCCTTTCCAAGGAAGGGTACCTTGCTGATTTGATTGCAGCTGGTGCTAGAATTTTAGAGTGTACTTGTGGACCTTGTATTGGCCAAGGCCTTGCGCCCAAAGACAATGCCATAAGTATTCGTACCTTCAATCGCAACTTCAAAGGTCGCAGTGGAACCGACAATGCAAATGTCTATCTCACCAGTGTTGAGACTGCAGTCGCTTGTGCCCTTAGTGGAACTATTTGCGATCCCAGAAAATATGGCGAATTAAAAAACATTCCCAATCCAGAAACCATGCCAATGCAAGAGTCGCTGGTGATTACACCCATCTCTCTAGAAGAAGCTAAGAGAGTGGAGATCATTCGTGGCCCTAACATTCGCCCTATCGAACTTAGAGGCGCGCTGGCCAGCACCGTAAATGGCGAGGTGATTTTAAAAGTTGTTGATGATATCACCACCGATCATATCATGCCTGCAGGAATTTATCTTCCGCTGCGCTCGAATGTGCCTGAATACTCCAAGCACGTATTTGAACCAGTTGACCGTGAATTTTATAGTCGTGCCAAGGCAAAAAATGGCGGATTTGTGATTGCCGGTGATAACTATGGTCAAGGCTCATCGCGCGAGCACGCAGCACTCTGCCCCTCCTACCTTGGAGTAAAAGCGGTCATTGCCAAGTCGTTTGCACGCATTCACCTAGCAAACTTGATCAATTTTGGGATCATTCCGCTGACCTTCATGAACTCTCTTGATTACGACAAGGTGGAGATGGGTGATCAGTTGGCGATTGAAAGTAACGAACTTGATAAAAATGCAGTTGTATTGAAAAACCTTACCAAGAAAATCGACATTCAACTCCTACACACTATGAGTGAAGAGGATGTAGAAACAATTAAAGCAGGTGGGACTATACAATACATTAGAAACAAGTATAAATAAGCAGACAAGTTTAAAAGCGAAAATGATCAAAAATAAAAAAAACAGTAAGGAGTTTTTTGTGAGTAAATTTAGAGTTAAGACAACCCTGGTAGAGATTGATGGCGACGAAATGACAAGAATTATTTGGAAGATGATTAAAGACCATCTGATTCACCCTTTTGTTGACGTTAACCTTGAGTATTATGATCTGCATGTGAAAAATCGTGACAACACCAATGATCAAGTCACCGTCGACGCTGCTAACGCTATTAAGAAGTACAAAGTTGGTGTCAAGTGTGCAACCATCACTCCAGATGAAGCACGGGTAAAAGAGTACGATCTGAAAGAGCAGTGGAAAAGCCCCAACGGCACGCTTCGTGCTATGCTTGACGGCACAGTTTTCCGTGCTCCTATCTTGGTAAAAAATGTACAACCCAATGTTCGCACCTGGAAACGTCCGATCGTGATTGCTCGTCACGCTTACGGCGATGTTTACAAAAACGCAGAGATCGCAGTAAAAGGCCCGGGTAAAGCAGAGATTGTCTTCACCGATGTAAACGGTAAGGAAGAGCGTAAACTGATTCAAGAGTTTAAAGGCCCTGGCATTATCCAAGGCATTCATAACCTCGATAGCTCTATCAGAAGCTTTGCTCGCTCCTGTATGACCTATGCTCTTGATCAAAAGATCGACCTCTGGTTTAGCACCAAAGACACCATCTCTAAAACTTACGATGCTCGCTTTAGAACTATTTTCCAAGATGAGTTTGAGAAGAATTTCAAGCGCGATTTTGAACAGCATAAGATTGAATACTTCTTCACTTTAATTGACGATG
Organism: Oligoflexia bacterium; assembly: GCA_015231955.1. GTDB lineage: Bacteria > Bdellovibrionota > Bacteriovoracia > Bacteriovoracales > Bacteriovoracaceae > JADGAN01. The sequence continues at coordinate 23,154 of JADGAN010000018.1, read as the reverse complement.
CCGTTGCACGCGTGATGAAATCTGAAGGTGGTTTCTTGTGGGCCTGTAAAAATTACGATGGCGACGTGATGTCAGACATGCTCGCATCTAGCTACGGTTCACTGGCAATGATGACCTCTGTGCTGGTTTCTCCTAACGGCGATTTCGAGTATGAGGCCGCTCACGGTACCGTGCAAAAGCACTACTACAAGCACCAAAAAGGCGAGAAGACTTCCACCAACTCTATGGCATCAATCTTTGCTTGGACGGGCGCACTTAAAAAGAGAGGCGAGCTTGACAATACACCCGATGTTGTACGTTTTGCGGAAAAACTAGAGCAGGCAGCACTGACCACCATCGAGTCCGGTTATATGACTGGGGATATGTCGTCCATTGCAGATCCAAAAGCGAAAAGCACCCTCGGCACTGAAGAGTTTATTGTAGCAATTGCATCTAAACTTAAAGATTTGCTCTAAGAATTTTTTTTAACGTAGTTGTAAAACGGAGTTACTAATTATGGCACAGAAAGGTATTCGAGAATTTCATGCAAAAAAGATGTTGGCAAAATATTTACCAGAGTTCACTCGCGCAGTTAATTACGATGGTAAAATTGCACTAGTTGATCCTACTACCAATTGGGAAACACTGTTAAACGATAGTGAAAATCGTTGGATTAGTGACACCAAGTTGGTGGTAAAACCAGATCAACTCTTCGGTAAGCGCGGAAAAAACAACCTTTTGCTTTTAAATGCTGATCTTCAAGCTGCTAAGGCCTGGATTGCAGAGAGAATGCAAAGGAGTGTAACTGTAGGCCAGACTACCGGAGTGCTTACGCATTTTATGATCGAACCTTTCGTGCCTCATAAAGAGGAGTATTATGTAGCAATTCGCTCTAATCGCGAATTTGATACCATTTACTTCTCTCTATCCGGCGGAATTAATGTTGAAGAGAATTGGCATTTAGTAAAACAAATGAACATCGCGATCGATAAAGAGATTGGCGATTACGACTTAAAAGAGTTGATTCCTGCGGATACAGGAGCTTCTCGCGAGGCCATTATCAGTTTTGTACAAGGTCTTTTCCAATTGTTTCAAAAGTTACAGTTCACCTACCTAGAGATTAATCCCTTTACGGTAGTTGAAGGTAACAAAATTGTCCCTCTAGATACAGTAGCACGACTCGATGACACGGCAGAGTTTGAGTGTGGGGAGTTTTGGGGAAGCGATCTAGAATTCCCATCTCCCTTTGGCCGTGCACTCACTCCTGAAGAGTCGTACATTGCAGAACTCGATTCTAAAACTGGCGCATCCCTAAAGCTTACAGTGTTAAGACCAGAAGGGCGTATCTGGACTATGGTGGCCGGTGGTGGAGCCTCTGTCATCTATGCCGATACCGTAGTCGATCTCGGATACAAAGATGAGCTTGCAAATTATGGTGAGTATTCAGGTGATCCCTCTGAAGAGCTGACTCATGAATATGCTAAAACTGTTTTAGATTTAATGACCAGAAGCCAGCACACTCACGGCAAAGTGCTACTCATTGGTGGTGGAATTGCAAACTTTACCGACGTTGCCAAAACCTTCTCTGGTATTATTAAGGCGATTAAGATTTACAAAGATAAGATCATCGAAAACCAGATCAAAATCTTTGTCCGTCGAGGTGGCCCTAACTATAAAGAGGGTTTGGACAATATGCGAAAGCTCGGTAAAGAGCTAGGGATTTCCATTGAGGTCTTTGGCCCCGATACACACATGACGGGGATTGTACCCATGGCAATTGCAGCACTAAAGTAAATAAAAATAAAACAATAAGGAATTACTAAGGAATAAAGATCATGAGTAGCAGCAAACAAAAACCAGAATACGTTTTGTTCGACGAGAACACACAAGCGATTATTTACAACTATCAAACCAATGCCATTCAACGCATGCTTGATTTTGATTTCATCGCCAAAAGAAAAACTCCCTCTGTGGCCGCCATCGTGGCCCCTGGACAGGCGGGTTTGCACAAGGCCTTCTTTGGCACTAAAGAAATTTTAGTTCCCATCTACAACACGCTTGCAGAGGCCACCAGCAAGCACGAAAATGCCGATGTTATGGTTAACTTTGCCTCCTTTCGCTCCTCCTATGAGACCTCAAAAGAGGCGCTCTTAAGCAAAACCATTCGTACCGTTGCCATCATTGCGGAAGGGATTCCGGAGAAACGTTCACGCGAGCTTGCAAAGATTGCCAAAGATAAAAACAAATGGATTATCGGTCCAGCTACCGTAGGTGGAATCACGGCCGGTTGTTTTAAAATTGGCAACACTGCGGGCACCATTGAGAACATCACCGAATCTAAACTTTATCGTAAAGGACACGTAGGACTAGTAGCAAAGTCGGGTGGTATGTCCAATGAGATTTACAACATCATCAATCGTAACTCCGACGGCGTGTATGAAGGTATCGCCATTGGTGGTGACCGCTATCCAGGCTCTTCCCTGGTTGATCACCTCGAGCGTATGGATAAAAATCCTGACATTGCCATGCTTGCTTGTTTAGGAGAAGTTGGCGGTGAAGAGGAGTATCGAATCATCGACTCCATGAAAGCAAAACGCATCAGCAAACCTTTGGTGATTTGGGTCACTGGCACGTGTGCTAAAGTGTTTACCTCTGAGGTGCAATTTGGTCACGCTGGTGCTCGCGCCGATAATAGTTGTGAAACTGCCGAGGCCAAAAATCAGGCCTTAAAACAGGCGGGCGCGATTGTTCCTAACTCCTTTGATGATTACGGCAAGGCGGTTAAAGAGACGTTTGATCGTTTAGTACGCAATGGCGTTGTCACTCCTGCTCCCGAATACGAAGTTCCCAAAGTCCCCATCGATTATGCCAATGCACTAAAATCGGGCCACATCCGTCGCTCGGCAAACTTCATTTGCAGCATCAGTGATGATCGTGGCGATGAAGTCACCTACAACAAAATTCCACTCTCTAAAGTTTTAGAAAAAAATGTTGGCATTGGCGGTGTCATTGGACTTTTATGGTTTAAAAAAGAGTTGCCTGACTACGCTTCCAAATTTATCGATCTCTCTTTGGTCGTCACTGCCGATCACGGTCCTTGCGTAGCCGCTGCTCACAATACGGCAGTCACTACGCGTGCAGGAAAAGATCTCATCTCCTCACTGGTATCAGGACTACTCACTATAGGGCCACGCTTTGGTGGAGCATTGGATGGCGCTGCCTACTGGTTTAGCTACGCCGTGGACGAAGGCATGAGTGCAAGTGAATTTGTCAGGTACATGAAAAACAAAGGGGAAAATATCCCAGGCATCGGCCATCGAATCAAGAGTGTGCAAAATCCCGATGTGCGCGTCTCGATTATCAAAGAGTATGCAAAAAAACATTTCAAAGATAATCGCGTTCTCGATTTTGCATTAGAGGTGGAGAAGCTCACCACCTCCAAGCGAAACACACTCATCTTAAACGTGGATGGATGTATCGCTGTTTGCTTTGTGGATATGTTAAGAAGCTGTGGCGCCTTTACGAAAGAAGAGGCCAATCGCTATATTGAGATGGGAGCACTAAACGCTGTCTTCGTCCTTAGTCGTAGCATCGGACTAGTTGGCCACCACCTCGATCAAAAGCGTTTAGAGCAGCCACTTTATCGCCATCCTTGGGATGACGTCTCTTTCCTCTAGTAAGAAAATTGCATTGGAGTAGTCATACACTCTGGCGATAGCATATATTTCAAGAAATCAGGATCAATCTTGCTTGCAAGCTCACTGCTTTGAAAAGCGTGGCAACCATCGATATCGATTGGACATTGAAAGCGTTTTCCAGGATTTGCCTTCTCCAGTGCTACAATTCTTTTTTGGATATTGCCTCGATAGGAAGGATCATCATAGTAAAAATTACAATTGTTTCCTTCATCCAAGAGGATACTCAAATACTCTTGCCAGTGAAACTCTCGCACTAGCACAAACTCTCCATCTTGTAAGGCCACATAAGGTTCAACAAAACCATCATTGTAAGTTCCGCCTTCTAAAAGATTTTTCCAAAAGAGCATACCGAGGAGGTTGGCGCTAATGTCACTATAGGAGTAAACTCCCATGCTTTTTAATCCATAAATACCCTCTTCGGTATCGGTAGAATACTTAATGGCCGCTGCGATCCCATAGGCATCAACATAGGCACTATAAAAAGCGTTATACCCTTGAGCAAAGAAGTGGCCAAACTTATCGGTGCCCACAATTTGCTCACCCATGCGAACAATCGATCCTAAATTGACAAGATAGAGAGGGTACATCTGCCGAAAACTCATATCTCCATAAATTGACTCTTTCCGAGTGATATGCCGTTTATCCACTAAGGGTGAATTTTCCACCGCAGTCTCAACTTTGCCCCAATACTCACCACCCACGGTAGACACCACGGAGTCATAGAGGCCTTGCTGAGTACGCTTATGCAGTGGCAATTGATTGGCAGCAAGTACTCCTCTTTGCAACAACTCATTGGTGATTTTATCAACTATCTCTAGCGAATCTTTAATATCGCTATACCTTTGTGTGAAACTATCAATCTCGGTTCCCATTACAACATTGCTACCCAACCCAATCAAAAGCAGTGTAAGCAACATGAGTTTTTTATAACTTTTCTGCACTGATTATCTCCTTTTCTAGTAGTGCCACTTCTAGCAAATACTTGAAAACTAAATTGTGAAGAGGATAGATATCAGAGCTGAACTCTGTTATTATCATCGTTATTGGTATCGTTATCATACTTCGAGAATAAAGAATCTGTCTAAAGAAAGGAGTCTTACAGTATGAAAGGAAATGAAAAACTAATTGCTGTTCTAAACTCGCTGCTCTCCGACGAACTTACTGCCATTAATCAATACATGGTACACTCTGAAATGGCCCATAACTGGGGCTATAGCAAACTTCACAAGCATTTTGAAAAACGCTCCATTGATGAGATGAAGCACGCAGAGAAATTGATTGCGCGAATCCTCTTCTTAGAGGGGACTCCTATTGTCAGTAATTTAAAAAAAATAGAGATTGGCGCTGAAGTACCAAAGCAACTTGCTCATGACCTTACGGCCGAACAAGGAGCGATTGCCGCTTATAATAGTGCAATCAACCTTGCAGGTGAAGTCAACGATTTTGCCACAAGAGAGATGCTAGAAAATATCTTGCTGGATGAAGATCGTCATCTTGATGATATCGAGACTTTACTCGAGCAAATCGATCAGATGACAACGCCAGTATTCTTATCAACTAAACTTTAACCACTAATACTAATGAATCTTGGCCACAACTTTAGCAAAATCATTAGGCACCCTTTGCTCTTTTACACCAGCATCTATGCTGTTCTTCTCATTATCTACTCCCCTATTCTTCTTCGCTCCCTTCCCATTTTAAATGACTACGATGTTGTGATCACTCCGCTCAGTAAGGTTTCCTCAATTAGCGAATACCTAAAACTGATGTTCTCCTTAAAAACGGTAGATATACAGCCCATTCGTGATTTCTCGCACCTGCTCGACCTCTACCTCTTAAAGCACGGTATCTTCTTTTTTCATGCCCATAATTTGTTATGCTGGTTTCTGATTATCTTTGTGGTCTCTAAAATTTTTTCTCTTATCAGCAATTCTCGTCCCCTGGCCATGCTAGTAACGCTGCTCTTTGCTTTTCATCCCGCACTTCTACAAAGCGTGAATCTAGTCGTTGGAAGAAAACACCTACTGGCATTCTTATTCATTACCATGGCCACCTATCTACTGTTAAAAGCACAAGTACAAGTACAACAACAAAACAGCGTCATAGCAAAAAAATGGCCAAGCACACTTCCTGCATTCCCCACATTTCTCTTACTTCTCACACTTCTCTACACACTCTCGATCTTCTCTCAACCGATTACCCTTTTATGGTCTTGTTGGTGTATCCTTTTTATTTTTTTATTTTTTCACAATGATAGCGACAATAAACACGAGCACGGTAATAAAACACTCTACTCCTACACACCCCTCCTACTCATGCTCCTACTCATGCTCTTTAACATTGCCGCCAATGCCTATTACTATGAACACTATTATGCAGTACAATTTGCCTCTTCCAAATACGATGGAAGTGAAGAGTATATCTACATAAAACTCCTGGCCCTAGGAAGAATGTTCTTTCAACTGATCTACCCTCACGATTTTACTTTTCTCTACTCTTCCGATTCTCTCAAAAACTGGATTGGTCTTGGACTCTTGATTCCTTTTCTCTACATCCTCAAAAAAAGACTCCCGCTAAAGTCTCTACTCTTATGGATCTCCTTCTCCCTCATTCCCATTCCCATTCTTCTCTATCGCATGACTCAAATCTTTTACCAAGACGCTTACCTACTCGTGCCCTCTCTCGGGTTTTTTATTCTTCTGCTTTTGCTGTTACACTCCTTTCTCCCGGCACAAAAAGAGAGGCAAAGATCATGGGCCATAGCTCTCTTTGCTTGCTCCATTCCCCTTTTCATCTCCTTTTGCTATCGTACATTTAGTGAACTAAAACTCTTAACCGACGGAACCGCCTACCTAAAAAACTCCTATGAAAAAGAGCCTTCCTGCCGTACTCTCTTTGCCTATGCTTATCACACCCTTTATGCTCACTCTGTTAGCGAAGGACTTCCACTCGCAAAGAAGTTTTTTTCCAAAAACTGCTCCTTTTATACTAGTGCCATCGACAACGCTACTTCTGAAAAGATGTTGGCCATTACGATCTACTCTGATCAAGAGATCGATATTGAATCTAAAATTAACTCTCTAAAAAAAATTAAAGACAATAACATTGCAATTACCGTTCTCTACCACTCTCTTATACTTGGTCGCAATCTCACAAAAAGCAGGCACTCCGACTCTCGTCCTAAAGAAAATCCTCTAAAAGAGATTACCGAGCTTATCAAAGAGAAGTGGCCCATGAGTCCACCCACAAACGAACTCATCTTTAATCTAGCACAAAAAGAGATCACACAATTTTGTAAGCAAACAAATCCTGCAAGCAAGGATGCAACAAAAAGTTGCCTCCACTATGAAGAAGCTCTTTGCAAGCGCTTTGCTATTTGCAAGAGTAAGCAAGCCCAATAGCATCAGTAGTCATCTGACTATTGGCAATACCATAATGCTCAATCTTGAGTGTATCTGCCTGCAATCGTGCTGCTTCATTAATCAAAGACGCCTTCTGACAATCACGATCACAAAGATTAGAACTTAAAACAATCCTCTCCACTAGCTTGCAAGAAGTGGGTGGTGCCTCTTCTATCAGCTTTACCGCCTCACCCTCCTTCGATACCTCCACCACAGAGCAAGCTGCAAACATAAACATAGTCGTAACACCCAAACAGAGACTAAAAATTTTTCTACTCATCATTTATATTTCCCCTAATCCCAAAACCTCTCCTCTTATCTTCGGCAAATCCCCCCAAACCTTTACCCCAAGTGCATGGCACTTTGTGTTTTCTGCTGCCGAACAATAAGTTTGGTTTAGAGTGAGAATAGAGGTGTGTGACTATCGTTTTTAAGAACAGAGTATAGGTTTGCTTCAGTGGATGGAATACAATTTTTGCTCATCGCTCTTTTAGCTACACATTCCATAAGCATCGCTAAACACTTTGCAATTACCAGAGCAGCACTCATACCCTTCATAACAAGGCGACCCACTATAAAGGCATGATCGCTCAGTCGGCCGCGTATCACTACCGTCAGTTCTACCACTCTCATAAAGCCAATCGGTATTGCAGCTGGCACTATCTGAAGAAAAACCACCAGAACCACCTCCAAACTCACTGCTGCCGGTTGGATGGTCAGCAAAAGCAAGAGGGGCCAAGAGCAACAAGGAAGTACAAATTGCAGTATACATTTTCTTTTTCATCATTTTTTTCCTCCGATTAAGTTATCTCTGCTTTGTTGTTAATGAATCAACTCGTTCCATCTGAATAGCACACATAAATCTTAGGTGCCAACTATTATCCTAGCGACGCAGGAGTTTCGTGAATTTTTCTGTTGCTTGCTCCTTTTGTAGCCCTATGGAGTTAAGTTTTGCAATATGCTGAAGCCCATCTTGAATTTGTTGCTGATGAATAAAATTGATTGACTCTTTGGTACTCTTCACTGCATAGAAAGGATTTTCACAACACTCTTTGGCACAAGCAAATGCCGATTTCAGAAGGCCTTTTTTGGTAAAGTAGGTATGGTTAATCAATCCATACTTATGTCCTATCTTTGCACTAAATATTTTTGAAGTGAAGGCCAACTCCTTTAAAATTCCATCGGAGATGATAAAGGGGAGCCTTTGCAAAGTACCTAGATCTGCTGGAATCCCTAACTTAGTTTCCATAATGCTAAAATAGGAGCTTCTTGTCGCTAGTCTAATATCACAAGCGGCAATGAAATCAATTCCAGCGCCAATGCAAAGACCATGGACAGCAGCAATAGTCGGCATAGAGCAATTAGCGAGAGCGCTAAAAGCTGCTTGCATCTTTTCAATGGTTTCCAAGAGAAACTGCTCACGCACTTCCGGCGGTTTACTTTTCACCTCATCCATGATGGAGAGAAGATAATTAACATCTGCACCAGTAGTAAAATGCTTGCCCTCTCCACTAATCACCAACGCCCTAATGGAATGCATTTGCTGAAGCATGGTGATTACCCTTGGCAACTCCTCAAAAAAGATTGCGCTCATAGCATTGCATTTATTTGGCCGATTAAAGATTAAATGAGCAATAGGAGAATGATCAATAAATCTAAAAAATTCAAAACTATACATACATTCTCCTGATCTCATTTTACTAAGTTTTCCTATGGTTTTGATCGCCACTAAATCATACGGCGGTGAGCTACTTGATTAAATCTGTTTTAGACAAATAATTGCGACAAAACAATACAATTTTTGCTAGTGGTGTTTTAGTGTATCTTTTAGCTGATAGATTACCATGTACTCTTCTTTGGTGATTCTGTTTTGCCAATGGCCTGAAAGCATTCCAAAAGCAGTGACGCCAGTAAAGAGCATAATGACAGCAAGAGCGACAACTCTCTTTGAAAGCGCCAACCCTTTGCCACAAAATGGTCGAACTTCAAGAGTCTGTTGAACAGGACAAAGATCCACACACTTAAGACAAAAAGTGCACTCATCTGAAAGCACGAAAGGAGCAACTCGATCAACTTTTATCTGTGAAGGGCAAACCTTAGTGCATAGGCCACACTTAATGCAACTTTTCTGATTTCGAACAATTTTAAAAAGAGACAAAAGTCCTACCATTCCCAAGAGAGCACCGTAAGGACAGAGGTATCGACACCAAAAACCCCTGAAAGGAATAGAAAGGAACATCAATAGAGTGATCACGACCACCGCTGTTGTGCTAATATTTGCAAAAAAGTAATACATTTTGATGTCGGCAATCATATTATAGTGGCCATCAAGAAACGCTTTTAAAGCATTCGCACTCATTGGCAAAATATAAAACAGAAAGAAAGCAAGCAAAAAATATTTTAAAGATCTTAAGATTAAATCCAAAAATTTAGGGAGGTAAAACTTCCTTTTAAACACTCTCTCTCCCATATCTCCCAGTTTTTCAGATAGCAATCCAGCGAAACAGAACCAACTACAAAAAGATTTTCCAAAGAGAAATGAGATGAGAATGATCGCAATAAAAATAAAAAAACCTGCTGGATGAATGGGATGAATAGAACCTGCTTTGCAGAAATAAATCAAGTTCATCAGTGAACTGATGGGCAAAAAACCATCTACACCTGGAGGACGTTCATGGAAATGGACACTCGCGCCACTCTCAAAATAGCGAACAAATTGTATAAATTCCCACCCAATCCAAATACAAAGGAGTGCAAAAAGTATTTGAACCAAGAACCTTAAATGTTTTTCAAAAAAAATTATATGTGATCGATTCAGCTTCATAAGTGAACGTTACTCCACTTTAATATGATCTTCACTTTAAATTATTCTATTTTGCAACTCTCTTGATTTAAATCAAGAAAATCTAAATTTGCTTCTTTGGTCGTAGCTAAAAATTCTTTGTTCAAAAAAAATCCATGACATGAATCGAATTGGCAAATTTTAGCGATACTTACTGAAATCAATATTTTGCATAGCGGATGTGATTATCTATTTTTGAATAGCAATAAATGCTAGGATCAATTCTTCTATTTTATCAATGGGTGTGTCGGAATTGGTATTATAGAGAATGAAATCTTGCAAAGATGTGTGATGCCTTTTCTTGATATTGTATTTTATTAAGAGTCCCTTGATTGTTTCGTTAAAGATAAGTTTTCCTTTTATAGAAGATATGTTTGTGCGAATTCGCTCTTGTTCTTCTGGTGTTGGGATAGACGTTTCAATATATCCATATGTTTTTATCTGTTGCCAACCATCTTTTAGTATTTTAACAAGATTGCGGTCTGTTGTTTTTGGAATAACAAGGAATGTTTGAACCAAAGAACGAGTTAGCATCATATATAAAATATTTCTCTCGATTAGATCGTCAGAAATCTCATCAGGGACACAAATTATAAAAGGATACTCTAATCCTTTGACATTATTTTGATTACTAAATAAAAGAGTGTCTTTGTGAATTGATTTTGAATCATACGCACGGTTAAGAATCCAGTTAAACTCTTTTTTGATGAGAAGTTCTGTATCTTTAGATAATTGCTTTCCTCTCTTGTTATTGGTGAAAATGATCCCAATGTCATTAATCGTTGCAGTAGGATTATTATTTTGTATTTTTTTTATGATATTAACAATAACAGAGGCGCTGTTATCATGTTTTTGGTTATCATTATCGATAATTTCAATGCTAGAAAAATTATCATCAAAATCATCTTCAAATCTTTTAATCGGAGTTCTTCGGAGTTTGTATGTATTTATATTTTTTTCAATGGAGTAACCACAGGCCTCTAAAGCTTCTTCAGAAAGCCATCTTAGCTTCTTTTCTTCAAACAATCCCAGTGCAATGGCATGAGCAAAAAGTAAGGTATGAGGGTGTGTTCTGTAGCAGTTTGTCAAGAAAAAATCTGGATTAATGTCCCTAATATCGGGTTCGAAAATATTTTGAAAGATATCAAATGCCACGTAAATTTTTTCACTAGTGACCATTTCACAAAGATCGATAAATGCTTTGGGTAAATCTTGCCCTTCATCTAAGAGCAAAATACCTAATGCATGGCCTTTCATTTTAACCAAATCCGATTTGATAAGATCTTTAATAGCATCTTCACAAGCTGATTTGAGTGATGTGTGTTCGTAATTAAAGCGCTTAAATTCAATACCATAATATTGACATATGTAGTAGTACACTCCCACTCTATTTTTTTTTGATCCCCATGCATAAGTACAAAACAGGCGTTCGTTCCATTTTATTTGTTGAGGAAATTTCATGATATCGAGGAAATTGGGAATTCGATGATCTTTCAGACTGTTCGCCAAAATCATGTTATGACATGCAAACATGATTTTACAATCCTCATATCGATTGTATAGAAGCATAAGTTTATGTAACAGAAGCTCTGTCTTGCCAGATCCAGAAAGACCAATTACTTTAATAACCTTTTTACTATTGTCATCAATGTGAAGAAATCTTGTTTGATCTCCATCAAATAAGATGATCCGCTGTCTTGTCTTTTCGAGAATATCAACAGGGTTTTCTACTCGCAATTTACTAGGGTCATTAACACTTCCAATGAAAAGTGAGATCAGTAATTCGATTTTTCTGTGGAGAGCAGGAGGAAGGGTGTTATCCATGATAAGAGAAGGGATATTTATCGGTAATATTGGTTCCTCTTGTATGTAGAGGGCCTCATGCCGCCATATTCTTGAACGTCCAAGAATACTGATGTAATCGTACCTATCAGCAAGTGAGCTTAGATCCTCAACAAGATCTTCCAATGTTCCATTGATAAGTTTCTGATTTGAATCAAAAAATAAGATGAGTACTTTGTGTCCGGGGATTAAAACAATCATGAAATCACAATGATAACTGTATTTGCTTTCGCTTTGTGGTTTGTCGATAGCATAGATTGCTATTGAATTTTCTTTTGAATAATTCTCTAGGCATGTAATAATTGATGGGTGTTTTTCCATTAGGGATTCTTGGCAGTAAAATAAACTCGTAGACATGATACAATCCTTTTTTTTATGTGCTGCGAATTGCACACATAGCGTTGATTTCAATCCATAATTGTGTCATGCAAAGGCCTTCAATTTCAAAGGTAGAAAAGCATGTTGACTTTGAAGGATGTATCAATAGGGGTAAGTTTCAACTGGATTCCAGTAAAACAGTTTAAACTTACCAATAGGGAATGGCTTAAAATATCGACATTATTAATAAGAAAATAAATTATATTTTTTAAAATTATATTTTTTAAAGAAAACTTGAGTGTTTCCGAACTGGAAATCCAAGGGGTAATTAATGAATAAAAATAAAAATGATTTAATGAAATCATTGTTGATTATTAAAGAATTTCCATTGAAGCACAGAGAGGATCTCGACTATATCTATGATAAGTTCACAGAGGATTATTTTCCTTTGCATGAATTTTTTAAAATATATAAGCATAGAGCAAAATGCTCTACGCTTAAAGAAGTCTATTTAAAAATACCAAATCAACAAAAACACAAGAACGAATTCGGACACTATGGTGCAAATTATATCTATACGTGGCTTGTTGGCAACTCAAATACATTTGGTTTATGGTACGTTCTTAAAGAGGAGAAGCGTTTAAGTCATTTGGCACTATTTTCTGAAGTCTTTTCCAGGGACAAAAACGAAGAAACGAATAGAAAACTTCCTGATGAGATGATAAAAGAAATAAAAAACATAGTAAGTTATCACGACCTTCCAATTTTGATTTTTTGTTCTCAATTGTTAACTGTAAAAAAGACCAAGATAGAAAAGTATTTCAAAATAAAAAACGAGGAAGAGAGAAGAAATTATTTATATAGAAAAATTTCAAATCCAATGCTGAAACCGCCAAGACGCCAATTGAAATTTGAAACAATGACAGCATTTATTTCATATCTCAATGGCAATCGGTGTGACGTGCCATCCTTTTCCAAGGAAGATGTTGCTCTGTCTCTTAAGCATTCTCGGTTTTTGTTATTCAGTGCGGTGGATTTGTTTGTACCCAGAGAGATCCGGCGCTATAAGAATAGTGATGCGACCCATATGCTTATGATATTAATAGAACTTTTTATCAAAAAACAAAATGTTCTTGATTTCCTCGGTGAACAACTGAAAACAAGCGAGCATTTCTCTCCATACTTTTGTTTACTCGCAAGCGCAGTTAAAGGATTTATGCCTGATAACATTGAATTTAATAAATTATTTAATCAAATTATAAATCCACAGATGTATTGTTTTACACAGTTATGCAATTACTTTAATAATACAAATCGAAAGTGTCTTCCCCCAAATGAAGTAAGTAATATTTACAATAATATTTGTAGTTGTTTTAATTTTAAAAGTGATCCGGAACAATTTAGAATGAGTATAGATCTTTATAGAAAATGTCTCATGGAGAGGAACTGTCTCAACGTTAAAACAACCATTGAAGAGAGAGGATTTTTGTTTCTAGTTTCGTTATTTTCACAACATGTTAATAGGAGCACTTTTTACCACTTTTTATGTAGTATTCTGTTTTTTGTGCTTAAGAGTATTGATCGTGAAAAGTTCAATGATTTTTTGTCTCTTTTGTGGAAACAGATCGAATGGGAAAAGACAAGCGAACCTTTTAAAGCGTTTAAGTTTAATCAGATATTAAAAGAGAGCAAGGCAGAGATAATTAAATTACTAGGAGCAATAAATAAAGATCCAGTAACTCTTGTAGATCTTAAAAAAATAATGATCAGTAGTTTTGAAAATAAAATCAATAGTTGCATTGGAGAAGAAGGCCATGGAGAATTGATAAAAAACATTGCAGAGCTCTTTGTTGGAAATATGGTGAATGTCCCAGTTGATATATTATGTGACTTTTGGAGAAGCAAAAAAGAAGCTTTATTGATTCCGCTAATCAATATAATAGATGATCCTGCATTTGAAAAAGAGTGGTCTGATCTGGCCAAGGTAATTCCGTTAAATACACTGGATAAGGAATATTATAAGAAAAAACATGATGAAATACATGAGAAGAAGCCGAGAAGATTGGCAAAATGCGCATAATGTCCTGATAAAAAAATAAACGAAGAGAAATTATTGTCTCCTTATGGCGTCCTCGCTTAGATCTTCTGCATTCATTTTCTAAGTGGTCATTGCTGTACGTCTCTTAATCCATGAAACTGAACATGTATGTTCAAGCTTGCCCCGGTGCTCATCGCACTCTCTACTAAGTAGTAGACGCTTTTTTTTACGAACCACTCAGTCAGTAGCTCACATTTTCGTGGTAAAATACATTGCCAAATTAAAACTTCATCAATGAGAAATTAAGCATTTATAAAAATGCCACTGGAGATTTATTGCCAATAAGTAGACTGTTCTTTAGAGTGATGATTTTCATTTCTTTTCTTCGTATTCGTGATGGTGACTACATACTGATTCCATCCCCATCTCTTGAAGCAACCCTCTTTTATGGGCATTAATAATATCTTTAATCGCCGAGTGTCCAACGCTTCTATAGACCTTAATCTTTTGGGCCTGTAGTTTGCTTAAGGCCCCAGCACCAATACCACTGACAATAATTCCATCAAAAGTGTGATTATGTAAAGAACCTTCTTGTTCCATTTAGATCACCTTAAATAAATAGGCAAGTACGAAATAAATTCCAATGATAATGATAATTACTCCAGTGGCCATTCGTATCCAATACTCTATTTTCCCAACTCTTTGAAATATTTTGCCAATACTAGATGCACCAAGAGCAATCAGTATAGAAAATACAAAAACGGGAAGCCCAGTTCCTATTCCATACATCGAAGAAAAGAGAGTTGTTGAAGAAAATTTTGTAGCAAGAGGAATCAAGCTTCCAAAAAACAAGGCAGCAGACACTGGACAAAACGAAAGTGCGAATAGAACGCCTAAAGGAAAGGCCCCCCAAACACCCAGGTTTTGGAAGAATCTTTGAAATTTCTCACTTCCTCCAAACGAAGGCAGAGGAATGCTGACAAGTTCAAGTAAAAACATTCCGATGACGATAAGAAGTGGCCCGATAATTTTCAATATTTGTGTCTGAAGAAAAAAGGATAGCCCTGGAATTGCCAGAATACTCTCTATCACCAAATAGGCAACCACAACATAAGTAAACATTCGACCTAAAGTATAAAGAGCACCTGTTGCCATAACAACTTTTTTATTTTCTATTTTTTTAGAAATAAAAGAGATTGCTGCTATATTGGTTGCAAGTGGGCATGGAGATATTGCGGTTAATATCCCAATCCAAAATGCTGAACCAAGCCCTATTAATAGTTCCATCATTACATCTCCACAAATTTTTTAATTTCTGCTTTTATGTATTTTTTAAATGCGTCTTCATTCCTGGCCAATTGCCAAATCTTATCAACGTTTTCAAATTTCACCTCTTTCCCATCTTTTTTCAGAGAGAGAAAAAAAGATATTGATTGCAATTGATAATCTTGAATATAATGAGAGCTGGATGCTTCATCTATATTTATAGATTTAAAAGTCAACGACCCTTCTTCAATTTCTTTATTAAAAGAATCTTTTAATACATCGCGAATATAACCTTCCATGAGGTTACAGGTCATACATCTGTTAGTACTATGGAAGTAGAGTCCATCAACATATTTGGATTTTTTTGGAGAGACGTTATCTTGAGTGGTAGTTTTATTTTCTACTACTTGCACATTATTTTTAATTTCTATTTCAGTGTTTTTATCAGCCGAATCACTTTTTCTGGCTTCGCTTACAACAAGAAAAACAACTGATGAAAGAACGAAAGCTCCTAGTATAATACTTGTTATTTTTTTTGCCATCATGGCCATCCCCCTTTTGATTTTGGTTTTATCTACAAGCAAGAAGCTCTTCTACTAGCTTCATTTTTTTATTTCATTGTAAATTTTCAAAGCATCCTTACCTCTCATTTCTGATTCCATGAGCTGAATCAATCCATCTTTAAGATATTTACTTTTGTATCCTTGCTGTACTTCATTCTTTTTTAGTAGCTCAACAAGTTCTTTTGCCGATATCCTCATCTCTTCTCATTCTTTATAGTCAAATTAAGACAGGTATCTATCAAAATTTAAATCTGAAGCAAATGAATCAGTAAATACAGTAAGTAAAAAAATCACTATAAAGTATTTCATAAAATCACCTCCCTGTTAAATATTTTTTTATCCCTGCAACATCCACAACTTTCCCAACAAATTTCACTTCACCATCAATAGCTAGTGCAGGTGTCATCATTACGCCCATTTCTGTTATTTTTTCGATATCTTCAATTTTTTCAAGCTCGCAGGCAATCCCAGCTTCTTTGATAGCGACAGATGCATTATCATAGAGTTTTTTGCATTTAGGGCAACCAGTTCCTAAAATTTGAATTTTCATTTTTACCTCCGATCGATAAGTGAGTTAAGTTCGTAAATATATTTTTAGCTATGGAAAAAAGTGTCCATAAATCATACCTGAAAATGTGGCCATGATTATTACAAGTGAAACAAAAACTACTGTTTTTTTCGCTCCCATAACTGATTTTATAACCAGCATATTAGGAAGACTTAATGCTGGTCCTGCTAAGAGTAGCGCCAGTGCAGGCCCTTGTCCCATTCCATTTCCAATAAGTCCTTGCAGGATTGGAACTTCTGTTAATGTTGCAAAATACATAAA
The DNA here is from genome assembly GCA_015231955.1 of Oligoflexia bacterium. GTDB lineage: Bacteria > Bdellovibrionota > Bacteriovoracia > Bacteriovoracales > Bacteriovoracaceae > JADGAN01. Next base: position 6,378 of record JADGAN010000018.1, on the reverse strand, counting down.
AGCACCAGCAAAGGAGGCGAAGAAATTAGCAAATAGTGAATTTCCCCCAACAAGCTTAATGATCCACTCTTTAGGAATTATCCCTTCAGTTTCTGGGCGCCCAAGTAAAAACCCTGCAATAAGCACTCCAAAAAGAAGAAGTGGTAGAATTTGTTTGGCAAATGTCCATGTTGAAGAGAACCACTCTTTTGTTTCATCACTACCTGTATTAGTAATAAACGATAGAGTAATGAACCCAACTGTAAATGGAACCAGTGGATTACTTGGAGATACGAGGTACGCTCCCCCTACTGCTAACATCGCTAAAAGGAGCTTCCATGCTTTTATATCAAACCATCTCCATAAAATAATATTAAGTGCGGTATAAAGAACTGTCGTAGTAATCCATTTGCTTGAATAGATAAGATACCAAAGACCCTCTGTCTCTTGAGGTTTCCCCCAATTGGCAAAAACTAAAAGACCAACCATTGATAGAAAATAGAGCGCATTTTGATAAAGAGGACGTGAAACCTCTGGTTCTGGCATCATCATTTGTTTAGTGGCCTTTTCTACTTCTTCTTTTCTAAAAATAAAATGCATTAGAAGGCCAATAATGACACTAAAAGCGATTGCACCAACTGCTCTAGCAATACCAAGTGGGGCACCTAATATTTTGGCCGTTAAAACGATTGCCAGTATGTTTATAGCGGGTCCCGAATATAAAAAAGCACTGGCAGGGCCAAGGCCTGCTCCCATTCTATAGATACCAGAAAAAAGCGGTAGTATTGTGCAAGAACAAACAGCAAGAATTGTTCCGGAACATGAGGCAACGGTATAAGCTAAAAATTTATTGGCATTAGCTCCCAAATATTTCATAACTGATGCTTGACTAACAAAAACGGAAATAGCTCCAGCGATAAAAAAAGCAGGAATAAGGCATAGTAAAACGTGTTCTTGGGCATACCATTTTACAAGATAAAGAGACTCCATTATAGCATTATCAAATTTATGATTGCCTACTGGTAGGAAATAGAGGGCCAAAAATCCAACAATCATCCATAACAATTTCTTCCATTCGCTCTTTATATCCACATTTATCTCCTATTTTTTAGACTTTATTACACCTTCGATACAATCAATATATTTTAAGATGCAGGGTGTGCGGAGTTTGTAAAAAACTTTTAAACCACGTTTGTCATCTTCAATAATGCCGGCATTTTTTAGCACAGCAAGATGTCGAGATAGGGTCGATTGATCCATCTCCAACAATTCATTCAATTCACAGACACACTGTTCTTCCTTAGCAAGTGCTTCGATAATAATAAGGCGTGCAGGATGCCCCATGGCTTTGATAATCTCTGCTCGTTTTTTGTAAAGTGAAATGTTCATTTAAAACCCCATGTATATTTTGTAATATAGCCATGTTTATAAATTTTACAAGATTTTTTTGCTTTAACCCAAAGCAATAGAGCAACCAACGTGGAATATAGCAAAAACACTAAAAAAATTATTTTATTTATCGTTAAAACACGATAAAACATAGTAATATTCATAGGAGCTGATTATGGATAAATGCCATTGCGATCCATCTGAAAAATACGATAGTATTTCTACAGGGAGCAAGGAGAAAAACAGAGAACTTGCCTTACTCTGTAAAGCTCTTGCTCATCCTGCGCGAGTGCAAATACTAAAATTATTGGTGCGAAAACAAAGCTGTATTTGTGGAGAAATTGTTGATCAAATTGAAGATCTGGCGCAATCGACTGTTTCACAACATTTAAAAATTTTAAAAGATACTGGATTGATCAGAGGAGAAATTGAAGGAACTGCTGTCTGTTACTGCATAGAGCCTAGTGGTCTAAGAAGGCTAAGGGTTTTAATTGCAGATATTTAATTTAAACAATTGGAGATTGATAATGAAAATTGAAATTTTTAATCTTCCCATTTGCTGTTCAATTGGCGTCTTAATCTAACGTGAACGCTTTGATTTTTTGATAAGGGGATAACAAGTGAAGAAACATTTAGCATTTTTAGATCGATTTTTAACTCTATGGATATTTCTAGCGATGGCCATTGGTATTTTATTGGGATTTGCTATACCAGAGGTTGTTCCTTTCCTTAACCAATTTAATATGGGAACCACTTCTATTCCTATTGCTATTGGTTTGATTCTCATGATGTATCCTCCACTTGCAAAAGTAAAATATGAAGAGATGGGAAGGGTTTTTAAAAATTATAAAGTCCTCTCCCTTTCGTTAATTCAAAATTGGCTAATCGGACCAATTCTGATGTTTGCATTAGCGCTTTTATTTTTGCACGATAAACCAGAATATATGATTGGACTTATTCTGATTGGTCTTGCTCGTTGTATTGCTATGGTGATTGTTTGGAATGACCTTGCAGATGGCGATACTGAATACTGCGCTGGTCTTGTCGCATTCAATTCTATTTTTCAAGTTTTATTTTTTTCAATTTATGCTTACATCTTTATCACTATCCTGCCAGAGTGGTTTGGAATTAAAGGGGTTACTGTCAATATCACGATTGGAGAAATTGCCACAAGCGTTTTTATCTATCTAGGAATTCCATTTATTGCCGGAATCATCAGCAGATTCTCTCTGATAGCACTTAAAGGAAAAGAGTGGTATCAAGAAAAATTTATCCCTAAAATCAGTCCAATAACTTTAATTGCACTGCTTTTTACAATTGTTATTATGTTTTCTCTCAAAGGAGAAGTTATCGTACAACTTCCTTTTGATGTTGTACGAATTGCCATTCCTCTACTTATTTATTTTGTAGTTATGTTTATAATTTCATTTTTTATGAGTAAAAAATTTAAAGCAACTTATGGTGAAGCAACAACGTTATCTTTCACAGCGGCTTCAAATAATTTCGAGCTAGCAATTGCAGTTGCAATTGCTACTTTTGGAATAAATCATGGAGCAGCTTTTGCCGCTGTCATTGGGCCTTTAGTGGAAGTACCAGTCATGATTGGATTAGTAAATGTCGCATTTTGGTTTAAAAATAAATTTTATATGTAACTGCTCACACCCCTCAACCTTCACCTCTCAACCAAATGCTGTTAGCTAAGCAACTTTCAGCATCCGGTAGAGGGTAGATGGCTGAAGGGTGTGAGCAGTTACTTTTATATTTAAATTAAAAGAAATGGAGTTTTGTCTATGAATGAAATCAATAAAATAAAAGTATTATTTTTATGTACTGGGAATTCATGTCGAAGTCAAATGGCAGAGGGATTATGCAATTATTTTCATGGTGAATCTATTCAAGCGTTTTCGGCGGGAATTGCAAAGCACGGAATGAACCAAAGAGCTATTAAAGTGATGGCGGAAATTGGTATAGACATTTCCCAGCACACCTCCAAGACGATATCAGAACTACCTTCAATAGACTTTGATTATGTGATCACCGTTTGCTCCAATGCGCAAGAAAACTGCCCTTACTTTCCAGCAAAAGTCAAAACATTCCATGTGAGCATTGATGATCCGCCGGCCCTCACCAAAGGGCTTACAAATGAAGAAGAAATTCTCTCATCCTACAGAAAAGTAAGAGACGAGATAAATGATTTTATATTAAAAATAAGGGAGCAATTCATGGATTCATCGGAACAAATAAAAAACATAGTGAAAGAAAAATATGGCGAGATTGCAAAAAACGCTAGTAATAAAGGCATTAAAGGCCCCTCTTCCGCTTGTTGTAGCAGCGGTTGTGGTTGTGGACAAACCACTGACTATTCGTTTGTAGGAGAGGATTACGCTAGTAAATCAGGGTATAATCCAGATGCTGATCTAGGTCTAGGATGTGGAATTCCTACTGATATTGCGAACATCAAAGAAGGTAATACAGTCATTGATCTTGGCTCCGGTGCAGGCAATGATGCTTTCGTTGCTCGTTCCTTGGTAGGAGCAAGTGGAAAAGTGATTGGCATAGATTTTACTGAGGAGATGGTAAAAAAGGCAAGAGAGAATAATAAAAAAATGGGTTATTCCAATATTGAATTCTTACAGGGAGAAATAGAAAAGATGCCTGTAGGCGATCATGTTGCTGATGTTGTTATTAGTAATTGCGTATTAAATCTTGTTCCCAATAAAATGAAGGCATTTGCTGAGATTTATCGCGTAATAAAGAACAAGGGACATTTTAGTATTTCTGATATTGTTACTAGTGGTGAACTTCCTGCTAGTATCAAATTAGCAGCAGAGGCATATGTAGGTTGCATTTCAGGCGCTCTATTAAAAGCAGACTACTTGAAGATTATAAAAGATACAGGGTTTGTTAATATCAACGTAGCAAAAGAGAGAAAAATTACTATCCCTGATGAAATGCTGAAATCTTTTTTAACTCAAAAAGAGATTAGTGATTTTAGAGATAGTGATGTGGGAATTTTTAGTATTACAGTCTATGGAGAAAAAGCATAAAATCCGATAAAATCCAATTCCTGATACGAGTGGATTTTCTGCTTGTAATAATATAGAGGAAAATAGTCCATTTTTTTAAAGGCCACTTCCTTTGAGAATTTTTTTTGCTTTCTTTGACATAACCCATTACGATTGATGGTATTGAGCTTTACATCATATAAAAGCATACATAGCTTTAAAGCAACAAGTAGGATTCTGTGAAAGTCGTTCCCTTATTATTACTATTCATTGCTCTTACACTCTCTTCTGCCGGGAAAATTGCTATGGCAGCGGTAGAGATAGCAGCAGGGTTGGTTTCTCCCTATTCAGGAAGGTTAGTCCCGGCCGCAGTTCTTGGTTATTCAAAACCAAATTTTTCAGTGATGGGATTTTCCAGTGGCGTAAAAAATAAATATTACTATCAATCCAGTTATGGTCTTGCTGTATTTAAAATGTGGAGTTCAGGTGAACTCTTCGCTGCAAAGGTTAGTTCCGGGATTGGATTTGGTGGACTTTATTCTAAGCGGGGGCTTCAGGATTTAGGAAGTGAGAATATGGATACGAAACACGACTATTTGGGAGGCCCTGCTTTTAAGGTGCAAATGACCTATTTTGATTTTTTATTTTTTGGAATTAATGCTGTTTTAGGGCTAAGAAATATTTATCGACATCTTACACTTAATTTCCAAGATGTGGTCATTTTTTCAGTTGGGATAAAGATATGAAGTTAAAGCGTATAGTCTTGTATAGCTTTATGGGATTAATGCTTTTCCCTTCTTGTGGTAAATCTTATGCGGAAGTAGTCCACTCTTATCTTGCAATCGGAACTAACTTTGCCCATCTTGGTTCGGCCAGGCTTGGATATGGGAATTATGAAATTGGCATTTATGCCCCTGGAGTGTATGCGCTCAATAAATTATTTTTTTTTACTCCCATCTTTTATACTGCTCTCGGTGCGGGATTTACAGTAGGACATCCTGGAATGGCCGCAAGTATAGGTTTTAGTCATCGAAGGGTGTTTGTCGGATTAGGATTTAGAGGGGAAGTATTTGCTTATCAAAGTTCTGCTGGGCAATCAAGGGCCGCAGGAACCATCGGTGTCTCATGGAGTTTATAAGGTCAATAAAAATGAAAATGAAGAAAAGTCGATTAATTTTCATGCTAATTTCTCTTTTTTGTCTTTTGGGATTCAATACCTATTTAGAAAAAAACGGATGGGATACATCCAATGAGAGCATTGATAAGCAAAAATTATTTGTGGTCTTCGCTGATGGAGATAGTGTAATAGCTAACAATGACCTTCCCGTTGGAGATGCTCTCTATGGAGTACAAAATGTAACAATCAATCAATTGATGCAATCAATTTTTGATGATTACAATAATGTTCAGGGTTCCTATCTATTGTTAGTGGGAGTGGATGACCCTGACTATAATGAAACCAATGCGCTTTTCCGTACTATTACGATTAGTTTTGATGGTGCCGATGGAACCAATGGCGGTCAGGCAAGGTTTAATTATAAAGATAATAAATTTCGAGGTTGCAGTATAGAGCTTGAGGCAAAATTAAAAAATTCTGCGTGGGAATTTACTGGGGTTATAACTCATGAGATTGGTCATTGCACAGGGCTGGATCATCCACAAGACACCGTCAATTCCCTAATGTCATATTTTTATAATGGGAAATATTTACGTCTAATGGCGGATGATAAGATGGGACTTATTTATCTCTATCCAGAAAACAAGAGTGACAGCAAAGAGACACCCACCTACGGATTAAGTTGTCAAAAGAGATGAGGTAAGTTTAAACTGGATTCCAGTAAAACAGTTTTACAAATCCAGCAAGCAGGTAGCAGGGTGGCAGGTAGCAGTATTTGTTAGCAGTTCCAGTGTGAAGCTAGCGGGGACAGTTGCCAGTTAGCGGCCACCCATTCGGGAAGGGTTATATTGGTACAATTTTTATACTATAGTGATTTTTTTTAACCAA
>JADGAN010000017.1 GCA_015231955.1 Oligoflexia bacterium | reverse complement strand
AGAGTATCCAAGTGATTTCGTGATGTACGCAAAAATAGAAGGAAAACCAAGCTCCAAATGGAGATGACGGGATTCGATTTCTTCAAGATGTTCGATGATGGCCAAAGTATAACCTTTTTCTTTTTTTTACTAAGGAGAGTATGTTGACCACCAATTGATGTTTACTTAAATTTTTAACATTATATTGTTGGTTGCTCATCCTCATTTCTCCTCTGAAAAACGGTTTTTATCGCTAGAAATACATACCATTTTCAGACGTGAAATGCATGCTTTTTATTTAAAAACAAAAATAATTTCCATTGGTAAAACACCTTGTTCGCCAACAGTGATAGGGCGTTAAACTGCAAGGGTAGTTATGCTTAAAAAAGCATCCTCATTACAAAAATTTTTTGATTGGCATAGTTGAAGTCAAAATAACACATTAAAATCGAGCATGAGAAAATCATACTGTTTTAAAGAGGCCAGTGTGCTCAATATTACCTTACACCACCTGAAAATGTGCCTGCTTCTTTTTTGACAGGCATCGCACTTAATGCATCGACAATCAAAAAGGAAGCTGGCACGTAAGCAAAAAAAACGAAATATTTGAATATTACCCCTTGAAAACACCTAAAAAAAAACACCCCCTCCCTCTAAAAAAATGTTTATAATAGAATTGTTCAGCAATATCTCTATGAGTTTCAGGTAACCAACTTAAAGTTACCAGTTATTATTCACCAGTTATAAAAGGAGAATTATGAAACTTCACAAGCTTATCTTCACTGTTTCCCTCTTATCACTACTCTCTTCTTGTGGAGACGACAGCGCTCCAGCAGCAGCAGCTTCAAGCAGCAGCTCAACAACCAGCGGAACGGTTCTCTCCTCGGCCGTGCAAAATACTGCTCCATACATTACAGCGACTAGTGATCAACTCGCAACCGATGAGGAGAGCAGCGCTTACGATGCCGATGCGGTCCCCAAAGCTGATACCTGGGCAACAGGAAGTGGAAACTATGAGGCCTTCAACTTGTTAAGGCAGTACACCTATCCCGCCGATGAGGGACGTCTTGACATGAGCAACATGTACAAAGCGCTCTATACGATCAAAACAAAATTGGATGATGCAGACAGCGAATGTGCTAGCAATCAGATCACAGAAAAAAGCATTGCCTCTCCCTTCACTGGCTTTTCTACAAGTTACAACTATACCTGTGCCTTAACCGAAGGAACGCTCTCCGACACTTATGTAAAAAGTATCGCCATGAAATACACTGCTGGAATCTATAACATCCTTTACGGCTGGCAGTGGGCCGGCAACGCTAGCGGTGGCTCCATGGGTGTGGCCCAAGCGCAGTACGATAGTGTGAGCAATGCTCTTGTTTATGAAATGGTGAATTGTGTGAATTGTGGCGGTGGCACCTCTTCTAGTTTCACTGTTCGCACCTACATCAGCGGAAACCCTGCAACCCACGCTTTCACCATTAAGACAATATCAAGATCCTCTACTGGTTTCAAAGCAATGGTCGGTAAAGGCACGGCCCAAAGTAGCAGCGATTACATGCTACTAAAATACACCACCGATGGCACGACTTTCTCTTACTACTGTTTTCAAGGAAGCGCCACTGAGACAGATTTCAGGGCCGCCACTGGCTCCGCAACTGTTCCCAGCAACTGCTCAAGTCTAGCAACTGATGTGGATGCCCTCACCTTCTTTAGCTCCAGTAATGCCCCTTTTGCTCTCTCCGATTTCACCAACTCCACAATCCTGCTTAGCTACTAATCTCCAAGAGGAAATAGGTGCCATCCGCAGGGCAATCGCATCTTATAATCTAGCAACCTCCAAGTATCACTTTAAGAAGATAATTTTCTTCAAAGCAAATCTTCTTGAAATTGCAAAATTTTCACCAGCATTCTTTAAGTGCACTCCCCAATGGTCTTCAATAAACTTTCCATCCAGTGATATTATTTCACCTGGTAGTAAATCTACAGCTACTGTCTTAATGGCGAGTCCCACTTTTATGATAAAGATTCCAAGAAGGGACGGGATCAAGAGGGACGATCAATTTCTAAGCGCTGACAATATTGCACGAGTAGCTTTAAGCTTGACATCGTTATTGTACTGTTTTGTAATCCTAACATATTTTTATTTCATTAGAGGAGAAATCACATGAAAGAATCCGATTCACAATCGCTAGAGATTTTAAAAAGTGCTATCTTGTTAGAGAAGCGTGGCCACGCCTTCTACTCCAAAATGGCAGAGATGACCACGAATAGTGCGGCCAAAGAGTTTTTTCTCCATATGGCCAGTGATGAAGCTCTGCACGTTGAAATTCTCTCCAATCAGTTTATCGCACTAAAAAATGAAGGCAAGTTTGTAGAAGAAAAATATGCAGCTAACCACTCTGTTGTGAACGAAGTGCTTTCTGAAACAATAAAGGCCAGTATCTCTGCTTCCAGTTATGAAGCAGCGGCCATTAGCTCTGCCATCGATTTTGAAAAACGCGCCATGGATCTTTATTCAAAACGCGCAAAAGAGGCCTCTAATAAAGAGGAAAAACAACTCTACACATGGCTTTCGGAGTTTGAAATGGGCCACTTAGATAAAATGGTAAAGCTTGATGAAGAGCTGCGCGAGAAAGTGTGGAACGATCAAAGCTTTTGGCCAATGTAGGGTGGGATGGGTGCCCTTTAAGAAGGATCACCATGCTTGCCCTCAAGGCGCTCGATAAGGTACTCGAAATAGCGCTTATCCTCCATCGCTTCTCGAAAGAGGGTCACCTTAGTGGGATCAACAAAGATGGTAAGAAAAGGCTCAAAGAAGATCATGGCCTGACTGCCAAGATACTGAAGCGGACGCAAACTTTCCAAAAAGAGCACGGCGACTGTCTCCATCTCGCGCTTAACTATAAAATCGGCCATCGTGCTTAGCACCTCTAATTTTTGAGGGTCAAGCTCTTCGATTTTTAATGTTTCTTGAGTTGCTTGTTTTTCGAGGACACTGTCACGAAAAGAGCGGATTTTAGAGGTTGCCTGTTGAAAAAATCCTTTGATAAATTTTTTTCCTTCATGACTCTTCATTTTCACGCTCGCGCTCGTATATAGATTTAAAAAAATCACTGAGAATTTGTTTAGACTTCTCTTCGAACACGTAAAGGAACTCCGCCTGCTTACGATCCACGTCGAGAAGTAATATCCCTTCGGACAAAAGCTTCACTTGCTTAAATTTTTTTAGAGGAATTTTTAAAGTAAGACCTAACTGACTCTTTTCTATATATTCTGGATAAAAAGCGTAGGTGGTCGGAAAAAGAAATTTATAGAGAGAGACTCCAAATAAAAAGAGTGCAAGCAAAGGAAACCAGATGCTCTTTCCTGCAACATAACTAAGGATAGTCATGTTAACCAAGACAACAACCGTTAAAAAACCTTTGGGCCACCACATCTTATGCAAAGGAAAGGAGGTGAATACTAAAAAAGGTTGAGGGCGACTATTAATGAACCACTCCCAACCAATCACGGAGTAAAAAGAGAATACGACCAATTAAAAGGGAGATTCGTGCCATGACGGTAAAACCAAAACTAGCTCCAAAACTGATCATAAGCAGCATAGAACCCAATTTTGCCACTCTTCCAATCACTCCCTGATGAGGGATAGAGAAGTAAAAGTAAATCAAACAAGAGAGCGTGCCCACCAAAATAATCGTAGCGTTAAGAATCGACATAAAGTCGTTCCCAAAAGAGACGTTCACGGTGGCCTGAATCTGCTTTAACATGTTGGCATCAATGGATGCTGGAATTGCATAACCGCTAAAGCCAATTAAAAAGGCCAGCGGCCAAAAGCTAATCCACCCATGTTTGCTAGAGAAACGAAAGAGCATCAAGATGGAGATAATAAAAGGAATGATCAAGATGTATTCATGATCTATAATCAGTGGGTTAAACAGCTTTGGTTTTAAAACGTTAAACCAAGTAATACAAACCAGGTAGCCAACAGAAATGCCGACAAAGACGTGTTCTGCCAGACGGTAGAAGGGGTTTTCCTTCCAAAGATAACTGAAAACCAAAAGGGTGAGGATTGCTCCTATCCAGATCCAAGGGTTCGTACTCATCTATTATTACCTCGCTCTTCTTTATTGCTTTTGTTTTTAATACTACTTTACGTCCATGCGCTTTCTCGCATAGTAGAGAATATTTCCAATGATAATGAAAATAATGATCGTGATGTGCCCCCAAGTTTGTGAGGCCATCCCACGCATACCATCACCTAAACGCCCGGCCATCGACTCATACTCAGCGGCCGATTTCATACCGGCCAAGAGCCCCTTCATCTGTCCCGACTGCAAGAAGGGATAATACTCGGTAGCACTCACCGCTGTCACTCCTGCTACATAGTTAAAGTTGTAGCGATTTACCCCATATACAATATAGGAAGAGGGCATCCTGGTTCCAGAGATACAAATCACTAAATGAAAATCGTTATAGTTCTGGATATTTTTTAAGAGGGGAATATCATCGACCTTAATTCCGCGATAATCCACCTTGTACGATTTTCTGATATCCTCGCCCAGGTTCAAGAGCACCAGAGTAGGTTGCGGCAGGTAGCCCATGAAGACGTAATCTTCACCATTTTTCTTTCCATACTCTTTTGCAATTTGATCCATGGTCGAAGCTGCAAGCGAGGTTCCATTGGGGAGAAAGTTAATTCCGACTACTGGAACATTTTTCGAAAAGGCGTGCCGTAAAAAAGCCACGGCCATTGGTTGCAACTCAGCAAGCGTTGAGGGATCGTAATCAAACCCGATCATGATTGCTTTGTGATTTTTTGCCGCCTCCTCAACAAGGTCGAAAGCACTTTGCACTCGAGGAGTCGACTTGATATCTACCACCGGATTTAAAAAGAAAGGCAAGCAGACTGCAAAAAACATAAACACATACACAATCCGCTTATCTAAATTTAAAATAAAGTTGAGCCACTTTTTGCTCTCTGTATCTTGATTACTCTTATTCATTGTCGTCATACTATCCTCTTTTTTGCTTTTGCGTATTCGCTTACACTTTACCTGCACCACTAAATACCGACTTGTCGATTCCCAGAATAATCTTTAGTGCAGTCGCTACAGAGCCAATGGCAATCCCGATCATAATCGCACGTTGGGCCGCCACATTGGGATACTCATTAATCCAAGCAGCGATCACTGGAATTTGTTTACTAATATTCTCTCCTGCAGGAATTTGTGCCAACATCACCACCACAGCAGCAAAGAGCAACAGTCCTGCAGAAAAAGTTTTCAAGCGAAAACTTCGAAAAGCGGCAGAAGCAATATAAAACGCCAATAAAGAGAACATAGTTGATTCCAGCGGCAGCATCACATTTAAAAAAAGATCGTTAAAGAGAGTGCCATCGCCAATGCCGGTAACAAAACCAATCACCGCCATTCCCACCATACACACCAAGGTGATCATACAGTAGTAACGATTAGGATCGGCACGATTCATCGAGCGCTTATAGTAGGTTCGAAACATACTCACAATCCCCACCGCCATCGAGCCACCGCCCACAATGATCGCCCAGTTGGAGAGTTGATCCCAGATGTTCTGCATCGCCCGATGAGGCATAAAATAGTAAGCAAACGTATAAATTCCCATTCCAAGTGTAATTAAAAATGGGACTGTCTTTTTAAGGAACATGAACATGATTAGTTACCTCCTACTAAGATCGTATCGATCCCAGGGACACCACAAAGTTTTAAGATAAATAACACAATCAGCGTGAGCATCAAAAAGAGCTTGACATAATCTTGTCCCTTCAGACCGCCTAAGAGCCTCACATCCTGGCCCATGTATGCGGCCGCAGCGTAAAGCTCCTCTCCAATCAAGGTATAGTCGCAAGCAACAATAAAGAATGGAATCTGACTGATAGAATCGGTTCCGGCAATTTGAATCGCGCCCGTCATCGACCCCGCTTCCGCCAAGATGAGTGATTCTGCCATAAACCATCCTAAGAAAAAGTTCGCGGCCGGTTTCTCTCGCGCCATCAACCCTGCAATCCCCGAGGCGTACGCAAACTGGCGACCAGTCAAGTAGTAAACATCCTCCGAGCGATAAGCATCGGGGCGCCCTGCCTTCACATAAGCACTCTTCACCACCTCATCAATCACCGAATAGACAATAGGATCGTAATTGGGAATCACAATCCGCGACTGATAGTTGGCAATCACTTCAGAAATTTTCGAAAGAATTGAAATCGAGGCAAGAGTAGCAATATCCTCAATCACACTAATCCCTGGCACATACACGCAAGGTTTCCCCATCTCCGTCGCTCGCCCTACAGCATCTTCAATTGCCTTAATCCCACCCAGTGGGCGCACATAAAATTTCTTTCCCTGTTTTGCAAGTTGGATAAAAAGTAAAACAATAGCGATGGTGATAAAAGCAAAAAAGAGTGTCGCAAATTTACTGGTATTAAACCATTGTGGATAAGCAACAAAAGGCCCCATCACACCACTTTGATAAACTTTACGATTATCCTTATCGAGAAAATTTAAAATATAGGAGTATTTGATATTATCCTGCACCTCTTTTTTATCAGCATACTTAAGCGCAGAAATGTCCATGTGCTTCACTTCAGTAAACTCCGCATCACTCTCAGCTTTTCGAAAAATTTGTATCTTTGTTGCATTTGCTGAAATGACAGGGTCACGAATTTCCCAACTAAGATCAATAGAGCCACCCTTGTCGTTCTCGCTATCCATCCCTTGCACCAACACCGATCCCTGATCTGCCACCGGAGTAAGAGTTACTAATGGCGCTTGCTCTGGATTTTGTGCTGATGAAGTTTGCGCTTCTTCGGCAAAAACAGGCGCAACAACTACAACCAAAAGAGTCATTAGCAGCAGAAAGAACCGAGTCTGCAATTTTTTTGTCGTTAGCATAAAAATCCCCAATTTTTTTTTCGTTGGTCTCATAAGGTGCGATCAAGATGATGATCAACTTGCTAAAACGAGACCATAACAAATTAAAATTATTTTTTCTACAACGACAGGAAATTTTTTTTACATGGTGCCAATATGGCCCATTTGCAACAATTGCCGACTAGATCTAGCAGAACTATTTAATGATTTTTATCAGATCCCAACTCACGATAAAACTTCCATCACTCATGCGGCAAATAGAAATTTCATCACCACTCTTCTCTTCTTTGATATTCTCTGGAATACCTTTGATCTCAACACACAAAAGGTCAGCAGGGTTCTCCCCACTCATATGCAGACGAGTAGAAGAAGCTTTTTTTGTTTTCATTTTATTACTATTATTACTAGCTAGTGATGCTTTTGAAATCCCTTGATCAACCAGCTTCTGCGCTTCTGAAGGCGCATGAGATATTTGCACACCCTTATACGTTATTATTGCATTCGCGTTCGCACTCGCATTCGCACTCCCATTCACCAACAACACAAGCGGAAACAGTAGCAGCACCAACACTCTCGTCATCATCTATTTTTTTCCAATGAAAGTAACATCCAATGAAGCAGCAATAAATTTAGAAGCAGGAATCCAACCATGAAAGGGAGCATTTTTCCCCCAAGAGTTATGAACATAATATTCAGCTTCGCCATTGTGACAACGAACACCACCAATGGTCACCGCATGAGCGTTCCCACATCCCCTGCCAGCAGCACCACTCTCTTCTGCCTTTTCTGCCTTTTCTGCCTTTTCTGCCGCCGCCAATCCTTTTTGTAACTCGGGAATGGCCACATTGTCCAGGCACACGGCCAAAATAGGTGTCTTATCACTCTTTAATAAATTGTTGAGTATCTCCATCACCTCTGGCGACGATTTCTTAAGCAGCATCAGTGTTTGCGGAGCAACTGTTTTTGCCTCTCGCAATACCGCCCGATTGCGCTTACAACTTTCACCAATGACACTCTTATAAACACAGGCAGCTTTCGCTGGTAAATTCAGCAACGCATACTCGTCACTATTCTCATCACCAAAACCGTGCACCGAAGATTGCTGAGTAGCATTTGCAAGATTATCAATATAATTTTTCATATCACTACTTTTATCACTCGCACATGGGTCAATCGGGCAAAACTCACCCATACCCTTCACCGCCTGACGATACTTCTCGATACTTGCATTCTCTTCCGAACACACACCCTTCCCTAACATACAAGAGAGTGCACGCTCCGGTCTTCCTCCACTACTCTCTTTTCCCACAGGAAAAATATTTAAGTTTTTTCGTGCACACGCAGTTGCATCAGGAATAGAGGGTTGAAAACTCGCATCACCACAGCGCGGGTGCCCCTCTCTACAAAGCTCATTTCTCATTGCTGCCGCTGCTGAATAGGCCCAACAAAGTCCATTGACCCCTTGATTACGAACAGCACCAAGCCGCTGCGAAAGATCGATAGACCCACTATTACCACACCCATAATCACCGGCACCAACACTCGCACTCACACTCACAGTGGATGCGGTGACCGCTGCCAAGATCAAAACGCAAAATAGCTTTTTCATTTTTAATAAGTTCCTCATACCCAACATTATACCCCATCCCACAAAAAATCCCCCAACATTTTTTTCATTCCCCTATTCCCAACCACTTACCCTCACCCCTTCTCACCCCGACCGCCCACTCCACCAGGCACCCACCCACCCACACTCGAATGCACGATTAGACGTTGTGGGCGAAGATGCTATAGAGCCAGCGCATAAGTGGAGAGCGAAGTTTTATTGTAAGGGGAAGATTTTTTACAAAATCTTCATCGACATGAACCGATTGAGTCGCTTCTAGATCGCGATCAAAGATTTTCTCTTTGGCCTTCTTTGCAAAATCTTCACCTAAAATATAGGAGACCAACTCATAACAGTGAGTAAAACCCATGAAATCGGCCGAACCGATAGAGGTGATTTTATTGTCGATGATCAACGATTTTCCATGGGTAAATCCTTGATACTCAGCAAGCTTAACACCTGCATCTAGAAATTTCTGATAGACATTTCTCATAGCATCAGAGGTATGAAAGTGATCAGAGTATCCAGGCACAATAATTGTAACCACAGGATTTACGCTTGGATCAAACTTCTCCCCACGTGCAATCTTTAGCGCACGCAAACGCTTAGCGGTATCTATGAGCGCATCTTGCACTTGCGGACTAGTGATATAGGCCGCCTCAATCATCACTGATTCACGCGCATTTTTTATTAAGTCCAATGCAATTTCTAACCACTCATGCTTACGATATCCTACCCCCTGAGCAATTTTCAGGCACTGAGGACAACTCTCTTCACATTTCATACCGGCATCTGGATTTGTAGCTGCAACCGCTGTTGATAAATAAGGATCAAGCTTCTCTCTTTTAGCGTAAGGTTGTGATAACTTTTTAAATAATTTTGTATTGGAGATCTCTGGATAGAGTGGATCGCCATTTTTAAGCCAATTTAAGACAAACTCCGTTTGCATTTGCGGAACAGCATCACCACTAATTTTTACCATAAAGTCGTGAGTAGCACGATCTTTCGGATCGAATGAAGAGCGGTTATCAGAGGAGATTGCACTGGGTGCAACTGCATTTTGATTTTTGAACACCTTAAGCGCATTACCTTTATCCATCACTTCCTTATAGAGCGGCCGAAAATTTTCCGACTCTAGTGAGTCGGGATGTAAATTGGTAGAACCAATTACGGCAACCTCAGAATCGACAATGATCGCCTTTTGATGTTGAGTCCCATGGCGAGCAAACGGCAATATAGAGAGATGACCACGCTGCTTTATTTTTCCATCGGCGGTTTTTTCAACACAACCACTGCGAAAACGTTCGAGGTTGGCCTTTGCCGAAGAGTAAGGCATTTGTGCAGAACCCTCGGAATCGGTTAAGACATACACATCCACTCCACGCGAGCACGCCTCAAGCAGAGCATTCACAAAAGACTCTCCTAGACGCCCATCTCTAAATTGGTACATCATCATATGAATACTCTCTTTAGCACTGGCCACCAAAGGAAAAAAAGTCTCACTTAAAATCTCTTCGCTATCAAGAAGTAGTTTTACGCTATTATTCTTAGTCGGGGTATGACTCATAACCATATCATCAAGAGAGATCTTTCCTTTGGCCCGTAAAGAGATCGCATGCCTAAGATTAGTAAAGGTATTATCGCTACGAGAACTACGGCCCAAAGAGTAGTCAGGATTAAAGATAGTATCAACAACAGCTTTACTGCCCTTTTTATCAAACTTCCACATCCTATCAATGGTGGCAACTGCACTGCTAAAGTTAGGATCAACCAGTCTCTCTTGTAGGCAGTGTTCTTCTGGAGAAAACCGCTCTAACTCATGACCTTTAAACTCATCTGTACTTTGAGATTCTCGATAAAATCCACTTACAGTAAAATGCGGACTATCGCTTTTATTTTTACTAGTATTATTAATGTTAATAGTGAGTGGTAATGAGGGCACATCTAAAATATATTCATCACCTTGTGAATTCTCAATCCGAGGAACAAACGATTTATGATAAGAAAAATAGTTAGCAATAGCATTGCGGATTTTAGGATGAATCGAATCCTTGGCCAGAATTTCACCTTTAATCGAGTTCAATGCTTTTTCTATTTTTGCTTGAGTCGCAGGTGAGATAAGAGAGCTGTCCTTAACATCAGCAGCATGTAAAAGTTCATTCTCTTCTACTGCTGTCAAGGTACCATCCAGGTAAGTGTTCCAAATCGTCTCTATATCAATATTATTTATCTCTAATAAAGTTTTAATAGAACGATCAGAGAGCGAAACCTTCTGTTGGCCCGCTCGTGCTGATGATGGTGCTGTTGTCCCCAAAACTGAAACCAAAACTAAAACTAAAATCATAGCTGAAAACTTACTCTGTGCTTGCATCGATGTATCCTCCAACTGACAAATTCGATCATTCATTGTCTTTTGCTTTTGCTTTTGCAATTTTAAATCATATTGATTTTATTTTTATAAATGCGATCAATTTATGCTGAAGCTTTTGAAATCACACGGCAGCAGATTTTTTCTTAAAAAGGACCTGCCTCAAAAACAAGGCACTCTCTTGAAAAAATGCACACCTATCGATCCTTTTTGGATTTTCTCAAGACATATTGCATAATGAGTAAAAAAAAAAGGAGGGATTCATTAATGAATCTAGCAATGATTATAATATTAATAACGATGACGATGACGATAGCAACTACAACTACCGCCATTTTTCCCATAAGCACACTATTAGCAAATGAAGGTGATGCTGTTAACAGGACACTCTTCATGGAAAAAGAGTGGATGCCTTTTATACAAAAATTGAATGCTATTAAAGAGAAGATGCGCCTGCGCGCTCAGAAAGGATATCTCCTCCATGATCGCTTGATTTCACAGAGAAAACTTTTACAGCTTGAAAAAGAGAATATCAAACTTAAGGAAAAGTTACTTGGGGTCGGAAATGGTGATGCCAATGCTGTTTACAATATGCTTGTCTCTTGCCAGGAAGAAAATGGAGTTAGTGCCTACTCTTATGCGGCGATCAAGGCCACCGCTCCCACTTCCTCCAATGAAAAAATCGATTTTTACAATGCTACCAAAAAACAGGAGTGGGTACAAAAGCATAATCAAACCACCATTTCCCCTTATGAACATAGCGGTGGACTCACTTATAAAGTAGGTGAAAGCTGGATTGATGATAGCGTACGTCCGCACATTTTAAAACCGGAACATACTCATCAAATCAGAGCATTGATTGGAGGCCAAAAATGGCTGACAACTTTAATCTCACGGATGCAAAAGGTTTGGTTAAATAAACATTCACCTCAAGAACTTGCTAACAAGAGTGATCACGAGTTATCGCTTCCACTACGCTTATTAAAGAAGCAGGGAGGACATCTCCTGGAAAATTTTGGAGAGTTTGCTCAAACATTCAAAGAGGAGTGGTGGCATCTGGTGCAGAGTAGTACTAAATCACATCTTACACCTGCACCTGCACCTGCAGGAGCAGAACTAGATGTAGAAGCATTGCTTTACTATTTGAATCACTTCCCTGGAAGATTTTTTTCGGACGTTACCTTGGATAAATTTTGTAAAGAACATCATGATAAAGTGAATGTCAAAGAGATTACCAATAACTCTAAAGATCATGAGCGTAAAAAAGTACATGCTGCAATCATCCGTTATCTGATCGCGGCCGGTGATGCTAAAGCTATCAATCGCTCCCATATGGAAGATCTCTCCATTAAACGCTTTATCGTGCTTCCTTGGAAGAGAACAGTTCCACTTGAAGATGCCTCCCTGAAAATACGACGTCTCCCTGGAGAACAAGAATACTCTCGTATTCGCAATAGTCCCTATCCTTATTTTGAGCAGCATGGTCTTTCCATCGGCAGTGGAGGAACATTGGAAGGCGATGAGTATTATGGAAACACCCTTTTCGAGTTATCTATCCCGGTGGACAGCACCGCTAAACTTGAAAATTGGTATGTTATCGATTTAGAAAAAATTACTCAAGAGAGCTATCTTTTAAATCCCAAAGCGGCCACAAAAACAACTATGGCCCATGCAACCTCACCACTTTTGCCAGGTGAACATTTTTTAATGGTAGGGCAAAATTCCCGCGCTTCCTCCTCTATCGGGGCAACCGCTCATACACAAATTGGGGCCGCCACCATTAAAGAGTTCCCGCTCTTAGCAGAGAAGAATAATCCCATTCCTATTCCAGAGCTTGCAGGAACGTTGGATTTGGTGACGCTAAAAGGGATTACAACACAAGCAGTAGCAGATAATTTCTTTTTAAAATTGCATGTGCAAAACCCGAACTCTTTACAGGTCAAACACTTTTTATTTGCCTTAAAACACCATCTGCTTACACAGTATCACAACCGCAATATCGATTTTGAAATGATCACCATACCAGATGGCGAGGGCGGTTTTGTCATTAAGTTCATGCCCCTTGCTGATGTTTCACTCCTTGATCCCACCCAAGCGCCTGCCCGTTGGGTGAACAAGCTGTCAGGGAAGGAGTGGCCATACCCAGAGTACGCTCCCACCTCATCGGTGCAAACCGCCCGTGGAACCTTGGAGGCACTAGCAACAGAGGAAATGCAGAAAAAATTTAGTGGCGGTGGAAAAGAGATCGACCTCTATTTGGAACTATACAACTTTCTTGCACTTCCAAATTCTCGAGCAATTGTTTCGAAATTTATAGAAAACTACAACTTTGCCCAGCAAGCAACTGTCAATTAGGGTAAGGGCAAATATTTTTCATGTAATCGTTAAAGATCTTTTTACCATTTTGCAAAATGAGATCTTTTAACTCAATATCCGATTCCTCAATTGTTTGTATAAAAAAATCGTAGTTATAACTTTCATCATAAAGATAGGACTGAGGAGTATAACTTAAATGCCATTTTTCCATGGCCACTCCTCCTCGATCCTGTTCATAAGGGCGAAAAAAACCAAAGGCCTTCTTGGCATCAATCATCTCATCAAGCCAAATATGCAGTGAGGCCATGGGCCCACCTCCCTCTACCTCGGAAGGCACTAGCTTTAACTTTTCACTAGTCGGTGAATTAATCGCATTGTAATCGTAAACATCCACCTCCGTACCCCAATGGTGACGACTGGCCCCAGGAACACTCGACCAACGTAAAAGAGCAAACAACAAGTCTTCACGGTTAAGAGTAAGCTCCCCATAATCTAATGCGCGCTGCCCACCGTAATCAAGAATCTCTCGCTTCCCTTGGGCCTTCTCGTTCCAAAGTAACATCTGCCGATCGTAATCACGAAATCCACTCGCAATCCGCAAATCAAATCCCACCTTCATCGCCTCTTTTTGTAACGAAAGAAAAGGAAAAATTGCCCGTGTATGAATGGGAACACCAATACGCGAATCCAAAGTGATGTGCTCGTTGGTCTTTCCTGTTAATACATATGAGAGAATTGGTGTCATTACTTTCTATACCCTTCTTACTTACTTAACTTAACTTAACTTAACTTAACTTAACTTAAACTTAACTTACTTACATGCTTACTTTTTACTTATACACTCTTAAAATACTAAACTGTTCCAGTGTGACAAGACAAAGCGTATCAAAACAATCTTTGATAAGCACTCTTTTTGTATCTGTTAGATATCATCTCCCAAAGAGAGCCTCCTTTGTCTGAAGAGATACTTTTTAACTTATAACCACCCTCTCTACCATCAACACGAAGAGTACCTCCTCTTCCATTTTGATCGCCTCCACTATCACTGCCGCCGCCAACAAGTCCTGCCAGTGGATCACTATTATCAGTTGCCTTTACTCCTGCCTTTCCCCCACCTCCCTGAAAATTTAAAGCGCTGTTGCCAAGACTATCTTTCGATGTTTTCTTTCCATCCATTGCATATCCTGTCTTATCCGTCGTTAGTTGCGTCAACTGATCATCAAAACCTTTAAGTGCACCGGCACCAGAAGCGGCCTGCAAACCAGTGATCGCATTTTTTGGAAGCGCCTTTTGCAA
Source organism: Oligoflexia bacterium (assembly GCA_015231955.1). GTDB lineage: Bacteria > Bdellovibrionota > Bacteriovoracia > Bacteriovoracales > Bacteriovoracaceae > JADGAN01. Next base: position 85,061 of record JADGAN010000017.1, on the reverse strand, counting down.
ATCTGCCAAAGTTGCATTCGCCAGCTTTGCGACATCTGCAAAACTTTTTCCATCCTTCTTAGGCCCTTCATCAGCAGATCTCCTTGCAAACTTTGATGCATCGGCCATCTGCGCTCGCGTTTGCCCTAGGGCCGCCATATTCACCGGAAGTGTTCCATTAAGAATGCTATTACCACTGTTGCCAATAGCGGCCAATCCGGCCACTGACGACCCTGCAACCGCTACGCTCTTTGTAGTCACATTCGTCTTCATACAATAATTTTCACCACTGGAATTCCGCACCCGTTTGCAATCGCAATTGGGATCATACTTTTTATCCAGAGTCACACACCCTTTAGAACCTAACGGTCCAATCACGGTGTCCACATAAACCCCACCCTTTCTTATACCAAGCAGATTATGAGCGGCCTGATCAAAGGAGAGGCAAAGTGAGTTGTTCATGCGATCGTTTCGTAGCTCTTTATAGTCTGCCTGCTTGTCGTAACAAAAACATTTTAACAGCCTTGCATATTCACGCTGATCACCATTCGATCGTAGCGGCATGATGGAGTTCTCCTTCTCTGTACACCCTTCCATCATGGTGGCATGAATATCTTTCACCAATTCATGTTTTAATTTTGCAAGATTTGCACTAACTGCCGCCGCAGCAGTAAGCATTCCCAAAAGTCCTGCAAATAGCGTATAAACAACTCCCCTTGTCCATCCCTTCGCCATCAGCGGTGTATATTTCCAGGCAATCAGAGGATAGATCACCGAAATAGCAATCGCACCAATAGACCCCGCAATCATAAATCCAATATTTTTCTCCTCACTACCCATGGCCACAGCAGGCAGCAGTCCACTTCCAAGGCCTGCTGCCCCGGAGACTACTCCCATGATAATAGCATGAGCGCCCTTTACAGGAGCGGCGGGTACGCAGGGAAAAAAAGCACCCTCTGCAATAAAAGCAATGCCAGCAGCAACTGCAAAAAGGCCGGCGGCCACTCCAAAAGCAATCGCTTTTGCGAGTTCGTAGGTATGAAGTTTTTTGTAAACATCTGCTAGTGTAGTAAACGTTTTTTCCTGCAAATCCACATACTCCTCACCTCCGCCTTCGCCTTCGCTCCCACCCGAAGAAGCAGAAGCAGTAGCAGCAGGTGCAGGAGGTGCAAGTGCTTGCTTGGCCTTCGCTAGATCTTTGTTTAATTGCATATTGGTTATGAGTGTAGCGAGAAAAGCAATAAGCGCTGCCACTGTTGCAATCCCAACACTCACACTCATTGCAGTACAAGCGCGATTTTCAATGGCAAAACCAATTTGAAAAACTGTATAGGCAATCATAATCCCATAAATAAGCGCCATTCCACTAGGTGAATTCAAACTTTGTCCAATCTCTGCAAAACCATTACCGAGAAGGTTCTTATGAAAATCACTTTTACTTTGTGAAGCATCGGTTAGCTTTTCCGAAATTTGCACACCATTACTGTCCCCAATAGAGTTAATCATACGAATGGTGCAACCAATGCGTTCTGTGCGATCACTCATCTCCCTACACTCTTTGTAAATATCCTCATCCCCAGAGTATGCACACTGACCAGTTCCATTGTTGTTAGGAGGAGTGAACCACCTGCATCCAGTTTTAGAATTACAACTTCCTTCATCGCTAATACTAGAACAGACAACTTTCCCCGATGCGCTTTCAGCAAAACTCGCCACCGGGGCCGCGATCAACGAGAACACCACTAGCGGAAATACAATATTCCAAAACAATAAACCACTCTTATACACACTCATCAATTCTCTTCCCTTAGATAATTCCCTTACCAGCATATCGGAAACTTTAATTTAGACTTTATGGTGCAGCCTACTTTTTCCTATGAAGCAATCATCAGAAGCTATATGTCAGTTGGCACGCTCTTTGCTATCAAGTTTCATGCATGCCCTTTTCGAATTTCATTAGAAGCTCATTAAAGGAAAAAGAAACATGAAACTACATCAATCACCAGACAAATTTATGAGCAAATACCTTTTAAAACTTCTCTTTGTTTTGGAGACGATTTTCATCCTCTATGTTGCAATTATTCACTCGCTTCCTCATGCTCGCGCAGCGGAAATATGCAAATTTGAAATCGCAAATTGTGACCTCCTTCGCGACAACCAGTGTCTGGCCAAGAACTATGCGTGTGGACGCTATGACACCATTACCAGCACACTTTATGTAGAAACTTATGCGCCAACTTTGGTTCAAAAATACTACCTTGGTGCGGCCCTTTATGGCCTTTATGTCAGAAATCGCACTAAAAGTTTGGAATGTGAGTACGCCCTTGCTGCCAAAGATTACTTGAGTGATTTCCTACTAGATAAAGAGCTTCGTTATCGCGAGAGTGGCCTTTTTGGTACCAGCGAGAATATGAATCAAGTCTACCATGCAACTCAGCTCTTAAACGATCTTGCCAGTGTAGAGGGGTGTTTGGAGTCTGCACTTACTCGCGCGCGCGTGCAAAACCTCGCCTCTAACTATACCTTGTCGGGAATCAAAGATTTTTTTCTAAACCCTTCGGCACTCGCTCGCCAAGACATGGATTCCTTAAACGATACTTTACGCAGTTTTGTTTCAAACGCCTCGGAGATTGAGACAGGACTTGCTATGCGAGAGGTAGAAATTGAGTCGGGTTTTCGTCACCTCGCCAATGTGTTGGCGATTTTTCGAGAGATCTTCGGGAGCGTGAATGTACGTGGAAATAGTGTAGAAATAAACTTAGATAAGCTAACACAAACAGAGAATAAAAGTTCTATCTTCTTTCGCGATAGTCAGATCCACGAGCGAAGATTTAAAAATGCACTTGGAAATATTTCTCCCGAAGAGTACTCCAACATGCGCACACAAAATCTTCTCAAGGCCAGTCAAATGTTGAAAGAGTCTGCCTTTGCTCTCGATCTAGTCGGGGCCATGTTACCCTCCCCTGAAGATGCACAAAGACCACTATGGCTACTTTGGAGTGAAGTGAATAAAGAGGATGATGGAAAAAAAATTTCCACTGCACTCTCCGAAATCACCCGCGATTGGAAAAATTATGGGGTAAGGCTTGGCCACTGTAGCGGCCCCGGGGCCAGCACGCGTTGGTATTGTAAATAAACATCGAATAGCTGTTAGCGTAGAGGAGCAACTTTCCATATGAATATGAGTATGAAAATGAAAATGAAAATAAATATGAACAAAATAAAATTTTTTCTTCTGCTTTTAAGTTCCCTGCCCTCTCTCAGTTTTGCCTCCATCCTGGAAAGCTACTATCCCATGGATAAACTAAATACTTACTGGAATAGTAACTTTAGAAACGCGGCCCCCGATACAGAGTGGTTTCGAGAGATCGAAGTCCGTAGTGAAAAATTTAATCCAGTGCTGCCCATCTCAGGGGCAGAGGAGGCCGCAACCATGGGCGACGATCTTCCCTTTGAAGGCATGATCGTTGGTGAACGTATTGGAGGTGGCGAAAGTGGTGATGACGGTGGTTCATCCTCCGAGAAGAAGATGAATGCCTTTCCAGTAGTCCCCATTCCCAGTGGTGTGGCGGCGAAACTCTATGCGCGCCTTCCGCTGCTTGAGATTTTTTTGAGTCGCTACCTTAAATTTGCACCAATGTCCACTGATCTGCCGGCAGAGGTGGATGAACTTACACGGCGCTATCGCAGCGTTGTACTCGAACTCTACCTCATCAATACTCTTCGCTATTTTGCAGAAAATAGTTTTGAAAAGAAGTGTGACCGCTTTCAGCGAGCACAGGAGCTACAGCAAGGAATGCTACAAACTATTGGTGAGCGTGATCTTTTACCAGAGTGGCGCCCTTTGTGGTCGATCTATGAAAACATCAATGAGCGCATAGGAGCTGATATCTTAAAGCAGGTGGTTTGCAATGTACGACCAGTGGTCACTCGCGGAGAGGTAAAGAAGAAGATCCAGGCCTTAGTCGATGAACAAATTTACCAAGAGGTACACAAACAAGTTGAAGACACCATTAAACTTTTAACTCTCGCCAAAAGTGAATTTCAAGCGGTGGTCAACGATATGAATAAAGTCGAAATCCTCTCTAATGATGTGATGGTCTTTGTGGACACCCTTCAAAATGTTAAGGCAAACCTCCTCATGGTTCAAAACGATATGCTCAAAGAACAAACACTGCTGGGAAGATTAAACGAAGTGGATTTGGATAAGTTAAAAGAGAGTGCTGGAGGATCGAAAGAACTTGAAAGTGGAATCAACCAGACGAAAAAAGTCTTTGATGAGATTCGCTTAGGCATAGGTGAACTCTCACTGCTCTCACGCTCTAGTGAGCTTCCTCTCTATCGTACAAAATTGGCAGTGTGTGAACAGATGGTGCCACGACTACAAAGTATCAATTTAAGTGGTGAAGATACGGGAACACTCATGAGGTACATCATGGAGCCTTATGACCTTTGCATCGATGAGGCCACCAAGATGGTGAAGGATTTAAAAAAACCAACTCCAGTGCAAAAAATTTGGAGCAGCTTTGCCAATTTTGTGAATGAGATCTCCATTGAATACTTAAAGGGACCATAATAACATGAATATAAAGATCAAAAAAATTTTACTAACGACAACCCTATTATTACTGGCATTACCCGTACAAGTAGCAACAGTAGCAACGCTGCTCGCGGCCCCGGATGATTGTGGCCAATTGCCACTTGATCAGGCCGTTCAAAAGGCAAACTCACTCACGACGCTCTTAAAGATTGCCAACTTCCGCGCCGACGTCAACTACATGGGTGATCTCAGCGTGGAGCTTAAAAACTTTCTTCGCTCTTGTGGCGGCGATAGTAGCAGCGGCAGCAGTGGCAGCAGTGATGCCACTGGTGGTAAGCTAGCACTGGTTTGCAACTACGACTGCCACTTGCAACTTGCACGCTATCACCTCTTTATGGCCAGTGACTTCCCCTATCTTGCCACCTCAAGCGGTGTCAATCGCAACAATACTCCGCTTGCTCCTGCAGAATTGCAAAAACATGCAGAACAGGGATTAGCAATTTTAGATCGCGCTTTTCAAGTGATTGGGCGTCAACAAGCAAGCAACAACCTTCGTGAATATTATCGCCAGATGAATATGCTCTACTCTCTTAAAATTCGTCTGCTGCTGGTGACTGGCGATATCTGGTATCAAACCGTTTCTGAAGCGCGCGCAAAACGCCTAGGATACCTCTTAAGCGAGAGCGTAGGCATTCCGGGTGATCCTGGGAGAAATGGTGATCCCAACATGACCAGAGCAAAAGTTTTTTATGAGCAGGCCAGTTGGGCGATTATCGAGGCCAAATCGGACATTCCTGGGGATACAAGCTACGACGACCTTCGTACCGATCTCTTAGTGCTCGAAAGCGATGCCAAGACACGCTTAAACTCGATAAACCAAGGTCTGCTTTACTTAAATATCGATCCCGATCAATTTACCTCGATCAATTTTGACGACTTAAAAAATGAGCTGGAGCGAGTGAAAGATTCGCTCTTACAAGTTGAAAGTTATGTGCAAAGTATGGTGGAACAGTGGTATCGCAACAAACAAGGGGAGAACACCAGGCAGATCGACGAAAACCGCGTAATCAAGAGTCAACAAACCAACTTGATCGCTCATCGTATTGGAAAACTTGAAGGCCTTGCCAAAGAGTATAGTGCCTCCATCAGCAAAGATATGAATCGCCTCGAAGGGGAGCGCGACAGTTACGAGTATCGCAGTCGCATTCGCCAACTGGAGTTGGAACTGACACGAAAATTGGAGGAGCTACAAAATCGCCGCCAATCACTGCTTCTCAAAAAAGAGAATGACTTGATCATCATGAGTAAAGAGGCAGAGATGGAGAAGCGAAATGAGTTAAGATGGCTACTCAACTGGAAATTAACCCAGATGAATCTCGACGTACAAATCGAGAGCTTGCGCGCTCAGATCACCGATTACGACCGCCAAAAGAAACGCAACGATAATCGCCTCGAGCAAATAAAGCTGGAGGAGGATCAAAAGAAAATCTCCATTGAGATGGCCAACCAACGAATTGCCGAAATGAATAAACGCATCGAAGAGATTACCTACCGTAAAAATGAGCTCTACCGCCAGCGCCGCGAAGTCACCCGCCAAGGAATTTGTCAAATTGAAGAGGAGCTGAGTTACGTTGGAGAAGCTGTGGTCATGCCTTTTACTCCCATCTCTGGAGAGAGTGCTTGTAGCAGCAGTACGCCAGCATTCACTCTTCGCGCCTATACGGAAAAGATGTGTGGCCCTGATGGTAATAGTGGGCTTCGCTCAAAAATGTTACAACAAAAAGTAAGCGCACGCGCCTTCTTAGTCAAGTGTGTGATGGGCAGTGCCGACTCTAACGATTTAAAAGCAGTGCCGGGGGGAATGCCTCTGCCTGCATCGCTTGTCTACAAAGATACCAATATTGGTAGCGATCCGACACTAACAACAAAACTCGATGCCGAACTGGCTTCCGTCAACTGCGCCGACTTCAAAGCAAATGAGCGTGAGTTTGCAAAACAGATTTGGGATCAAGAGATTTTACGCTCGCAAAGGAACAAAGAGGACCTGCAAGAGCGAATTAAAAATTTACAAAAAAGCATCAACGATCTCAGTGGTGCACTGGATGCTCTTGTCAACAGTACCAAAACTTTTGATGTTGTCTTGGCCGCGGCAGAGATGGCGGTGATGTTGTCAGCGGCCATTCCGAAAACCACCGTGCATGTGCAAGGGATGTCCTCTGGTACCTCCACGGAGATCGATACTGCACGAGCTGTACAAGCAAAACTGGAATCGGTACGTGGCTTTCTGGCCTCTCTCTTCCAAATGGGCAAGTTGCAGATCGAGCAGATGCGAGAGATTGAAAAGTTAAATCGTGAAATCAAATCGCTCGAGCGAGCTGTCGGTACCATCGACGTAGATTTAACTGCAAAGTCGCTAGCACTTCATCGCGCCCACTTTGAACTTGCGGGAAGAATCAGCATGACTAAAAGTGAAATTCAAGACCTCTATTTGCAAGAGCAGCTGGCCGACTTTGATTGCAAAAACGACATTCGCACCATTGATCAGCGTGTAGCGGCTTTAAATGCCGAACATCGCCGCCTGATCGCTACCATCAATTTAGAGGCATCCCAAAATGATCTCCTCTCCTATGAAATCTCGGCGCAAGAGCATGGGATCGCCCTAGCTTTAGATGAGATAAAAATTATTGGATCACAAATGGAACATTTAAACACCCAGCGCAACCAACTGGTGGATGATAACAACGACGTCTTTAAAATTATTGATTCCATCAACAAGCGCATCGAACGTGTCAACTCCACCAAAGGTGAAGTGGAGGTGCTGGCAAGCGCTTCCGATCAGGTGACCAATGTGATTAATGAATTACGAGAGCGGCAAAAAGGTGCGATGTTAGCACTTACCGACAATGAGCTGGAACTAGTCGAGAGCAGGCTTAAAAGTGAACCTGGCGCGACCGAAGAGCTCGTCGATATTTTAAAGAAGAGTGCTGAGGTGGGGCTTAAAAATAAAGAGCTGCAAGCAAAGATTTTACAGGTGCAGGAGGATACCGCCAAAGCAGTCAACAAAGAGCAAGAGGAGCTATTAACCTTAGTTTCCAAAATCGATGATGCTGATGAGAAGAAAAACCTCTTTATCGCTAGCGAAGAGAAGATTGCCGAGATCACTCGTGGACTTCCCGAATATTTAAGTAGCAAGCGCCGCGAGCTCGAACATGCAAACCTCCTCTTAAATCTGATGCGAAAGCGCTACAACACTGTCTTAGCGCTAACTGGTCCCGATGGCCTATCCAAGGAGACCTCCCCCTATGTAAAAAACGCCGCTGGTCTTACCGACATGGTTAACAATATTATCCGCTCACGCTTCTTTAATGAGAAGCAGATTAACATTGAGGTTGCAGAAATTGTAGTGCCCTCTACTAGTGGTTTTACACGTGCCTTTTCTAAAAATGGTCATGTGAAGTTTGAATTTTCCCCGAATGTCTTAAGCGATGAGATGATGGCGGAACGGGGATACTTTAGTCTTTGGAATAATGAAAAGTTCACTGTCAGTCGCAACCTCACTATCGTCGATCTCTTGGTTGGAGTTCAGTACACCTGTAGTGGAGATGTGAGAAATAGTGTGCAACTGATTCACAAAGGAAGCGGTATGGTCTTTAACAACATTTCCGAAAATTCCACCGAGGTGGTACCAACACTGGTGACTGGCCCTGCACGCAGTTATGTGATTCCCTTCTACAACCTAGCAACTGCTCAAGATCGGGTAAACTCCATTCTCGATTATTGGGAGGGACGCTTTAATGTGAGGAATTTCCCACAACTTCCAGGTCCCATCAATGACACCAGCGCTATTCTTCCCTTTATGGGCGCACCGCTGATTGGGACGTATGAACTGATTCGCAGGCCTAGTCGTTGTGGTTTTGAGGATGCGGTCTTTACTTTTTACGTGATCTACTCCTCTGCAATTTAATTTAAAGTAGGATTAACTTTATGATGAATAATAATACAACTAAAAAAATCACCATTCTTCTCCTCTTGATAGCGCTTAGTTTTGCTTTTGATACTGCAAAGGCCACCGACTTCACCTATGGGGGACTTGAAACCTACACAGTGATGCTAGAAAAAGTTAGGCCCTCCGTTTGTGCCTTAGAGCAGTTTCCCAAGGGACGCGAGCAAAAATTTCACCGCGCCGTTTGCATCTTTCATAACAACTATCAAGGCCGTGATGAGAGAATAAATGAGGCCGCGATCAACCTGCTACAAGAGAATCAAAAGGCGGGTCTTCCTCCGGTAAAACAAAATTTTGCGGCCCTGCTCGAAGGGCTACTCCATTGTCGTCAGGCAGGACTTTTTTTCCAAAAATATAAAACCTCGGGACTTAAAAGTTTAATCGATAAAGCGCGCTTTTGTCGTGAACGACGCATGGCCATTGCCAGTTTTTCCGATGTCAATTGGGAGCACGCCTACTTCGATTATGAAGCGCTCACCAGTGAGCATATTCCCGCCTTCACACTCAAAGACCGCATCAATGAGATGAGCAGCTGCTACGCTCCTAGTGGCGTGCTCGATCCTTCGCTTAACTCCGAGTGTGGGATCATCACCAATATGAGTGATACCGAAATTGAAAACGTGGTAAAAAAGGCCACCGACGAAGTGATTAAAAAGTATTTCATTGGCGCTGAAAGTCCTGTGAGTGCCATGTTTGCAAGAAAAGTGGATCGTGCTAAAGGGCTTATCAGCAGCGCTAACAAACGTATCACTGAAATTGCCAGCAAAGCGGCCCCCTTAAATGAGCAGTATAAAGCGCTCTATAAAACTTACGTCACTGCTCGCGATTCACGCCTGGATAAGATTGTTGCCGATTATAAGATGTCGGTGTTGCTCTCCCAAAGTATTTTAGATGAGTATGACCGCTGGAAGGGTGGCCTCTTTATCATGAGCGATGGTGTGAACAACGTCGATCTGCTCCCGAAAATTAAAGAGCGCAGTAACATTGAACTCTTTGGTGAATTAAACCGTATCACCACTGGCAGTATCATTCCTAAAATGCAACAACTGCTCTCTGATATCAAAATTGTCGCCAATAGCGATAGCGCCTATAAAAAACAGGTAAACACCATTTGCAAAGTTTACTTTTGTGAACTTTTAAATAAAAAGAATCTACCACAAATCGTGCGCCTTTGTCGTAAGCCCAGCATGAATAACAACCCCCTATGCATTGCTATGGATGGAAACAGTTGGCGCAGCGGTGTGGTAGTCGCCAATTTTAATGGCAGCACTCAACAAAAAACAGTTTTAGAAATTTGTCAAAGCGCCGGTCTTCCTGCTGCCTACGCTAAGATAGGAATTTCAAAAGAGGAGTCGACAGTATGTCTCAAAGATTTTTAGTCCCTTTATTCTTCTTACCCCTTTTATCCCTTTTACCCTTTTTAACTCACGTAGCTTTTGCCGACGACAATTTAAGCATTGGTCGCTATGTGAGTAACCTTGGTGAAGATGTCTACATTGTAAAGTACCAACAAACACACGCCTACGAATTAAAGGGATGCAAACAGAGCAGCGAGGTGATTAAACTTTTAAATCTCCCGACCAACACCCCACTACGAGAAGAGCTGTTCCTCGATCTCGAAGCAAATTTTTCACTCACTAAAAATCCCAGTATCCCTTGTCCCGGAACCGCCAGCGATGTCGATATTCCATGGGATGCCTCTTTATGGATCGATCTTAACCTTGAAAAAAAGTATTTTATTGAGTTTCCGAAAAGCAGCGGAACTTTTTACTCCATCCCTTCTGCCTGCAAAGGGCTTAAAGATGCTTTCAATCTAAGAAAGCGCCTTACCATCCCTGGAGCGCTCCAGGGTGAAAGCAAACCAAACGACACTATCATGAAAGAGGAGCGCCCACTCTTATGCGGCAGTGGGGAAGTAGTCGGACCTAGCGACCCCCAGGCCGCGCTTGCGACACTCCTTCGTGAATATAAATCGGGGGAGTGGAGACTCTTCAAAGGTGAAGCCGTCATTGGCGAAAACTTTGAAACCATCTACCTGGCAACTTACGAGGAGACTCTGCACGGAAAAAATTATCGATCACTCTTTCCCATTCAAAGTATCGATGGCACCACCATTAGCGACCTACTCTGGGAGGGCGACCCGGCAAAGATTCTCGCCATTGAAGATCGCTTAAAAAAACTGTTCGGCCTAAGCGGACTCCTCTCGCTTGAAGCAATTCCGAGTAATCTTATTAGTGAAGTCTCCAAATTTCCGCTAAACCAACTCTGCCTGGATCGCTGCCAAGATGCCACGCTTACACTGCTTCCCCTACCACCCGTTGTGCGCACTAAAGCACTCGATGGCAGCATTGAAAACCGCCTCGGGGCCTCTCGCTTTACCAGCTCTTGTGCTCCACTCTTGTCGGCGATGAAGGCCAGACCCAACTTTTCTCCCATACTCCTAGATAAGAATCAGTGGCTTGGCAATTTAAATACCATTCTCGCTGATACCAACGGCGAAATCTTTTTTCGTTGTCCCATTCCCTTAAGTGACCACTGCATTCGTCAGTTGAAAGAGGGTGAGACCCTCACCGCTTCCATGCTTAAAGCACAAAATGAGTGCCGTGGAAAAAAGCGCCTAACTCTCCTGCTTAAAGGAGTGATTACCACCGCCACACCTCTCTTTATCGATAGCACGTCGGGATTTAGTGAAGTGGAAATTTTAGGCCACAAAGGAACGGCCAACACTCTTCTTCCCGCCGAGGAAAATTTTACCCTAACCCTAGCAACAACTCCCGGCAACACCACACCAGGATCCTCTTGCCTCTTTGACAAAAAGAGTTCACTCCTCACCGTTAAAGATTTGCAACATTTCACCATTCGCAATTTGACACTTGCAAATGGGAGCAAAGAGGGGAATGGGGCCAAAGTAGAACTGATCCTAGATATTGATAACAGCGAATCCATTTTGGAACAGCTTACAATTGAAAAGAGTGCCAATCCGCTTCGTATCTGCAAAGCAGAAGTTTACGCCACCAGCGATATTCACTGGCAGAGTAGCAAAGTGATGGCCGTCGTTTCACAAGGAAAATTACTGCTACGAAATGGTGATCTCCTCTCTGACCAAGAAGGTATCCGCGCCACTCTGAATAGTGCGATCTCCTTGCACTCTCTTGAACTCAAAGGGCGAGAAATTTTTCGCCTCGATCGCAGCGACCTCTTCTGCAATCGCTTAAACATCTCTAACATCGAACCTGGATCTCGCGGTTCGGTCGCAATACGCCTCAATAAAGCAAATGCGCTTACGCTCAAATACGCCTCTGTGAGTGGCTTTGACTACATCACCTACTTTGCACAAAAAGATAACTCTATCGCTTTTTTACTACCTACCAACGATTTAAAAAGCGACAACCGCAACCTCTTTGGAGGCGAAGGAAAATTTGACATTATTGAGTAACTATTCCCTCAGTAATCACTCATACAATTATATACGTGGAATGCTTCTTGCAGAAATTTTAATAGCTAACGCTAATTTTTTTGAAGATATCGGAGACAAAAAATATGAAAACGAAAAAAAGATTACCAACATTACAAACACTGCTGACACTAACCACCCTCCTCTCGAGTGTCACTACCTATGCACAAACCAGCGACCTTCTGATCCTAGAGAATAGTGAACTAGGCCGCGATTATCCTCTACTCATAGCGAATGGACTTGGCTATCAAATCCACTGTGACACCATTGAAAACGAATATAAAGTGCTCGAAGGCCTTGGCTTTAAATTTAGCTCCAGCACTCTTCGCCACGTCACTAGCGCCGACGAAGTGGTCGTCAAGGCAAAACCGCAAGCACAACCCAACCTTTGCCCAGCATCTGCCGAAAATGAAATCGACCTCTATCAAAGTAATGGCAAATACTACATGCTCTTTAGGAATACCCATCCCGGTTCCATCTATGTGGCCGGCTGCTCGGGCCTACTTGAGTCTTTAAGCTTAGATCCTGCAAACGCCATCGATAGCGACCCCACTCCTTTCTTCAAAAACCGTATCTATAACGTTGATTGTTTCCGCGGTGACCCCGTCGACAATCTTCCCAAAAGTTTTTCCGAGTGGTGTATTAAAAGCGATTTAAATGCTGAACAAAAGCGCACAGTGCTAGCGATGCTCTATAGCACTCCCGAAGGGACAGGGGCGCTTGCCAATAAAACCAAATGTAAAAAAGCAGAAACTTTTTTAATGTCGCTTAAAACCTTAAACTTAAGCAACCATGCTCTTGTGGATCTCGCCCCTCTCTCCGTGCTTACTAACTTAACTGAACTTATCCTTGAGAATAATAAAATTGAGAGTGTGGCCCCGCTGGCCTCACTGCCAATGCTGCTCTCGTTAAAACTTGCTAACAATAAAATTACCGACGTTGCCGGGCTAGCAGCACTTGCCAATTTAACCGAACTCGACCTCAGCAACAACCGCGTGCTCGATTGTCGTCCGCTCTCCTCCATTAGCAAGTTAGAGAAACTAAATTTGCGTGGCAATCAACTAACCGACGCCAACCTTGCCAGCATCGCCTATATCGATTCGATCACCATACTCGATTTAAGCAGTAATCAAATCACCAATCCTTCTACACTACAAGCAATGCCCGCACTCACCATGCTCGACTTAAGCAGCAACAAAATCACCAACCCTGAGTATGTTAGTGGTTTTGCAGGCACCACCAATGTAAAGGTTGATGCCAATCCCTTAAGTGGCAATAGCTTCCAGGCCTACTGCCTCACTGCTCGCAGCAACTCCACCTCGCAAATCTCACTCACCGTTCAAAAACTTTACGATGCAGTGGCCGCCAGCTCTTGCAAAATGGCCGAGACGGAACTGAAAAAGAAAAACACCCTCGATTTAAGTCGTAAAGACATCTCCAATCTTGAGGTATTAAAATTTTTCCCACAACTAAAGACGATAAACCTCGAGGGCAATCAATTGACCGATTTAACTTCACTGCCTTCACTACCTGAACTTCGCGAACTAAATTTAAAAGACAACAAGATTGAAGATATTGCTCCCCTTATCAATCTGCCACAAATCGATACCCTGACTCTTGACGGTAACCCTATTGTCCTCAACAGCTTTGAAGCCACTTGCGTGGCCAAGGCCTACAGTGCCTTTAGTAGCTTCCCGGAACAATACCGTGCAACCATCGATGCAGTCTTTGCAGTGACTGGAAAAAACCGTTGCCTTGAGGCCTTCCAACGAGTGCGCTCGATGGTCGCACTCGATCTCTCTAGTCGCTCACTGCAATCGATTGCACCACTTGCAAACCTAACTCACTTAAAAAATTTGATTCTCACCAATAACTCGCTAAGCGACCTCTCACCGCTCTACTCTTTTAATCAACTGGAATCGCTATCGATTGGCCGTAACAGCGCGATCAACACCCTTTCTCTCATTCCTAGATGGCCAAACCTACGCTACCTCGACATTAGCGCTACTGCCATTACCGATATCACCCCACTACGCAAGCACCCTTCGCTGAGCACGCTGCTCATGTCTGATACAAATATCAAAAACATTAGCGTACTCTGGGATATCCCTCGTTTTCAATCGGTAACCATGAGCGGAGTTTCCCCTACACTTGCCGATTTCCGCGATACCTGGGTGATGATGAGAACTTCTGCTTCCAACCTACAACCGAGCGGTTCACTTGAAACCATTCGCGTCCTTTACCAATTGATGGAGGCGGCCAGCGTAGACACTCGCTCTCCCGATAACGTCTTAAATTGGGCGCGTACAGTAACTAGTCTTAACCTTGCAAATAAAAACCTCACCTCCCTTGCTCCCTTTGGTATCCCCAACGCTTTTAGTGTGCTCACCTCTCTTGATGTCAGCAACAATCGCATTGAAGATCTCTATGGGCTCCAAGGTGCAGGCGCGCTCACCAGTCTAAGCGCCAACAACAACCTCTTAAATCGCATCACTGAGGGCTCCATTCGCTCCCTCCCCCTAACCTACTTAAACCTCGGTTTCAATCGTTTAACCACTGGTCCTGCCACCGTGGAGATTGGGGCCATCCGCACGCTCGGAACGCTCCACTTAAACAACAACTACCTTAATGGTGATTTTGGCGCCTTCTTAGGAGGACTCACTGCTCTTCCAGAGACCACTGCGATCATCAATCTGCAAAACAACCAAATCGCTGCTAAACAGTGGATCGTAACTCCTCCGCGAATCATCGGTGGTGGTGGCATTCACGTTCGTCCCGACCTCATCGGCCGTGACAACCCCATCCTTCGCCCCATAGAAATCCACCCCATATTTTTCCGACAAGGTGGCTTCAAACCCTTTGCAGAGCGAGCAAAAAAACACCTGGCCGCCAACCAAAGAGTGGGCGTCTACATCCTCGGCAACCCCATCTGTAACGAGCTAGCAACCATCGCCGATCTCGCAAGCGATGCCGCACTCAAAACCGCGATGGATCGCGCCTGCAAAGACTCTCCATACCGCTTCTTCCCCATTGATCCTATCATCATCGATCGCCCTATCATTATCGATCGTCCCATCATTCGCCCCATAGTCCGCCCCTAATCCTCACCCCTCCACTACTCTCAAGTCTACGCATCAAATAAATAGACGATTTACCTTGGGCAACCATTGAGGCAGAGCGAGCGTCATGGAAGCAAGTGAACGAGAGCGTAAGAAATTGCTAAAACGAGGAGCAACGCTTTGCTCTTGCATGGCTTAAGAGTGATCTTTGCTCTATTTTAGTTAGCAGCAAAGTCAGTAACATTCACCATAACATCACATTACATATAAGGAACCTCTAAAATGTCTCTGCAAGAAATACTCAAGCAACGAAGCCTCTCAAAATGTGAACTCTGCTCTTCCACCTCTTCTTTGTCGGTCTATGCGGTTCCTCCCTCGACGGATCAAACGGCGACCGCAGAGCACTCTCTCTTCCTTTGCTCCACATGCCGAGAGATGCTTCAAAACCCAGAAAAACAAGAGGCAAATCACTGGCGCTGCCTAAGTGAAAGTATGTGGAGTGAAGTTCCTGCAGTCACGGTCGTGTCTTGGAGAATTCTCAAAAGTTTAAATTCAAAAGCATGGGCCCAAGATCTTCTGCAGCAACTCTACCTTGATGAAGAGAATTTAAAGTGGGCGATGTCTGCCACACTCGCAAGTGAAAGTAGCAGCGCAAGCGCCTCTGAGGAGCAAACACCTACTCGTGATAGCAATGGCAACATCTTAAATGATGGAGATACGGTGACCTTGATCAAAGACCTCGAGGTTAAGGGAGCTGGATTCACTGCTAAACGCGGAACTATCGTTCGCAAAATCTCTCTAACAGATAATCCACTACACATCGAAGGCAAAGTGAATGGTGTGCAAATCGTGTTGATTGCGGCCTACCTAAAAAAGGCCTAAGCTTTCTTTTATTAATTGAGAGCAGTCCGAAGGGACAGGTATTCGAGGATCTTTTATGAAACTAGATTTTACAATCGATATGACTTGTCCATGGTGCTACATTGGACTAAAACGTTTACAGCAAGCGATGGGAGAACATCCTGAGCATAACTTCAACCTATGCTTCTTTGGTTATCAATTAATGCCTGAACTGGGAGACGAAGGAATCACTTACCAAGATAATCTCAAGCGATTGATCCCTGATGAAGAGAAGCGGCAAGCGGCCCATAAAAAAATTGTCTCCATTGGAGAGGAGTTAGGGATCTGCTTTCGCTTTGATCGCAAGCTTATTGTATGCAATACTCTAAAAGCACATCAGTTGCTTAAAGCTTGTCCTCAAGAGAAACAAATGGAACTTCTGGAAAAAATATTTGCGGGTATTTTTACTCATGCCATGAATCTTGGTCATACAGAACAACTAGCTGCTATCGCGACAGAAATTGGCTTACCCTTAACAATAAACTTAGAAAAAGAAACATCAAAGCAAGCAGTTCTTGCTGATTTTCATCGTAGCTCCACCACACCGATTATTACTATCCCCTACCTAGTGATTGAAGAGCGCTTTCCTGTCCAAGCAGCACACCTTCCACAAGTTATCAGCGCTTGTATTCGTAACATGCTTTAGTCCCCTTTTTTTAAAATTTCGCCTGAGATATTTGCTAATAATAAATTTGTTTAGACTAAAAAAATTTAGTTTAAATTATTTTTAAATCCCAACATATTCCATAGTTAGATCAGACCCTAAAAAAAACAAAAAAAAACGACTCAAGAAAAAAACAATCACCAATATAATTACATTTAGGGGGATTTACTCATGAAGGAATTCAGGAAAAATTTTATTGGAATTTGGGTATTACTGTTATTGCATGCGACTACTCTTACCACGGTAGCTACCGCTGCTATAGACGAAAAAGTTATAGTGCCAAAGCTAATAGAACTTTTAAACGCTAGCTCTAATATTGCTAAAGAATCTTGTGTTTCTAAAGAGAGTGCACTTGCTACAGAAAAATTTTTAAGTGAGACGCTGTTTATTTTGCCAGATAACGATGGGGAGTCTCATCGCTCTATAGAGATCATAACCACCCTGCTTAAACTCTATAATTTGCCGCTAAAACATCATTTACACAAAAGTGATCAAGGGTGGGGCGCTACTTTGGATAAGGAAGCGATTACGCCAGAGGAACTAAAGAGAGTAAAAAGAGTTGTGATCTTTGAAATGCCGGGAAAGAAGAAAGAGGAGTGGCTCAAAGCAACTCGCAATTATGGTGAACCCAAAGAGGTGATTATTGTCGATCACCACTATTATGAGAGAGAAGGACTTGATCGTAGACGTCCGGAGAGTTCCATAGAACAGATAATGAGCTTAGTTCATTGGCCGATGAGCAAAACAGATGAGGCCATCGCCGTAAATGATCGCAGCTATATTCCTGGGCTTAAGAAGATGGGGCTTAGTGAGGAAGAGATCAAGCGTATCCGCGAGTACGACCTTTTATATCAGAGCTTGTCCAAGCAGCACGGAGAGGTCAGTGAGATTAAAAAGCATATTGCTAAAGTTACTAGAGAGGCCGAAGCGATTGTACCTAAACTTAAAGTAGAGAAGGGAATTTATATTTTAGATGATGATAACGTTGGTGCAGGAGAAGTAGGACAGATGATTCGCCAAGTATTGGCGATCAAAGCACCAGCAAGCGAGATCGCTAGCACCTTTGAAATTGGTTTGCAAAAGGGAAGAATTGGTTTTAGCGGTAATCCCAAAATTGTTCAGAGGCTAATTGATTTTGATTTTAAGTCGCTCGGTTATGCCGAAGGAAGCTTTGTTAAGTATGGAGGAGGCGACGCTAATAATTCGATGTTTTTTGCATTTAAACCAGATAGGCCACCGAAAGGTCGCTCCCAACTAATACCAAATGATGTTTTGGAAAAAATAAAACAACAAGTTTTTATGGAAGAATAAAAAAAGGAGATTTAAAAAAAAATGAAAAGATTAAAACAAAAACTACGATTCAAATTAAGACAAAAAATGATCCTTTTGGGATTTCTTTCCGTACTTTGTTTTACACTCTCTATGAGTATGAGCAGCAGTAGTTGGGCGGGTCCACAAGAGGATTTAGGTAAATTCCAAAAATTGGTTATGGAGATTACCTCTACAGCAACCGCACCCCAAGCGATCTCTGCAAACATTGCTGCACTTGGAGATTTACCTTATGCAGAGGTTGATTACTATTTAACCAATTTCCTTACAAATGAATTAAAAAAACCAACACCCAATACTTTTTATATCAGTGCTGGGGTGACAGCTTTGGGAAAAATTTCCGCTCAAGGAACAAAAGCTTTCCTTGGTAGTTTCTCTCAGCAACTTTCATCATCAGCAACCATTAAGTCAAATGTGATTCCGATGGTGACGTCCAATATTCAAAAGGTAATCGCAGCAATAGGGAGTGAGAAATCTTTACCCTCGCTTCCTACTGTGGCCACAACAGCTCCTGCGCCAACAGTGGTGACCGCCCCCGCCTCAGCACCATCATCATCAGCAGCAGCAGCAATAACAACACCCTCAACAGTCGCACCACCAATTCCCAATTCTGGTGTATTGGTCACCGATTTGATGACACTGGCAACTCAAGGAGATCCAGAAGCAGTAATCATGTTGAAAATTTTAGGAACCAATCCGAATGCAGTGATGAGTGATAAATATAAGAATGAAGTGAAGACCGGAACTTTAAGAGCAATCCCTTATCGCGAAAAAGAGGTAGATCGTGGAATAGAGGTGCTAGCACGAATTAAAGGATCGACTCCCGTCTATATTGGTGAGGCCGGTGTTGGTAAGACCACTGTAGTGCAAAGAATGGCGCAAAGAATGGCCGAGAATAAACTGCCAGGCGACCCGACCTATGACTTCTTAAAAGATTCGTGGTTACTTGAGACTACTGCGGGTAAAATTTCTTCGCTTGCCAAATCGGATCAACCGCAATCGCAAGCACTGGCCATCGAACAATTTTTTGAAGCGGTAAAGGCAACGCAAGAGAAACTAGGCAAGAAAATTATTGTCTATATTGATGAGTGCCATACGCTGGCACCAGCACAATGGGAGGCGATGAAGCGCTTTATGGAGATGGAGGATGGTCCAAAGATCGTGCTCTCTAGTACTGCGAAAGAGTTTGAAATGGCCATCTCCAACAACGATGCACTCAGAAGAAGAGTCGTGCCGATTTTGGTGGACGAGTTTGATAACGCTAAAACCAAAGCGGTGCTAAACGATTTTTGGTTACCAGTGATTCACCAAAAATATAATGTTAAAATTGATGATAGCGCCTTAGATGCTGCTATTCAAAATGCACGCGATCTCTATCCCGATATCAAGCGTCCAGACGCTCCTTTTAAAGTATTGCAGGCGGTGGCCACCAGATTAACTCAAGAGCAGGGAAAAAAAGGCAGAAGCAGCAAGATCGATATCGATGCCAAAGCAATTTATAAATATGTTTCTGATGAAACTGGTATTCCTTTTAGCCCTTACGATCATACAGAATTTTTCAAGTATATTGCAGATAAGAAGAGTGAGCTAAAACACGATATCATCGGACAAGATCCTCTTGTCGAGGGAGTGGTCGACTCCTTTAAGAGTGTGATGCTTTCAGCAGGAAGTAAAAAAGGTTACTCTTCCAGTTTGATTTTAGGTCCAACCGGTGTCGGAAAAACTTATATCGCAGAAAAATTAGCGGAAAAACTTTATGGCAATCAATCACGAATGTTGGTGGTGGATTGCACCCGTTATGGTGGAAGCACGGAAGATGGGATGAACATGAACGATCTCTTAGGAGCGCCTCCGGGGATTGTATCCAGTGATAAGCAAAGAGGATCCTTGCTGGAGTTTTTAGACGGCCCAGGAAAACATGGTGGGGTGATTGTCTTTAACGAAGCTGAGAAGGCAGGCCCTGCATTTTGGAAACGCCTTATGGAGTTTTTTGACAAGGGTGAAATTGTTGGTAACGACAGTCGCACCAGAAGATTAAACAAGCATATGATCCTTTTAACCAGCAATAAAGGATCTGTTAATATTTTTCCTCGCGGAAAGAAGTGGAATCGTCAAGACATTAGCGCTGTTCTTAACAGTTATAGCGGTGGAACTGGCCAAAAGAAGTTAAAAGATATTTTCACAACTGATAGCGATCGCAAATTTAATGAGACAGCAAAAGTGCTTCCACCAGAGATTGTCAATCGTATCGACAACTACTTTTTGGCAGCACCACTCTTAAATGAGGATGCCAGTAAAATAGCCCGGCTTGAAGTTGATAAAGCAGTCAAGCGTATGCATGATCAATTTCAAATTGATTTTAATATTACTGATGATGTAGTCAACACCATTGCACTCTCAAGCTTCACACCAGAAGATGGTGCAAGACAGATTGCTGGTCAAATTCGCATCTACATCGATCGTGCGCTGGAGAAAGCAATCCAAGCGACTGATGCCAAGGCCTCTCATAAAGTTAGTATGCAATTAGTGAAGGATGCAACAAATCCTTATGCCACACCAAAGATCACGATTGCCAATACCACCAACAGCAAGCAAAGCAGTATCGATGCCCCCTCCGAGATTCAAAGCAATCGCTATATGGATTCCGAATTTCGAGAACGGATGAAGATGCTGGAACCAGTGATGAAGAAGCAGGTAATTGGTCAAGACGATATGGTTCAAGAGTCGGCCAAAGCAATTCGCTCCCATTACGTAAACCCTGATCGTAAAAATCCAGTTTCGCTGATGCTGATTGGAAGAACCGGTACGGGAAAAACCGAGATGGCCAAAGCGATTGCCAATGCAGTCTTTGCACCCATGGATCAATTAAAGGGCACTGGCGCTCTCAATGGGGCGATTAGTGATCAAATTGAAGTGATCTCAATGGGCAACATTACTGACGAGCATATGGCCAATAACATCTTTGGTTCACCGAAAGGACACGTGGGTTCTGATGAAGATGCCGAGTTTGAAAAGGCCTTAAAGCGGCTTCCTAATGGTGGCGTGATCGTTTTCGACGAGCTTTCAAACGTTGGCGGCGGTAATCGCTCCAATAAGGCCGCTGTGCTTAAGCGCTTTTATGAGATTTTAGATGAAGGCAAGTGGTCGAGTCCACGTGGTAACGAATATGATCTTTCGAAGTATATTTTTGTGGCCACTGGCAACGACGGAGAAAACCTCTTCCTGGATGGAAGTAGCGACGATATGCTTTTGGCAACTTGGAATCGCTATAAGGATCGAGAAAGTACACTTAATATTTTAACCGAGTCAGGTTTTCCTGAGGCGCTCGGTGGACGCTTCTCCGGTGTGTTTTTAACCAAGCCACTACTATCAACCGAGCGTGCAGCAATTGCGAATAAACTTTTACAAGGCGAGGCCACCGCACTGGCAAAAAGTTATGGTTTTACTCTGGATGCCGATCCCGATTTCTTTACAAAAATGGAAGCGGCCTTCTTTAACCATAAGCAAGGCGCGAGAAGTTTAAAAGAGTTTATTCAAACACAAGTGAGTGATCTTCTCTCTAATGTCATTAGTGCCAAGATTGCTGATCCCAAATCACTAGTTGGAGCTACGGTAAAATTATCCATGAGCGATAATATGCCTAAACTTCCCTTCGTAGAGAGGTCGTTCAAACGTCAGGCAAATTTAAATGCCAAACTTTTCTTAAAGGGCACAACGACTGCTGATACCGATATCTCAAGAGATATTACCGCACTTACACGAGGGAAAATCTTAGTTCCCAAACATGTAGGAGAGACCACCGCTTATCACGAGACTGGCCATGCACTCGCCAATGATCCTGACTCTTCCGGAAAAGAGGTGGAGTTCATTACGGTGTTACCTGCCGGGCAAGCTTTAGGATACACCCGTTACGGTGCAGTTCCTAACTATTATCCTAGTGAAACCATTGCAACAACTCTCAATCACATTGCTTCCGCAGTCGCAGGTAGCGTTGGAGAAAGATTGGCCACTGGTAAAACGAGTGCAGGCTGGTCAAGTGATTTGCAGTCGGCCAGAACTATTGCTACCGACGCAGTGGTGAAGTTTGGGCTCGCTCCAGGGCTGGAATCGATTCCGATGGTGGATGGGAAACCAATGCTTGGTGGCCCTACTGCAGCGGCCGTCTCCAAGAAAGTTGAAGAACTACTTAATTTGGGCCTTATCTATGCAAAAGAGTATTTACTAGCTCACTGGCCTTTAGAGCAAGCAATTGTGGATAAACTGATGAAGAAAGGAAGCATCAGTGGTGAAGATTTTAGCAAATTGGTTGATAGGTTTGCTCGTGGCAAGAAGTTTAAAAAAATACCCATGGATTTAAAACCTAAATTTCCTAATGTTGTAGTCACCACAACAAAAGATGCGATGGAGATTGAAGAACTTAAGAGCAAACTTCTCGAGATCTTACAAGATGAGAATGTGGCCATGACATCACAGATGCTTGCTGCTCTTCAAAATGGCCCAACTGCTACTGCCGTTGCCTGTAAGTAAGCACTAGTTGCACCCTCGCTCACACACGTTGTTACCCCTTATTCTGTAGTACCTTTTCAAGAATATAATTAATACTACTATTGATCTCTTGATCTAAATCTTTTTCAATATCTGGCATACTATCATGTAGTACTTTTCGAGAAATTCCTCTCATGATTTTTGCTGATAATCCTCGAAAGTGAGGCCTTAGAAAATCGCTCTCAAACCCCTTCCAAGTTGCAAAATCTTGCCGGCAATCGTACTGCATCTCTTTTCTGCCATCAGCAGCTAGCGCTGCTTGCTGACACTTAAATCCTGCAATTGATAACGCTTTCATTTGTTTATAATGGACACCATTTTTCTTTATACTATAGGACATCTTTGAGTCAGGCATAGAAAATTTCATAGCATAGGGAAGCTCTGGCGGATCATTTTCATCGCGAACAAAATGGCCATCCGTTGCCAGCTGCTTTCGCTGTAGCTTCATTCCCAATTGATGAATCTGCACCTCCAGCAAAAAACCTTTGGAAAACTTATTAAAGAACTGCTTTAACTTTCGTTTCATGAAACCATCATGCTCTTTCTTTTGCATCATCAACTTCCCGTACAGTTGCAAAGAGTCGTCAGCAGAGGAGCTGTCGATGTTTATTAAATGCTTATCGCCCACCGCCCCTGCTGTATCTCCACTACCGCTGGCCACTCTTCCAAAGCTAAGCGAGATATCAATATTATCACGATCCTTAAAATCTTTATTCATGCGCACCTGAATCATCTGCTTAGCATCTTGGCCGCCGCTGGCGCTGCCATTGGGAAGGTAACTAAAATCATCAAACACCCCAATAGTGGTTTTAAGTTCAAAAGGCAGCTTTTGCCTTTTAAGGCCCTTTTTTAAACGATAACTCCCTTTACTCTCTTCTATCTCTGTAGGAGGAGGAAGATAAGTTTCCAAAGAGTAACCATGCCCTGCTTGAAACTCTGTCACCAATGCAAGTGGAGTGAAAGCATCGTGATAATTTTTCACTTTCAAAAGCAAATCTTTAAGCGATGAGGCCTCTAGCTTTTTTCCATAGACGTTCTGGTTGGCACTTAACAACTTTGCAACTGCACCATCAGCAATATGTTGCTTGAAAAGTTTACTATCAAGAGCACACTCCTTGGCATTGGCATTAATGTTTTTAAAATCAAGAGCAGGCAGCTGCATACCTTTGGCAAGCGGATTGATTAATTTCAAGAAAAAATCCACATAATTTAAGGCCGGAAAATGTTTTTTTAACTCTCCCTCTGGCATATTTTGCACATACTCTTTCTCTAAGGGAGCGTAAACTAGCAGCGCCTTTCCTGGCAACGGTCGCAGTGACTCCTCCTGTTCTAATTGCCGTAAAATTTCATAATCAAATTGTGATAAAAACTGCATCGCTTGAAAGTAGGGGCCTGCACTCTTAATCGCAGTAGAACAGGCAACTCCCTCAACACCCTTATCAACCACACAAGGATTTTTACTTGCTAGTCCTTGTAAACTACTGGTAGTCACCACTCCATCGGCAACCGCTTGTGATAAGAGATTGCAAAAATGAAAAAAACTTTTTTTACCACCACTGCTTAAGTCCAAATCGTAAAGACAATAAGGATTGAGTTCCTTGGCACTGGCCTTGGCACTGGCCCTGGCACTGGCAAAGTCCGCATGGATCAGAAAAAATCCACAGAACAGAAAACAATATTTTAACTTCATCTTTATCATTGCTTCACTTCCTTGGTTGCAACTGTCTGCTGATACAAATTATAAAATGCTAATGTTTGCAACATGGCCCGCATATAGGCCATACGCGGAAATTGCCACTCCGGATACTCTTTAGAAAGTTCTGCTGGTGGTTTAATCGCCTGTTTGAAGGCGCACCAATGGTGTCCTAAAATCTCCCCTAAATCGATACCCGCAATATGCTTTCGCACACTCTCGGGAATAAGTTCACTACGAGGGCCGGCCATAAATTTTTCCTTGCCAATTCCTCGCTCCTTCATCACTCTTTGAATTTCTGGATCATTCCACATCCGCTCCATCTCCTCTTTGGTCAGTGAAACGTGTAAAGGCCTATGATCGAGTGTTAACAGCTTGCTATTCCCTAGCTCCACTTGCGCATCAAAGAGCCCCCCTGGTGCTTGCTTAAAACCCTCAGTGGATGACAAATAGAGAAAAGCGGCATCTAAACTAAATTTTTTCCAATCGATATTACCCTCATCTGTCAGTGAAGGCACAATCGGTGAGATACCACCACGGGCCTCGTTATAAGATTTTCCTCTAGGCCTAAGGTTGATCGAAGGATCGGTAATTGCGGATAAATTCATCACAAATAAATTTTTAGCGTAATTTTTATCATTTAAATGCAAGAGCGTCCCACGAATCCGTTCATAGTTACTTAGATCAATAATTCCTCTGAGTACCTGTCCTACATCCGCCACCTCTAAATACCCTTTAAGCCGCTCCTCAAACAAATTAAGATCAACACCAAATCCTTGCAGTAGCTCTCTTAGTGGTTCAAAACCAACTGCACCACCTAAGCAAGCATTCATTCCACTCATGGCCAGTGTCACACCCTTAGAAGCTATCTCTGGATTGCACTTTATCTTCTCTATTAGCAACTTCTCAAAATCTTCAAGCTTCCCACCGCTGATCTCTTTCATCTTATCAGTGACAGACCTAGTGGATCCTGTTCCTTGTAGCACTCCTGCATAAGTCACCACTCCCAGCACTCGCTGTTGTAATTCTGGATATTTTTTGAGCATATCAATCACAATGGGAGCACCTTTGCTATATCCCAATAGAATAAATTTTGTATCTTTGTAATCTTCTGGTAAATGCAGCAACCAATCCTTGATAAAATCAATACCACGATCATTCGAAGCAAAAGTATTCCCAAGTTCTATGCCTACAGGATGAAGCACATCGAAAAGCTTCTCTTTCTCATTTCTCTTGCGATAAAATTCCCGATAATCCACAGGCACAATCCCTGCACCCTTGTCCATTACAATCGGTCTCTCACCTTCGCGTCCATAGTATCTATTGGCACTAATGGGCAGCTCTTCAAAAATATAACCTCCAATAGTATGGGCCGCAAAACCAGGAACAAACACCAGCGCCACCTTCTGCACTCCTGCACTTGCCCCAGCTCCTTGATAGGTCAGCGCCCAAATCATGTTTTTTGCCTCTTCCGATTCAAAAAAATCCTCGCCACTTTTTTTAGCAGCATGCTCACTCTGTTTTTCAATCGCATCCAAAAATTTTTTAATTGCAGGACTTTGCTGCAACTCTTTCGAGATCGATTGATTGAAATTTAAATTCTTTACAAACTCACGATTTTTAGGATCTTCAAAAATTTTTCGACGATTCCAATACAAATCTTCTGAGGTAGTTGCCCCTGCTTTAACCGCCTGTTCGGCATAATCAAAACTTAAGGGTGTATAGACAAAATTATTTCTTAAAACGTAATCCCACTTTTCATCCAGTGCTTTCTCTTTTTCTCTTCTCTCCCTTCTACTTAAATCATCTCGAAAAAAAAATTCTCCTCGCAAATCCTTCTTTACCTCTAAAGCAAAAAGTTGCGCAAAAAAAAGTTTCCAATCAATAGGGGAATCGCCCTTTGGTGCTGCCACCACCCCTGTGCTGAAGCTTGCACAAAACCCTAACAAAATAACCACGTTAAAAAATATTTTTTTCATCCCCTTATTTTAACAAACAAATCTTATTTATCACTTTCCCTTCAATGCCAAACACCTTATTCCTACAACTTACCTCTAATATTCTCCGACTGATCTCCTCTCTTCCTGCTCTTCTTGCCAACCATAGGTGTCTTTTTTTCTCTCTCTATACTGGCCTCTTGCTTTGAGATAAAATCTTCATTATGGAAAGAGTATATTTTTTAGAACACAAAACGATCCCAGTCTTGTTCACCGATTATAAAAAGGCCTCTATTGCGGAAATTCTCCATGCCTATGAGGATGCAAAAAAAATTATTGCTAAGCAACCTCCGGCATCACTGCTTATCTTGTCTGATTTTACCAATGCCGAAATAGCTGCATCTCTCACTTTAATGGAAGCAACTAAAAGCTACCTGAATCACAATCGCCCCTATGTGAAATTTACGGCGATTATTGGAATGGCCAAAGTTGCACAGACAATTGGTATTACACTGATTAGAGCAACAGGTAGAAACAATGTCGTTTTTTTAGAGAATAACGACCAAGAAGAAGCCTTGGAGTTCTTAGTGCAAAAGCGCTGAATTGCTTACTGCTATCACTCGTCACCAACACTCTCCACAG
This sequence comes from Oligoflexia bacterium, assembly GCA_015231955.1. Lineage (GTDB taxonomy): Bacteria > Bdellovibrionota > Bacteriovoracia > Bacteriovoracales > Bacteriovoracaceae > JADGAN01. The sequence continues at coordinate 58,316 of JADGAN010000017.1, read as the reverse complement.
TCATGTCCCTTTCATGAGCATTTTCTGGAATCGGGATTTGTGATTTTGCATTAGCACCTGCAGTTATACTTTTATCACTCTCATCAATCATTGGCGCATGGATAGCATCACCATGAGGTACCTCCATTTCGAAATCTCCCTCTATGCCATTGTCCATATCCACTTCCATCTCACCATCCCCTCCGTTTTTATATCCTTCTTGATCAAGAGAATCGTTTGCTGGAGTAAGCGTGTACCCTGGTATTTCTAAGGCACGGTCATGAAGTTGGGTCAAGATTGCCTCTCTCTTTTCTGGATAGCGCTCAACAAACTGTGCCACTAAATACTTCATGAGCACCGGATCTCGTTGTGCCGTAAGCGCCATAATTGTAAAGGCCAGAGCATCGCCTGCAGATGCCACCTGCCCGAGAACTTGTTTATGAATTGTAAGCACGAGATATTTTAAATTATCTTTGTTGGGAATTTGCATTACTCCTACTTGTTCTCGGTACATCTTTTCATTCTCTAGCACATTTGAGGGTACCCTTCCCCCACTCTCATGGGGAATCGTCGATTGTACAATGCTAATAGAGATCTCACGATACATTTGAGCATTGCTATAGTTATGCTCTAATGCTAGTAACATGATGGTAAATTGATCATCTAAGTTTTGAAACTCATCGAGGTGCCTATAAAGATACATCACAGCTGCCTTGGATTCTTCCACTCGTTGTAAAGTCACAAAAAGTCTCTCTAAAAAATCTCTATTTCCGGCCAAATCTTGCGTCTTCTTACTTAAAACTAAAAGATCAAAGAGATCCTCTCCATAAGCAAACTGCAGCAGTGCTTTTTTCAAAGACGCTTCTTGCGCTGTCAACGGAATTTGCCGGTAAAAATTCTTGAAGTAATCGTTGCTAGTAATCCTTTGCTGCTGCTCTATGGGTACTCCTCGCCTTTGCATGTTATCATAGCTTATGTTATGAAATGTTGTTGCAAGTTTATTTAAATCACCAACCCCTTTTGCCAGCTCACTACTCACATTAAAGGGGAAAATATCAATTGGTAAGCTTCCAAAATCTTTATAAAAAAGAAAGCCAACGGTAACCACTACCATTAACAGCAGTAGCACTAGAAATCTCATGGCTATTTTCCATCCTGCTTTTTGTTCTGATTCTTGTTCTGATTTGTATTTTCATGATTATGAGAATAAAAATCGGCATTAAGTTTTCTAACCATGGCATTGAAACTATCTTGCACATCTTTAAAATAGTCATGCTTTCTAAAATAGACCTCTTTTAACGGCCCTCCACTTTCCATAATCTCTGCCCAATGTTTTTTTAGCTTATAGAGAGGACCTGCAATACGATGCGAGTAAAGAATCCCACAAAAAATAATAATAATCACAGTCCAAATACTTACTACTAAAAAAATCATATTAAAAGTTTGTCGTTGTACTTCTAAAAAGACAAAAAAGATATGATCAGGCGGTAAGTTTTGCGCAAATCCCGCCTCCTTGAATTTAACAAAAAAGAACGAGACACTCCCATATAAAACCATAATAATACAAAACGCCAGTAGTAAAGAGTACAACATGGTTCGGTACTGAAAAGATCGATTGATGATATAAGTTCTACGAAAAACTGGATGGCAACTCTCAATGGCCGCATCTGGTGGGCGATTCTCTGAATGCACCTCTTCCCCTTCCTTTTCCAATTTAAAATCGCTCATTGCTGCTTCCCCTTGAAAAATTCCTTTACTATACTTCTCTTCGGCTATGGGAATTTTTATTTTAAATATAATATCGGGTATGATAGTGATTAACGGAATGAACGCAAATGAATTTTATTGAATATGAACGAAAAGGTGCTATCTCCTATGAAAATTGTGCTTCCCACTGAAAATTATCTCTACTACCTTTTTCAATACTACAGTCGCTTTTTTAGAAATTTACTCTTTCCTAAATTCTCACGCACTCGTGCTCATCAAAGCTTTCCCCCTAGTTACACTGGCATCTATAGCTTTACGGATAAGACAATCAACAGATGGTATCGCCTCTTTGAACTTGATCGTAAGCACGCTCCCTGGATCAACTTTCCCTATTTTTGCCCGGCAACCATTATCCTTTTCTTTGAACTTTTAAGTGACCTGAATATTCGCTTTAAAGATATGCTCTTTGCTAGGTGGAATATCCATCGCGTGTCCCCTGGCGTCCGTTTCTTAGCTCACAAACAATACCAAATTAGCATCACTGCTAGCGCACTAAAAGCGCTCACCAAAACCAGCATTATCCTTTGCTGTACCACAGAGATCAAAGATCCGCATAGCAACGAATCCATCGCCCATGCTACTAGCTTCTTTAAGATCAAAAATCGCCATAACTTCTATAAAGATCTTTTAAAGCGCTACCAAAACCAAAACCAAAACCTGAACTCCCCCCTGCTTTCCAGTTACAGCGACCACCTCTTCTTGGGACTCTCTCAACAAAAAGCCACGATCACTCCCACACTAGCAACCCACTCCTGCGATTTTTTTATTCCCGAAAATATGGGCCTAAAATTTGGTCGCGTCTCTGGTGATTTCAGTATCACCCACACCACTCATTTTACTGCACGCCTATTTGGTTTTCCCAAAGCGTTTATTCAAGGCCTTTGTATTGGAAGCTATCTCATCAAGCACATCACGCTCAAACTGCAACAACCCATTACCTCCCTTGAGGTCTATTACTGCAATCAAGTGTACGTTAACCAGTGCGTGCGCTTGAACTTCAAACGCTCCTCGACTCAAGAAAATTTTTACTATTTTGAAATTGTTGATGAACTAAAACGCTTGCTCGTAAAAGGTAGTTTTTCTACTGAGCACTTACAAATGACTGCGTAGCTCCTCTAATGGAAACTTTTCATCCCGTAAAAAGATTAAGTGATTTTCTTCATTAAAAAGAAGAGTGCAGGGAGTGCGCTCATTTAAACAAAATTTTTCGAATAACGAAAAAATTCTAATATCCGCAACGGGCCAGGTAACTCCTAGAGAGCGGAAATCTCCCATCTCCCAGTCATAATCAGCATCACTCTCCCCCTTCCTCTCAAGATTGATCAGCGCTGAATAGATGTTAATTTGCGGCCAAGTACTATACTTTTTTGCAATCTCCTCGTGCTCCTGCACGCAGTTGATACAGCCTGTGCTTGCAAGCAACAGCAAACTTTTTTTCCCGCCATTTTGAGCAAGATCGATCACTTGCTCTCCTCCTGCCTGCAAGTTAAAAGCAAAGCTTCCTCGTAATAATTGCTGATCGCTCACAGTTGGTGTTGGCGTTGGCATTGGTGTTGCTATTGGTATTGCTGGTGTTGCAACTGGTGTCGGCAGCTCCACCGGCGGTTCTACCTCCATTTCCCCTTGATTCCAATCGCCCACCACACTCTTAATCTCACTTACACCCACCTTGGCATTCTTACTATAGACCATTCCCTGTTCTGGCATAAAGATCACCACACAGGGAAAAATATTTTCTCGACAATATTTTGCAAAAAGCACTCCATTACCATCAGTAAGCAAAGGCCAAAAGGCGCCATTTTTAACCCCCCAACGATCCACCCGCTCACGATCGCTCTCATACGATCCCACCATTACGGTGATCATCTGCACTTTTTCCTTAAAGCGTTCACGATCAACAACATCTTTTGATATTTGTTGGTGCTCCTCCATGCAAGAGCCACAAAGTACCTCTGAAAATAACAGCACAATGGGTAGTTCGCTCTTCACACTAATACTGCGAGAGACCCCATCTCCAAAAACAATATCCCTGCTCTTGGCCTTATTCACTTCATAGGGTAACGTTTTTCCACACCCTCCCACCACTGCAACAACTGTGCACAACAATAGTATCACTAATAGTAAAGAGGCCGCGAATTTTATGCTTTTCATAAATTCCACTCTGCTCCTAATAAAACACTAACTCCACTCTCCTTGCGATTGGTTTCAACATACGATGCCCGAAGCAGCGTGGATAACTTTTCATTCCAAGTGTAGTGAAGACCAGCTCCATATTGATCAAAGGCCACGCGAGTATAACTTCCTGTTCGCGCATCCTCTTCATTTTCAATAATTAAATCATAGGAAAAAGATAGCAAGAGATCGTATGTCGGCTCCCATGTCACCTCACTCTCAAAGCTGTGATTACCAAAACGGCCACGATCATTTAAAACCAATACCCGACTATCTTCAAAACCATAGCGATACCCTAGTTTAGCAAACACTGTCTCCATCGCTGCGTAGGCCACCCTACCTCCCACCGAAGCTACCGCTGTTTGCTCTTTCGTCTTAAAAGTATAGGCACTAGAGAAAAGCCCCTTCCATTGTCTTCCCAACACCTGCTCTATATCTCCATACAAAGTATAACTAGCAACCCTCTCAGGTCGATACATTCTTCTGGGCGGAGTCTCTTTAGTGGAAAATAGAGTAGGTGGGCGTTTGCGAATGCGATAACTTTGGCCTAAATTTACAATTGTCGTCTTCTCGTGAAAAGACCACATATAAGAATTACGCAGTTCTTGTGAGGGATAATCACTCTTACTTAAATTACTTTTGCCTCCCAGTGTAACCGCATAGCGATTGGTGCCATAAGTGGCCGATAAATCTCCCCAAAGCTCCTCCCGTTTTTTGCGGTCACCACCATCACTTACATCGGGGTGTAGCACACTTAAAGTACCACTACTACTTACTCCTTTGAGGATTTCCTCTCCTGCAATGGTAAGACTGCTCTTCCACTCATTACGCTTTCCTGCAAGTGTACGACTACTCTCTTGCCCATACTCGTAAATGATTTGATTTTGATTGGCCAAGGCCTTATCACTTCTTGCAAGCGCAAGCCCCAAGGCACATCCAAGGGTAAATAACAAAATTATTTTGCGCATGTAGTGCAACCTTCCCCACTATTAAGATTGGAGTTCCCAAGCGAAGTAAATTCAGATGTGGGATCGCTAGTTAAGTCTTGCCTCAAATTCATCGCTTTATGATTTAGCAATCCTCTGTCCACCCTTTGCAGTTGTGAACAGCCCCCCAGGATTAGCAAAATCACCACAAGCATCCCTATCCCAAGACGATAAACATTCGTTACGTCTCTTTCCCCTAATAATTTTGTGGCAAAACTCATTCTAGCGACCCTAATCATCTTTATAATTACTCGCATCGATGGCGTCACTGGCGTCACTGATTGTGTGTTATCTCAGCTACACGATTAATATCTTCATCATTTGCTCCACGGCGCTCAGTTCGCAAAGGAGCACGATAAAGTTCTTCCCCATTTTTAGCAAACAAAATAAGTGAAGGAGTATAGCGAACACCAAATTCACGACCAAAGCTTACAGTACCACTCTTATCGTTTGCTACAAAAACTTGCTTGAGTGCCTCTTGGTTAGCATACGTTTGAGTGACCTCGGAATAGCGATCAAGCACTACTACTCGCACTGTAGTATTAGCACTTAAACGATCTGAAATTTCTGGCATCTTAGCGACTAAATATTTACAAGCTCCACAATAAACTTGTGAGAAGAAAACCATGGTGTACTCTTTTCCCTCTTCACTCTTTTGAACACAATCAAAGCTACCTACTCCCTCTGCGCTGGGCGCGCTAATATTAGTTGCCTTAATACAGGGAAGTGTTGCTGTGTTTACTGCAGCAGAAGTAGTACCGGCCGCTGTGAGAAGCAAAATAGATAACAATAAACCTTTCACGAAGAACCTCCTTGTTGTCATTCATGGGCCTACATCTTTAGAATCTTTAGTATCTTTAGTATCTTTAGTATCTTTGAACGAAACACTATCCCAGACTCTATCAGCAAGCAAATTTCATGAAAAGCTTTTCAAACAAAATGAAATGATTTGTTAGGCTCACCAAGTAACAGCATCAACTTTTATCCCCCCAAAAAAAATCTCCTCTTAAATGCTATTTTTTTCTTCCGAACGTGAAAAATTGATCAAGCAGGGTGCTTTTAACGCATACACTATTTACAAAACTCTCCAAATAGGATTAAAGCGCCTATTGGCAAAAAGATATTACTGCGCAATGTCTAGTGCTTTGTGCAACAAGGAGAATACCTAATGAACCTTAAGAATCCCCCCCAAGAGCAAACACGCCTCCGCTTCCTCTCGCTTGTGTTTGTCTCCTTATGCTCTCTCCTCCTCGCCGAACTCATTCTGGTTCCTACAAACACCATCAGCGCCAACACTTCGAACTTTTCTCCCTCCTGGGAACAAAAGTACTACACCATGGAACTAAGCAAAGGCCCTTCCCTTGGCCCCCTTCTCGGTGAAATCAGCTTTTGGGACTTAAGCAAGCTTTCACGGGAACAGCTTGGCGTCCAGACCCTAAGTGTCGTTCCCTCCAAAATGCGCAAGAATTTTCAAAAGATCCTTCCAGAAGCGCTCTCTCTCTCTGCCAAACACCAAATTGACCCCATCTGGGTTCTCTCTATCATGTGGGTAGAGAGCCAATACCGCCTAAAGGCCGTCAGTCCTATGGGCGCCCTAGGTCCAATGCAGATTATGCCTTCCACGGGAAGTTTCCTTCTGGCCCAGGCCAAACAAGGGCTAGCGTCCCAAAAAATCAAGGGAGAGAGGACACAGAAACAGAAAAAGCAATTTCAATACTACTCCACCCCTTACCGCCGCGATCTTATCCGCGACTCCTCGGTACAGAGAAGAATGCAACTTGCAAGCAGCGGCCTGCTCGAACGCATACACCAGCAAAAAAATCACAATTTTGACCTTAGTAACAACACCAGTGTCAACATAGAGCTTGGGATTATTTACCTCAAGTACCTCCTAGAAACCTTCGAATGTCCTACACTTGCTACCATCGCCTACAACATGGGGCCTAACTGGGTCAAAACCCGTTTACATCAAAATATCCCGGTTGGTACCAACAACGCCTACCTACAAAAAGTGCAAACCGTCTACAAAAGCTTCTCCCTACAACTCCTTTAAGTTCAGGCAATAACACTTGAGTAGAGTGAAATCTAGCACTTGGCGGCAAAAAAACCAGCACACCCACGCTTGCAGCTCTTCGTGCTTGCCTATTCCACTCTCATCTGCTTTTATCTAACCTCTATGGAACCTCTTGGAGTAGGAATGAACCAAAAGACAGATACGAATATACCAGCAAAGCAGAAAGTTGTTGCGATTGATGGTCCTGGTGGCAGTGGTAAATCTACCGTTGCCAAGCTTGTAGCTCAAAAGCTCAACTTTCTCTATGTCGACACTGGCGCCATGTTTCGGGCCATCGCCTACACCCTTCACCAGCAAAAGATCATCAGCAAGGATACAGAGATCACTAGCAGTGGTCACTTTCAAGAGGTTCACCTAGAAGAGCGAGCACAGCAAATACTCACGACACCTTCACTGCTCTCTATAAGATATGGCGTCTCCAGCGACACTTTGATCGAAGTGAATGGTGAGAACCTTAGCAAACTCATTCGCAACCATGAAATCTCTGCGCTCGCCTCGAAGGTGTCACGCCTTCCCTTTGTCAGAAAATTCCTCCTCGAATTTCAGCGAGAACTTGCGGACGATCGTTACTGTGTGATGGAGGGACGAGACATCGGCACTGTGGTTTTTCCCCACGCCTTTTGCAAAATCTTTTTAACCGCCTCCCTCGAAGTGCGGGCAAAACGGCGTCTCGAAGAATTAAAACAAGGAGGAGAGAGATCTGTCAGCTATGAGGAGTTACTCTTAGACATCAAAAAGCGTGATCACGCTGACTCCTCTCGCAGTGAGGCCCCTCTTGCACAGGCGCCCGATGCGATTTTAGTGGACACCTCCGACCTAGAGATCGATGGCGTTGTAGAAAAAATCATCACCATCGTTCAAGGACGAAAGTAAATGAAGATTGTCGTTAATCGCAGCGACGCCATTGGGGATACCGTCCTCACGATACCATTGGCACAAATTATTAAAGAGCACTACCCAGATGCCAAAGTTTACTACCTGATTTCACCAACGACCGCTCCTCTCTTTGATGGCCACCACTTTGTCGACGGAGTGATCACCTATCCCAAGCTCCCTTTTTTAAAAACACTCCAATACTTCATCAATGAGTTTAGAAGATTAGAGATTGACCACTACCTCTATGTCGGAGGCAAGCACCTGCCCTCGCTGGCAGCACGACTCGCACACATCCCCTTTGTGGGTGGACACCACAATAGTCTCAAAGGACAGCTGCTCTTAAAACATAAGCACCGATTGCACCAACATCGCTCTCGTGTAGAGATGCACGAATCACTGTATAATATCAAACTTCTCGATCTTCTTGGTATCAAGACAGGCGAGATCATTGAGCATCTCCACGAAAAGATTTTTTGGCCGCTCTCACTCAAACACCAAGAGATCCTAGCATCCATTGATAAAGCAAAGGCCCTCGTACAAAACTGCAATCACCATAGGCCTGCCACCACCGCCCTTAATACCGTTGAATTTTTAAACCACCACTTTCAGTGGAATGATAATTACATTATTATTCACCCAGGAATGAAAGGTCACACTCTTAATTGGCCTTCACACTTTTATTTGCGACTTATTGATTTTCTCGATGAAAAATTAAGCGAAAGCAACTCTGCCATTCATTATATCTTTTCTTATACCCAAAACGATCAAAAATATATTGAGGCCATTGTCGCTCACATCGATCCCCACTACACTCCACTCCTGGGAAAAGTCTTTTTTCTCGATGGAGAAAAGATCGGACTGCGCTCCTATCTTGGTGTCATCTCCAAGGCCAAGCTCTTTATTGGCCCCAGTACCGGCACCTCTCATCTGGCCAATGCTCTTGGTATCGACCTCGTAGCGATCTACTCCCCGATCCAAGTACAATCACCTCGTCGCTGGGGGCCCTTCTTTAAAAAACTTCCCAAAGGCCAGCGGGCCCGTCACAAAGTGATTGTTCCTACCATCAAGTGTCCGGTGCGTTTTCACTGCATTCATAACAAGTGTGAAAATTATCCTTGCATGGAAAAAATCAGAGTCGAAACAGTAGGACTAGAAGTCCTCAAAATGTTACACTCAGAACCAACACTAGCACCAACAGCAACAGCAACAACAACAACAACGGCCATAGCAGCACCTAAGGATGCACCCTTATTATGATGATCAGTGAAGAAATGGTAAAGCAGCTCTCCTCTCCCATCCTTGTTGTAGGCGATTCCGGCCTCGATAAATACACCTATGGAAATGTTTCTCGTATCTCTCCGGAAGCACCAGTTGCCATCGTTGAGGTTCACAAAGAGTGGCACAAGCTCGGCCTTGCCGCCAATGTCAATGACAACCTCCGTGAACTAGGGGCCGCCTCCACCCTACTTACCGTCGTCGGTAACGATCGCAGTGGCGACCTTTTCGCCTCCATTATCAAAGAGCGCGGACTCACTCTCGATGGCATCGTCGTCGACAAATCTCGCTTGACCACACTCAAGGAGCGAGTAACAACAAAGACGCAACAAATTTGCCGTATCGACTACGAAAGCAAAGAGGCGCTCTCCCCCTCCATTGAAGAGGAGCTTTGCCGACGCGCTCAGAACTTTGCTCAAAACCACGCCGGTGTTATTCTAGAAGATTACGGCAAAGGGCTGGTTACCGAAAAACTGGCACAAACCTTAATCACCGTGGCCACTGCATCTAAAAAGATCATCACCGTCGACCCTTCAAGGCACACCCCTCCCCATTTTTATCGAGGTGCCACCTTGATTAAACCCAACTTCGACGAGGCCCATCTCATCATGGCCGCTCTCGGATACAAGCAAGAGCGCCAGCTGCAAACTATGGCCGAAATCATCTCAGAAAAACTCAACATCGAAAAAGTGGTAATCACTCTTGGTGCCGATGGCATGGCGATATTTGATCGCACATGCGGCCACTTCTCCATTATCCCCACAGTGGCCAAAGAGGTCTTCGATGTCTCTGGTGCTGGTGACACCGCCATCAGTGTACTCACGCTCGCCCTCATCCTCGGCTCTTCCCTAGAAGATGGCGTCTGGATCGCCAACGCCGCCGCCGGCATCGTCGTCGGTAAACGCGGTACCGCCACCGTCTCCTGGCCCGAACTCCTCCCTCACTAAACAGCGCAAATGGCCCTCTTTAAAGGGCCATCACCAAGATTGTAATCGCCAGTGATCTGCTGCTGTCATCTTAGCGCGCTACTGGGTTGTTTGACTGGTACGTTTAAATCTAGTTTAAGCTTACAATATTTCATACAGGTCAAAGTTGCTTGACTTTGTTCATTACAAAGGTCAAATTTATCGATAATTTCTTATCGTTTTGGTATAGCGTGACAGTATACCGATGAACACCGCCTTTTGAGTTTTACTCTTCCGAGAGGTTTTTCTCGTAAAACCATTCCTCATATTTGGGACTGGTTATCACAATCATCTGTGCTTGTAATTCCGATGCGTGCATCGGTTCTCGCCGAAGGGCGTCTCGCTTGACCCGCCTCTAAAGAAGCGGGATTGCGCTCAACTTTTGTTCAAAATATCAAGAGCGATGTGCAGTTAGAAGCGCTGAAAGTGTTTGCCTTTTACTTTAAAGATTACCCACAAACACTACTGCTGATTAACAGCAGTGCTCAAGCTGCCATGCTTGGAAACCTACTGCGAAGTGGTTATACCGTCGATGACAAAGTAATCACTTCACTCTCCAAACTCACCACAAAAGCACAATTCGCGGCCCTAAACCAAGTCATCTACTCCTACAGGCCACTAGACTTTGCTTCCCTCATGAACCTCAAATAGATTATTTGTTTTTCATAAAGGCCCTGAGATCCGCAAGTAGTGCTTCGATATCTTTTTTGCTTGTCCTAAACGAGAGAATACACACCCTAATATAAAAGACATCTTCGAGATATACCCCAGATAAATGAACATTGTTCTTGTTGTTTATAAAATCAAGAAGTTCAAGTGTAGTTTTGTTTTTTAGGTTACTGGCTTCAGCGTATCTAAAATTGATGATGGTTAGTTCAGGATTTGGAATCAGGGAGAGCATTTTATATTGAGATAACTTTTTGAACGTATACTTTGATAGCTTTATTTTTTCGGTCAAAGCTTTTCTAAAAGCATTTATCCCGTATTTTTTTACAGGAAGATATATTCGCATGCCTCTCATTTCCCTTGATAACTCTAAAGAACAGTTCGAAAAATCCCATAAATCGTTGTCTTGGCATTGAATATAAGAACAGTGTTGAGAAAATGTTTTATCCAGCTTTGTTCCATCATTAACGAGAAGAGCTCCTGTTCCGTATGGTAAAAAAAGGCCCTTATGAGGATCTAGCGTCACTGAATCGGCTTGCTGCATGCCACTTAATGCTTTTTTTCCTTGAGAGGTTAAACAAAAAAAACCGCCGTATGCAGCATCAATATGAAACCATAAATTATACGCTTTAGAAATTTTTTTTAATTCATAAAAATCATCAATCCTCCCACAACTGGTTGTTCCTGCGTTTCCAACGATAAAAAAGGGGATCAGCTTTTTTTTCAAATCAACTTCTATTTGCTCTTTTAATTTTTTAAGATCGATTTTGCCATCACTATTGACTTCAATGATTCTTTGATGCTTCCTCTGTAAACCTGCTGCAAAGGCGCCTTTCCAAATGGAGTGATGAGTGTGAGAACTTCCATAGAGCACTCCCTTGGATATTTTATTTCCGAGTTTGTCTTCACGTGCAAGTATCATCGCATGGAGATTGGCGATTGAGCCACCTGAAGTAAGTATTCCTTTTGCGCTATTATCATAACCAACGATGGATATTAACCATTTTATGACTTGAGTCTCGATCTGCAACAAGAGAGGAGCAGTGAAATTCACACCAATGTACCTGTTGGCATAACAAGTAATCAATTCTGCTATGGCAGATTCAACAATCCCGCCACCAGGGACATAAGCTAAGTACCCTGATCCGGAAGTATCTAGTGATAGTGGTATTTGCTGAGCAAATAATTCATCTATTATTTTTTTAAATGAACTTGGATTTTCTGGAATTTTACTGTTTTTTGAATATTTTTCTAAAAAGATCATCCCTTCCTGGGATTTATCTATTTCGTTGACTTGTTCCCTTGCTTTGTAATGAGAAATTATTTTTTTGCAAACATGATCGAGCATTTTTTTAAAATCATGCGCTGTTGGTTCTAGCTTGTTCACTCGCAATCCTGGTTTGAATATTTATCCACCATACACCATGGAGATAGACAAATAAAGACCCCCCGACTAAGCGGGGGGTCTGAAATTTAGCTATCGATATACATCGATTGATTTAAAAATGTAAGTGGACAAGCACTTACGGATTGGTTTTCGACCAAGTCACCGAAGAAGAAGAAAAAAAGCTGTCTCTAAAAGACCAACGCATCCGTGTCTGGTGAGACAAGCAAGTGGTGGTCGAAGAAAATGTCGGTCTTAAGACCAATGGGTATAGGCCCTAAGAAAATGCATAGAGAAAAAACTCCTCCTCTCTAAAGATCGAATTCTACATGAGGTAGAATAAACACCCCACGACCCGTGCGCACAAATGCGCGAACCCGACCTTAGACCCTTTCGGCAATCCCAATGTCCATAGGCAACGTATAAATGGCCCTTAGGACTGGAACTTTGCTTACGCGACTTTCGAACGCGCTCACCTTTATCGACGGGATTTATTTCATTTTCTACTAAGCTTAAATTCTCGTCGTATGTTGATCCATTATAGCGCGGAACAGAATTCGGAGCAAGCATCATTTTGCATCGCGAGCTAAGGATTGAGATTTGTGAAGCTTTTTTGGTTTTGCGACTAGATAAAATTTGGTGAGAGTGATAGATAAAGAGTGTTCATCTCACATTTTGACTAAAGTAAAAAAGAGGAGAGCAAGCACTCATGAGTGATTCTAGTTCACACAACAACCATAACAATGACCACCACAAAACCCCACACGAACTCTTTGATGAATTTTTAAACAAAGCAAAAGAACTCAAGAATAGGGCGGAGGCACTCGACCTAAAGTCGAAGTACCTTGGAAAGAATGGCCCTTTCTCGACAATCCTTAAATCACTCAAAGATGTGGCCATCGAAGTCAAAAAAGAGATCGGTCAACAGTGTAACACCTATAAAGATCAGATGGAACTACTCATCAAAGAAAAGCTTGAAGAGCTAGAGATGTATGAGATGAATCGTGCACTCGAAGAAAAGTGGATCGATATCACTCTGCGCAACTCCAATAGAGAGATGGGCCTAAACAGTGCGGGGTTACACCCAGTCTCCATCGTTCAACGTGAGATTGAGGATATTTTTATTTCCATGGGATTTGAGGTGCTCGATGGCCCTTATATCGAGGATGATCACCATAACTTTACTGCACTCAATGTTCCAGCCGATCATCCAGCACGCGATATGCAAGACACCTTTTGGTTTCCCGATAAAAAACACCTTTTGCGCACTCACACTAGCACCATCCAAGTGCATGGAATGGAGATGCATAAACCGCCCTTTAAATTTGTAGGCCCTGGAAAAGTTTTTCGCTGTGAACGCACCGATGCCTCTCACGAGATGGTCTTTCACCAACTGGAAGGGATGATGGTGGACAAAGGCATTTCTGTCTCCCACTTGATCTATTTTATGAAGACGCTGCTTTCGGAAATTTTCCGTCGTGATGTGGATGTAAGACTACGCCCCGGCTTCTTTCCCTTTGTGGAGCCTGGCTTTGAGTTGGACATTAAATGTCTGATCTGCCAAGGCAAAGGTTGCTCGGTTTGTAAGAAACTTGGCTGGGTGGAGTTGCTCCCTTGTGGCATGGTTCATCCCAATGTGCTTCGTGCAGGCAAGATCGATCCCAGCGAGTATCAAGGCTTTGCCTTTGGGCTAGGCCTCGATCGCTTGGTCATGATGAGGTATGTGATCGACGATATTCGTCTCATTCACGCAGGCGATTTACGTTTTATCTCACAATTTAAAGCTTATTAATTATTTAATTAAAGAAAGAAAATTAAAGGAGCAGCACTGTGCTTATATCATACGATTGGATCAAAGATTTTGTTGAATTAAAGCATGCGATTAGCGAGCGTGATTTCATGAATGATGTCACTCTCTCCACTTGTGAAGTTGAGGGCGTAGAGACCTCTGGCAGTCATTGGCCCAAGATTCGAGTGGCAAAAGTGGTGGCCATGCGTAAGCATCCTGAAGCAGAAAAATTAAATTTGGTGAGCTTTAGTTTTAACGCCGATTTTTCTCCTGCAGGTGAGGTGGTGTGTGGGGCGCCTAATGTGCGCGTGGGGATGAAAGTTCCGCATGCACCTATTGGGGTGACTCTTCCGAATGGAATAACCTTGGAAGCAAAAAAGATTCGTGGCGTGCTCTCGGAAGGGATGCTTTGTTCAGCGGCCGAACTCGGAATCAGCAGTGAGGCGAGTGGTCTACTGGAGCTTGCAGAGGATGCGCCTCTCGGGGAATCACTAGAACAATATTTTGGCGAACGCCACGATATGATTTTAAATATCGATAATAAATCGATCACCCATAGGCCCGACCTTTGGGGACACTATGGAATGGCCAGAGAGATTGCAACCATCTATCGTGCAAAGGGTGCTAAATTTCACACTGAGCGTTTTGATCAAAAGTGGGAAGAAAATATTTTATCCAGTATCAAAAATAGTCACGCCTCTCCTCTACGTCCTGTATTAGAGGGTGAAAGTGCTGGCCTTGCTTACTATGCACTTAGCGTGGACAATATAAAGGTTGCTCCCTCACCACGGTGGCTGGCACGCAGGCTTAGCAGTGTAGGATTACGGCCTATCAACAACATGGTGGACATTGGCAACTATGTCATGCTCGAGCTGGGAATTCCTCTGCATATCTTTGATCGCAGTCAACTGCATGGGGATAAGATCATCATCAAGAGAACAGGTCGCGAATGTGTCTTACGTACACTCGACGAAGTAGAGCGCACACTTACAGCGACCGACACGGTGGTTGCCGATTGCAAACGCCCTCTGGTGATCGCAGGAATTATGGGTGGAGCGGAAAGTGGTGTCAATGAAAACACCACTCAGATTTTAATTGAGGTGGCCAACTGGAAAGCGCATGAGGTGAGAAAAACCTCCTCACGCCTTGGGCTTCGTAGCGACTCCTCTCAACGTTACGAAAAATCTCTCGACAGCAAAATGCTTAAGCGCACATTACTGAGAGCATATGAACTAGTAAAAGAGCTTTGCACAGAGGCACACGCCATTGGTAGCATCGAATCCGATGCGGCCCCGGGAGAACTCGACGCTCCTCCACTGACGATTGATACCAGCTACCAGGAGATTTGCAACTACCTTGGAAAAACAGTTCCGAAAGAGGAGATCGATCTCATTTTACGCTCACTCGATTTTAACGTTAGCAATCCTAGTAACAGTGATCCGCAAAAACTGCACATTGTAGTTCCTAGCGTTCGTGCCACTAAAGATATTGAGTGCATGGCCTGTATCGCGGAGGAGATTGGACGCATGATTGGATACAACTCTATCACTCCCATCTCTCCACTTGCACCTATAAAACCGGTTCGCCTCTCCCCCGCTAAAACTCTCCATCGGAAAGTCCAAGATTTCATGGTACAACATGGAGGCGCACTCGAAGTTTACACCTATCCACTGATTGGAGAAAAACTATTACAAAGTGCCGGCTTTCCTGCTCAAAGTGAAGAGTTGGTACTCTTAAATGCGCTCTCGCGCGAGGCCGATCGCATGCGCCCCTCCTTGATTCCTTCGATGCTGGCAACTACGGCGCTTAATCAAAAAAGTTATGAGAGTTTTAAATTTTTTGAGATGGGGCGTGTCTTCCCTGCGGGCACAAACTTTAGTGAGCGCAACCATTTAGGTGTCGCCTTTTTTCATCGCGAACAAGTGCTCTTTTCCGATCTTCTAAACACCATAGAAAATCTCTTCAAGAGCGTTAAAGTGAAATGCGATTTTCTACTCGATTATCAAAAAAGTCCTAAATTACAAAACAGCTCGATGTTTATTCCCGAAGCTTGGATTGGAAAACATCCTCACCAATTTTACAATTTGTTGGTTCAAGGTAGTATTGTTGGGGCCATCATGAGCGTTGCTCCCATGGCACTGAGGAACTTTAAAATTCGAGGAGAGTTGGTACTGGCCGTAGTTGATCTTTCCGCTTTTCAAGATCGTGAGAGCAAAGAGAAGATGCTCTTCAAACCACTACCAAAATTCCCCTCTGCCAATTTTGATTGCACCGTGGTTGCGCCTGGAAATAAACCGGTGGAAGAGATTATAAAAATCGTCAAAGAGAGCAAAATAAAAGAGCTCAGTGAAGTAAAAGTGCTGACGCTCTTTTCACTGGCAAATGGTGATAAGGCAGTAACACTACGGTCAGTATTTTACAATCCCGAAAAAACACTCAGCGGGGAAGAGATCAAAGCGGGTGAAGAGAAGATTGTAAGCGAACTCTCAAAAGCTGGCCTACCCTTAAAAGCTTAAAGGATTAATAACAATGACTATGGAAAAATGGGAAAAAGCAGTTGGAGAAAATGCAAGTAAACTCGATTTTTCTCCCAAAGGCCTGGAGGGAGTTTTAAAGCTAAAACCTCTCTACCTTGATCGACCTACAACAAGCACAGCAGGCACTGCAAGCAGCATTAGCACAACACAGACACCTCTGTGTGCAAGCTCACTACAAGCGATCAAAGGCGCTAACGATTTTGAAGCCATCTTGTTAGAAGTTGTCAATGGGGTAGGCGAACTCTGGATCGATGTTCGCAAAGAAACACAAGCACTATCGATCAACACCTTTAGAGAGCTTGTCGCATGCCTTGATGGCCATCGTGAACTTTTTCCAATGAAAAATCTTCGTCTCGCCCTGCTTCCCGATGAAAATTTCGAACGCTGGTATGTGGAGTTTCGCAAGGCCTACATGGAGTATGAGTTTGAAGGCTCTCTCGGCATCGATCCCCTAGGGACACTGATACGCAAAGATCTTCCCCTGGTTTCAATCGATCAAAAATTAAGGGAGATGGAGCAGCAGATGGCGCACATCGCTTTTATTGCCATGGATGAGTTTAAATCCTCGGTGCAATCGATCTTTGTTAATGGGGCCCAATATGAGGAGGCCGGAGCAAACGCCGTTTTAGAATTGAGTTACGCCTTGGCCACTGCCAAACACTACCTGCAAGTCTTAAAACGAGAAGCGGGAAAAAATATCCGACTAAAATCCCAAGCGGTTGCCGAACAGTTTCTCTTTTCCGTCAGTGTTGGTAGCGACTTCTTTTTGTCGCTTACCAAGATCAGGGTATTACGCGATCTCTTTACCCAAATGCTAAGCGAAGAGATATCTGAATCAAATTCGGTTCACATGCCTATAAGGATTCATGCATGTCCCTCACTCCGAGAGTTTGATCCTCAAGATGTCTGGAGCAACACCCTTCGCGGAACTGCAGGAGTATGGGCAGCACTGGTTGGCAATGCCGATAGCACCCTTTGCACACTGATTGGCCATGATGAAAAACACCAAGCACTGACTCGCTTTATGGCAATCAATACTTTTCACGTTTTAAACGAAGAGGCACACCTTTCAAAAGTTTGCGATCCCGCCAGTGGCAGCTACTATCTTGAGCACCTCTACAGCGAACTCTCCTGCAAAGTAGCTGAAGAGCTTGCACTGATTGAAGGTGAAGGCGGAATGGTCTCCTTCTGGGAAAAGCGTAAACACATCGACCTCGCCGCTAAAGCTAATGCTAAAAGCGAAAACCAACAAAGGAATTCACTATGAACCATTGGATCACCCCAGAAGGGATCACCATTAAAAGAAAATATGATAAGCGTGATATCGAACAAATCCCCCACCTCGATTCGCTTCCCGGATTTGCTCCTTTCTTGCGTGGCCCTTATGCGACCATGTACACCTCCAACCCGTGGACGATTCGTCAATACGCCGGCTTTTCCACTGCGGAGGAGAGCAACGCTTTTTATAAAAATTCACTTGCCCAAGGGCAAACCGGTCTCTCTGTGGCCTTTGACCTCGCCACTCACCGAGGCTACGACTCCGATCATCCGCGCGTTGAGGGCGATGTAGGAATGGCCGGAGTTGCTGTCGATTCCCTCTCTGATATGCGCATTCTCTTCGAGGGAATTCCGCTCGCTAAAACTAGCGTCTCGATGACTATGAATGGGGCGGTTCTCCCTATCTTGGCCCTTTATATTGTGGCCGCCGAAGAGCAAGGGGCCTCTCGCTCCATCTTAAGCGGCACCATTCAAAATGATATTTTAAAAGAGTTTATTGTTCGCAACACCTTTATCTATCCACCGGCCCCCTCGATGAAGATCGTTGGCGACATCATCGCCTTTACCGCCAAAGAGATGCCAAAATTTAACAGCATCAGCATCTCGGGTTATCATATGCAAGAGGCGGGTGCGACCGCCGATCTCGAGCTAGCTTACACCTTGGCCGATGGACTTGAATACATTCGCACCGGTCTTGCTGCCGGCATCGACATCGATGCCTTTGCTCCTCGCCTCTCCTTCTTCTTCGCTATAGGCATGAACTACTTTATGGAGGTGGCAAAACTGAGGGCCGCACGCACCCTCTGGTCGGAGATGGTACAAACCTTTAATCCCAAGAGTAGCAAATCGCTAATGCTACGAACCCATTCGCAAACTTCAGGATGGAGTTTAACTGCTAAAGCAATTTATAATAATATCTCTCGCACCTGTGTCGAGGCCATGGCCGCGGCCCATGGGCAAACACAGTCGCTGCATACCAACTCCCTCGATGAGGCGCTAGGCCTGCCGACTGCTTTTAGTGCCAAGATTGCACGTGATACACAACTCTTCTTGCAAAGAGAGACCAACACCACCAAGGCGATCGATCCTTGGGGTGGTAGTTACTATGTGGAGGCGCTGACAAACGAACTCATCACCAAAGCGCGCGTACACATTCGTGAGATTGAAAATTTGGGAGGAATGGTTCGCGCCATTGAACTGGGCATTCCTAAAATGCGCATCGAAGAGGCGGCCACGCGCACGCAAGCACGCATCGATAGTGGCGAACAAGTAGTTGTGGGCGTGAATAAATTTTGTGACAAATACACCGCTAACGAGAGCGATTTTCCTCCTATCCTACGTGTAGATAATTCGCGCGTACGTGCTTGTCAGATTGAGCGCCTTCACCGTTTAAAGAGTGAACGCAATCAAGCGGAAGTCACGCGTACCCTGGAAGCACTTACCAATGCGTGTGAGCGAGGAGAAGGCAACCTGCTCGAACTCTCCATCACTGCAGCTCGTGCCAAGGCCACTGTCGGTGAAATTAGTAATGCTCTCGAAAAAGTTTTTGGCCGCTATGATGGTGCTATCACCAGTGTCTCTGGGGTTTACGCCAAAGAGATTAGTCTTAAAAGCGATCAAAGTGATAATAGTGCCACCTTGCAGAAATTGGAGGAGATAAAAAAACTCTTACAGGAGTTTCAAAAGCGTGATGGACGCCGTCCTCGCATCTTAATTGCAAAGATGGGACAAGATGGACACGATCGCGGGCAAAAGATTGTCTCCTCTGCTTTTGCCGATCTCGGTTTTGATGTCGACGTAGGCCCACTTTTTCAAACACCCCAAGAGACTGCAAAGTCGGCAGTGGAAAATGATGTGCATATTATTGGTGTCAGCACCCTTGCAGCAGGACACCTGACACTGATTCCACGCCTGCGTGAGGAGCTTAAAAAATATGATCGCGACGATATCATGATTGTGGCGGGTGGGGTGATCCCTCCTGGTGATTATGAAGAGCTTTATCGCGAAGGCACCACTCTCATCTTTGGTCCTGGAACTCCCATTACCACCTCTGCACACACACTTTTAAGGGAGCTCCTCCTTAAATGATACATGCAACTGATTTTTACCAAGGCATCTTAAAACAAAACGTCAGTATGCTTGGACGAGCAATCACCCTTGTTGAAAGTGATCTTCCTGAAAAGCAAGTGTTGGCCCGCGAACTACTACACCTGATTATGACCTCCAAGGAGCTTTGCTTGCGAGCTCCCTCCATTCGCCTGGGAATCAGTGGCATTCCAGGTGGAGGTAAAAGCACCTTTATCGAAAGTTTTGGCATGGCCCTTATCGAGGAGGGAAAGAGTGTAGCAGTGCTCGCTATCGATCCCAGTAGCAACTTAAGCGGTGGTAGTATTCTTGGAGACAAGACTCGCATGCGCAAATTGAGTGCGCACGATAAGGCGTTTGTACGCCCCTCCCCCACTCAAGGGAGCTTAGGTGGAGTGGCCCCACGAACGCGCGAAGCGATCATTTTATGTGAGGCCTTTGGTTTCGATTACATCTTGGTGGAGACGGTGGGAGTGGGCCAATCGGAGGTGATTGTCTCCGAGATGGTGGATCTCTTTCTCCTCTTGGTGATTCCTGCCGCCGGTGATGAACTGCAAGGGATCAAGCGCGGTATCTTGGAGATGACCGATATCCTGATCATCAACAAGGCCGATGGTATTTTAAAAGATCGTGCTGCCGCGATCAAACTCGAGTACATTCGCGCCCTCTCCATTTTAGCAAGGAAAAAACATTGGGAGGAGTCCACCTTCACCTGTAGTGCCCTTTACAGCATGGGGATGAAGGAGATCATCTCTTACATTGAAGTCCTAAAACAAAAGCTCACTGCTAGTAGTGACGACTTTCATCGCAAGCGCCGCGATCAGCTGCTGGTTTGGCTGTGGAAGGCCTCGGAAGAGAAGATCCTTTGCGATCTCAAAGAGAGCAAGGAGATGAAAAAAATTCTTCACCAAACCAAAGAGCGTGTGCTCTCAGGAGAGGAGCTACCATACGTTGCAGCAGAAAAGGTGGTGAACGCTTTTTATGAGGTCATGTCCTCCTCCGCCTATCAGACTCTTCGTTCCAAAAATGATTAATCTTTTGACTTTGACTGATAATATTTATAGTCCTATTTTATAGTTTAATACCATCTATTTTCTGGCCACTTACAATTGATTCTTTGTAGCAAGGAGTAAAGTGCATGCTTAAAAAATTACCATTGGTAACAATGTTGTTACTAACTCTTCTCTTCTCTAGTTCTTGCCTCTTTCGTAAACAAATTCCTCTGATTAAGCTCGATGAGAATGGCAACGAAAAAGTTACCTTCATTCCCTATCGAGGTTACTCCACTCAAACTGCAAAACTCTTAAACGAGATGGATGAAAAAGTTATCGATACTCTTGAAAAGAATCGCACCGTCTATCCCAGCTGGGAACTTAAAATGTTCTATGTTGGAATTTCTGTTGGGGCCAGTGCCAAAATTCCTCTGGTCGTGGGTATTGAAGGCTCGGCATCGCTCTACCTTTATTTTTCTAAAATGTAAGCAACTTTCAACAATGTAAGGAGTAACCCTTGAAAAAGTATATCACACTGCTATTATTATTTTTCCTCTTCTCCACCCCTGCTATCATTGCCAATGCAAGCGATGAGGGATATTTTGACGGCGATCCTGGCCACCTTCCCGACAGTTGGTACAAACTTCCCGAAGACAATATGGCCAATAAGAGTCTTGCCGCCACCGCTGCCAGTGGTGAAGTGGAAGCGGGCAACCCTCGCCTCTCCAGGTCCTTCGAACGCGTGATGGATACCAATGAAGAGATTATGAGTCGCCTCTCCTCCTCAACCACCGAAGCTTCCGATGACAAAACTCTTGCTCCCAAAAAACATTGGCGTTTAACCTGGATCAGTACGCTCTTTACCGTAAGCTCCTCTGGTCTTATGGGACTGATTACAGGGAAGGGAACCACCTCACTACACCTCTGGTGGCGCAAGAAAATTTTACCCAATAATAAAGAGCTGCAACCGCCGACAGAAAGCACTCCAACCGTTGCCATCTCTCCACGCATGAGTGATTCTCAGCTTACAAGCGAATTAGAACCAGCGATTAAATTGGCCCTTGCCAGTAAAAAAGTGAGTGACCCTAAAAAATTTCGCGACGATGTTCACGTTGCCGCTAAAAATTTTCGTGCCGTCGTAAAAGACCTAAGCAATCTTAAGAGTGCTAATGATCGATGTTGGTGGGCCAATAAATTTCGTACCGACCTGGTACTTACAGCAAGTGGTACTGTAATGGTTGCTCCAGCAGTCACCGTCTCCATGGGTGGTGAAGTCTTCGTCAGAATGGAGTGGGCACGTCTTGAGCGCGACAACAACAATAAAAGCAACAGCAGCACTGGTGCAAGCAGTGATAAAACAGAACTTGGCAAATTTGTAAATGCCATGATCTCCAATATTGAAAAGATCGCGGCCACTGCTGAAAATGAAAATAACCCCATCCAGTTTAATGGTATCCGCGTGGCGATTGGCATGAGTGCAGGGGGCACAGTCCATGTTGCAAAACTTAGCGGCTCTGCTATTGGCCACCTCTATTTCAAAAGCGATGTCTGCCCCAACAAAAACCTCGACAACAAAAGTTTAACTGCAGCAGTTGATGAAAGCATCTGGGTGGAAGCTGCGGCCAGACCAGATTATATCCAACTTGCAAAGAGTGAAGGTATTCCTTATAAATTTGTTCCAGCAACTCCATCGCTAAACGGTGATAACAAATCGCTGATGGGCCGTGCACTCTATCGTGTTAACTCTGCCCGTTTTCAAAACGGTCTTAAAAAATCGGTTCGCATTGCTCGCTACTTCACCAACATCATCACGAAGCGAGAGGAGAAACGCGGTGAACGTAGCAAATGGGAGATTTTTAGAGTGTGGTCTGGTTTTGCACTTTCACTCACAGGCACGGTTGGGGTAGCAACGGTCAGTGGAATTTCACAAATCGAATTAGAATTTAACCGAGCTAAATAGATAAACAAATGAACCAATAAAAAAGAGGATAAAGATTATGAAATATTTACTGCCTTTAATAACGTTACTACTTTTCATTACCTTTAGCACACCCAGCTTTGCCTATGAAAAACAGATGAAAAAATTTGTTTCAGAGCTGGATCAACAACTAAAAAGCATGGGTGAAGCACTCTCTGATGATCCTACGGTCAGCGAAGAGAAGCTGCTCTTTTGCCCAGATCAAAGCTTCTTCTTCAACTCCTTATGGGTGCGTTTTGGAATCGATATCGTCTTTGCCATTCCCGCACCCATCGTCTCTATCAAAATTTCTCCGCAAATTGGTTTTATCTGGGGCCGTAACAACCCTCCCGGCTGGAAAACCTACCACCCATAGTTTAAGTCAACTAATTTTCTTATAGATTTTAAAGCTTTCTTCTCGATGGCCACCAAAAGTGTGCTGGCACCTTTTGGGTACTTTTGGGTACGAATTAAGCAGCAACATACTTTCGCACATCAAGCTGAACGCCTTGCTTCACCGCCTCGCTAAGAATTTTTAGTAATTTTTTGGTCGTCTCTTGAGAAATATACCCTTCTCCGCAACTGCTGCAAACTTCTGCCGGCACTCCCTTGACGACAACAATTGTGTCGTTTCTTTCAAATGTGGTCGTCATCTCTCCTGGAATCGTTTCACCATGCTTACAGATTACACACTTCATAACTTACTTTCTCCTTTGCTCAAAACCTGGTTGCCAATAGGTCAGATCAGGTTCATAAGCAGTAATCACAATCAGTGAATCTTGAGTAGAATCTTCTGCAACTACAACATGAATTGGCCTTGATTCACAAAAAGCTAACTTCAGACAACTAGGAAATGGTTCGTCAGCTGGATAATCTTCAATAATCTTTCCACTGGTAAGTACTCTTAAAACCTCTTCCTCTGAAATATCCCTTTCAAACATTCTGCGTACAGCATGGATTCTGTAGACTATATTCATACTTGGCACCAGTGACACCTATTAATATAACATCTCAACTATCAAATTAAGATTAAGGGCAACAACCACAAAATAAAATATACATAACAATTTTTGAAGGGTGAACAACTATTTAGACTTGGAATAACTAGCATGCATCTATTGGTGAGAAGTGCGTCCCAAATGTCTGCCGGCGGCACCCTCGCGCTTAGAGTTATGAGCAACTGCGAAACGAAACTACAAATAAAAGAGATATTATAACAGCTTCCTTGCTCATTGGTGACGAAGACAAAGCAGCGAGGGCCTACAAGCAAAAATCTCGCTAGGTTTTGCTAAATAAGTTTTCCTAATTTTCTCTAAAGCAAATTGCGCTAACTTTGCTTCATCACTCGCAAACCTTGCACGCATATGCACGATAGCAAGCGAACCAAAGGGATCAGAAAGCTTGACCGTCTCCTCGAATGATTCATTTAGTTTTACACTCACATCCTCCGGCAAAACCACTTTTTTGCGATAAAAATCACTCCCCATTTGCACTAAAACCGTTAAAAGGACGATAAGCGGAAATACCATCAATGCCGACCTCACAACTTTGGAAAACGGTATTGTTAGCTGCTTTTGAGCTATCATCTCTAAGGCAAAAGTTACCATGAGTGCAAAAGGAAACATCAGCGGGATTAACCTTCGCATGCCTTTTACCCCTCCAGTGAACGCATAGAGGATAAAAGCAAAGAGTATCATCGCCATCAGCGGTAAGGAGCGTTTCACCGGTAAACGCAAGGCCAACAATATCGCACCCAAGAGAAGATAGGGTAGAAGCAATTTTGATCCTATGGCCGAAAAGCGAGTGAAAAAATAGTAGCTACCAATATTATGAAGAAATAACTCTTGAAAGAGCTCTTTTAACGCCACCCCAGGGTGTGCCACTACAAAATCTCCACCGCCCTTTAAAATCGCATAGGGATCGATCCACCAAAGCAAAGGAATAGCAACTGCCGCCAAAAGTGCTAACACAAAAAGTGTAAGCTGCCTCAAGCGCTGCTCACGACTAAAGCAAAGCTCTAAAAGCAGCAAAGGCAAAAAATGAATAGCACCTCCATAACTTATAAGCGCAAATCCCAGAATAAAACCGGAGCAGAGGGCGCGTACACTTCCAGGCCCACAAAGATAAAAGGCGAGCATACCAAGAAGCAGCTCCAGTCCCATTTCTACCTCGATCCAAGCAAAGCCGGACACTCCTGGCATCAGCATAAAGAGTAGTGCTCCCATAAAAGCACTTTGCCGACTAAGCTCATAGCGCTTGTACGCAATCAGGTAAAAGAGTACAGGTGCAAGCGACATAAAGATCGCCTTCCACCACCTTCCATAAAAGAGATCACCAAAGGGAAAGAGTTTATGGCCAAACCAGTAGAAGAGGTGTCCTCCAAAATTGGTGCTATAGTGATCCAGCTGTAGGCGCATCTCTAAAAAGAGAGGATCAATAAAAGCGACCGTCATCTCTTCCGGAGTCAATACCTGCTGATGGTTGACCATCACCACTAAAAAAAAATAGGCGAAAAGCGACAAAAAGTAGAGAACAGTGATATCTCTTTTTAAGTAAGTCATAAAAGATAACTTATCGACTTCTAATCTAAATGGCAATGCTCTTACTATTCAGAGGTTGACTGGCCAGGTTTCGATGTCTGCTCCATGATTTCATTGAGGGTATGCCAGGGGAGGGCGGCGCATTTCACTCGCGAAGGGTATTTCCAGATGTTGCTAAAGACCTCCAGTTTTCCTAAGTGAGGACAAACGCTGGGATCATGCTTTTTTAGTAAGAGGTCGTGGAACTCATGAAAAATGGCAATGGCATCCTTGACAGTTTTTCCTTTGATCGCTTCACTCATCATCGAGGCCGAGGCCCTGGAGATGGCACAACCATCGCTCCTAATTTTGACGTCTTCAATAATTTGCTCGCCATCCTCGCTTAATTTTAAGCTTACGATAAGGCGGTCACCGCACAAGGGGTTTAGTCCCTCTTGTTTTAAACATTCACCCTCTTTGAGTTCGCCAAAATTTCGAGGGTTCTTATTGTGCTCTAAGATCAGCTCTTGATAAAGATTGTCCATGAAAAAACTCCCACATTTTAATTAATTCATTTCTTAAAATTTTAATTTCGGCCAAACGGTTATAAAAGGCAAAGGAGATACGTGCCGTGGCCACAACTCCAAAAAATTCCATCAAAGGGGCCGCACAGTGGTGTCCACTACGAATAGCAATCCCTTTTTGATCTAAGTAAGTGCCGATGTCATGAGGATGTACTCCTTCGATGACAAAGGAGTGAATCGCGGCCTTACAGCTGGCCTTGCCAATCACTCTTATGAAGGGTAGTGCAGACAGCTCTGCTTCAGCAAAGGCCGCCAACTCCTCCTCATAGGTACGAATGTTCTCGATGCCAATTTTTTGCAGATAATTCAAAGCACTTCCTAATGAGATCACCCCTTCGATCGCTGGCGTACCTGCTTCAAACTTATCAGGGAGATCGGCAAAGCTACTCTTCTCTAAACTCACTTTGCGAATCATATGTCCGCCCCCCTTATAGGGAGGCATACTCTCTAAAAGTGCCTCTTTGCCATAGAGAACACCAACCCCGGTTGCTGCAAAAACTTTATGTCCAGAAAAAACCAAAAAATCACAATCTAAATCTTTAACATCAAGAGGGAGGTGTGCAACTGCCTGAGCAGCATCAACAACCACTTTCACCTTTGTTCCGGCCACGCTGCGAACCAAAGCGATGATCTCCTTTATAGGATTAATGGTTCCAATGGCGTTGGAGACAAAGGTCAGGGATAAAAGTTTCGTGCGACTCGTGATCATGGTTGCAAGCAAATCCCAAGCAAGTTCACCGCATTCATTCATGGGGAGGGCCTTCAGTATGGCCCCTTTCCTCTGCGCTAACAACTGCCAAGGAACAATATTCGAATGGTGCTCCATTGCCGTGATAATGATCTCATCTTCGCTTGCAATAAAGGCATCACCAAAAGAGTGTGCCAGCAAATTAATACTCTCTGTGGTTCCACTGGTAAAGACGATTTCCGAAAGAGAGGCAGCCCCAATGAATGTGCGCACAGACTCACGAGCTGCTTCGAATTTTAGTGTTGCTCGCTCACTTAACGTGTGCACTCCCCGATGAACATTGGAGGTATCGGCGTAGTAGTGATTCATGACCTCATTAATCACCACCATAGGTTTAAGCGTTGTGGCGGCATTATCGAAGTAGATAAGGTCATGGCCATGAACCTCCTGGTAGAGAGCGGGAAAATCATGTCGGTACGATTCAAAATTTTTAAGTAACCTCACAGCTTTTTTCCTTCTTCATAAATTCTGTAATTTGATGAAAAAAATGTTCTTGTAACTCTTCTTCACGAACTGAACGCTTAATCACTTCGCTAGCAAAGGCCTTGACTAATAAGAGGTGAGCACGCTCGCTCGAAAGGCCGCGGCTTTGTAAGTATAAAAGCTCTTCCGCACTCATGCGTCCCACGGTTGATCCATGCGAACACTTAACATCGTCGGCATTTATCTCCAACTCTGGCTTGCTATCGACATGGGCATCTGGACTTAACAGTAAATTTTGATTTTGCTGGTAACTTACAATGGGCATCGCTCCCGGTTTTACCATCACTTTACCAGCAAACACCCCATGAGCACTTCCACTATAAATCCCTTTATAAAACTGTTCACTCTTGGTATGAGGGGAGTGATGTTCTAATGCTAGATAGTGATCCCCTTGTTGTTCTTTGGCATGCAAGGCAAGTCCTGCTAAATAAACTTCACTTCCCAGATGGTGTAGCGAAGAGAAGAGGGTATGTCGTGATAATTTTGCCCCTTTAGAAAAAATAAAACTACTAACAAAAGCATCACTACGAACATCGAGATAGGTGTATCCAATGTGGGAAGCGTGCTCTCCCTCATTTTGTTCTCGATAGTAGTAAAGCTTACTTCCTCGATGAGCGTGCAGTAACGAAAGCGGATTATTAAAATAGCTTTTCGCTGAATTTGAAACAAAGCTCTCTATCACGCTACACTCACTCTCTTCACCAAGATGCAGTTCCAAAGCAGGAAAGGTAACTCCATCCGCCACCTGTTCTGAAGTTGTCCAGATAATATGGATGGGCCTGTTTACGACAATCTTATTAGGAACACGAATCACCATGGCCTTGGAGTTCATCGCGCGATGAAAAAGGGAGAAACTATCTTCATCACTAATACTCTTATTATTAACAGAAAAATTAACCTCTTCTAAACTTACACTAAACTGCTCACTATGCTCAAAGAAAGAGGGACTACCATCGACCATCACAATAGTATGCTCTTGGGGCATAGTCACTTTAGGCACCATGATAAAAGAACTCTCCGTTAGCGGCGATAGATTAGTATGCCTCCATTGGGGATCTTTTTTGTGAGGAAATCCCTTGCTCTTAAACTTTTTCCATAAAAGTGAACCTTGCTCATGGAGACTCATTTGATTTTCTAAGATCAAAAGTTTCTCCTCTAAAGGGGCCTGTTTGGCATGCAATATGTTCATACACCAACTCCTGTAAGCCAATCGTATCCTGCATCCTCGACTTGCAAAGCAAGTTCAGGCCCCCCACTCTTAATGATGGCACCTTCATGCATAATATGCACAAAATCGGGACGAACATAATTTAAGAGTCGCTGATAGTGTGTAATCAAGATCACAGCGTTTTCTGGTGAACGAAAATGATTAATACCAGCAGCGACCATCCTTAAAGCATCGATATCAAGACCTGAGTCGCTCTCATCAAGGATGGCCAGTTGGGGTTCTAAAAGCAACATTTGTAAAATTTCATTCTTCTTTTTTTCTCCTCCTGAAAGCCCACCATTAACCTCTCGTTGTAAAAAGCTCTCATCGATTCCCAAAAGTTTCATCTTTTCTCTTACTAATTTTGCAAAGTCATAAGGATCAAGCGTGATCTTGCCATTGGCCTTTCTCACTTCATTAACCGATTCTCGCAAAAAAATTTCGTTGCTCACCCCGGGAATTTCAATGGGATATTGAAACGCCAAGAAGATACCTTTGTGAGCACGCTCATGCACTTCTAAGCTATTTAAATCAAAAACTTCACCGCAATAGGTGTAGTTGAGCACTCCGGCAGTTACCTGATAATCGGGATGCCCGATTAAACACTTGGCAAAAGTGCTCTTCCCTGAACCGTTAGTGCCCATAATGGCATGAACTTCACCCGGCATAATATCGAGATTTAATTTTTTTAGCAGAGGAATGTTTCCCTCTTTAATAACCAGACTCAAATCGTTTACATTCAACATAGACAACACTCCTTACATATAGCTCTATCCCACACTATTTTCCAATTTAACTTCAATTAATTTTATCGCTTCCACTGCAAACTCTAAGGGCAAAGTTTTAAACACCTCTTTACAAAAACCATTGATAATCATCGACACGGCCATTTCTCTACTGATCCCACGTGTTTGCAAATAAAGTAGTTGCTCCTCATTCACTCTGCAGGTAGAGGCCTCATGCTCGACCGTACCATTACGATTGCGAACATCAATATGCGGAAAAGTATTGGCCGCACACGCTGCTCCAATCAACATGGAATCGCATTGAGAAAAATTCCTGGCCCCATTCGCTGAGGGCATCATCACTACCATTCCTCGATAAGTATTGCTGGCCTCATTGGCACTAATTCCTTTGGCGACAATTAAACTTTTTGTTCGTTTTCCAACATGAATCATTTTCGTACCAGTATCTGCCTGCATCTTACTATTGGTGAGTGCCACCGAATAAAATTGTCCTTGCGATTCATCACCAATAAGCATGCAACTAGGATATTTCCAAGTAACTGCAGCACCCGCCTCTACTTGTGTCCAAGAAATTTTCGAACGATACCCCAAGCATTTTCCTCTCTTGGTTACAAAATTATAAACACCGCCAACACCTTGTTCATCCCCAGTATACCAATTTTGAATGGTCGAATAGCGAATCTCTGCGCGGTCGAGCGCCACTAACTCCACCACTGCTGCATGCAACTGATTCTCATCGCGTGCTGGGGCCGTGCACCCTTCAAGATAATTAACCGAACTCCCCGCTTCTGCCACAATCAGTGTACGCTCAAATTGCCCACTCTTGGCGGCATTGATCCGAAAGTAGGTGGAGAGGTCAAAAGGGCAGGCAACGCCCTTGGGAATAAAACAAAAAGAGCCATCGGTAAAGACTGCCGAATTAAGTGTTGCAAAAAAATTGTCACTATATGGAACAACACTTCCCAAATATTTTTTTACCAAATCAGGATAGTGCTTGACCGCTTCTGAAATGGAACAAAAAATCACTCCATGGGATAAAAGTTCTTTTTGGTGAGTAGTGGCAATGGAGACACTATCAAAAACTGCATCCACAGCAACGTTGCCCAGGCGTTTATTCTCTTGTAAAGGCACGCCCAATTTTTCAAAAGCATCCATTAACTCTTGGTCAATCACTTTAGGTTTTGAATAGTAAGTAATCCCCTGATAGTCGATAGGTGCAATCTTTAACTTGGCCCAAGTTGGTTGCTTTTGTGTCAGCCAGTGACGGTAGGACTTGATCCGAAAATCGAGCAGCCAACCTGGCTCCTCTTTCCGCTCTGAAATCATCGCCACAATCTCTTCGCTTAAACCACGCGGGAACTCCTCTTGTTCACTGGGAGTTACAAACCCATATTTATAGTCTCGTCTTGAAAAATCTGAAACTTCCGCTTTCATCGTATTAATCTCCTGCTGAAAATCCCTTACACGATTGATTCTAGTCAAAAGCAAAATTGAAATCTCATCGCTTTATCTTATAATGCGATAAGCATCTTCAGGTATCTTTTTGATTTTTGCTTATTTTTTCAGCGCTTTTATTCCCTTCTAAATAGTGCACTAACTAACTCTTGATTGTTTGCTTCCACTGCGTAGTCATAGTTTTTGTAAATAGAAGGATAAGCGCATCCCCATCATTTTTATTTGCTTAGGTGTAAGTTTTTGCAGTAGATAAAGGATTAAAGGCTTCCACTTAGTAGACGCAGGAATAAAAAGAATGACAGCAATGTATATCCCTCTCCATCCGTTAAAGTTCAAGAGTAAAATAGTGGATCAAATAGAAATTTATAAAAACCACTTTATCCTCTCCTTTACCCGAGAACCTGAAGAGCGCTTTATGGCCGGGCAACTGCTGGCCCTCACCACAGCTCCCGATACCATTCCTCCACGACTCTACAGTATTGCTAGTGCAGAAACAGCAGAAGAGAGTACCTGCTATCAAATTTACTACAACACTACCAAGGAAGGACAACTCTCCAATCGCTTGGCCGCACTCAAGGCCGGCGATGAATTGCATCGCTCCTCTCCCTTTGGACAATTTATCTTTCCAAAATCGAAATCGTATTTTATTGCTGTAGGCACTGGCATCGCACCCTTTCTTTCAAAAATTAAAAGCACCGACCACTTCCAAGAGGTCAAACTGCTCCATGGAGCAAAAAATTTGGAACTCCTTCTCGGCCACGAAATCTTCAGCAGCAAACTAAAGAAAAATTACATCCCTTGCCTAAGCCAAGACTCCGCCTACCCTGGACTGTTTCAAGGAAGAGTAAGCGATTACTTACAGAACTGCGATGCGAGCAAACTCCCCTTAGACTACCACTACTACCTTTGCGGAAGTGCAGAGATGGTGGTACAAACGAGAGACATCCTTTTAAGTAAAGGTGTCCCTTTTAACTTGATCTCGGCGGAGATTTATTTCTGATGGAATTAAAAAAACCTCTTTTAGGACTTACACTCACAGAGCTGCAAGCGATTACCCAAGAACACTCAATGCCCACCTTTGCGGCCAAGCAAATCGCCGATTGGATCTATCGCAAACGAGTCACCAGCATTGAAGAGATGAGTAACCTCTCCCTTGGCGATCGCCAAAAATTATGCGAACACTACGAAATTGGAGCTAAAAAATACCAACACCTCTACGCTTCCGTAGATGGAACAAAAAAATATCTCTTTGCTACCACCAAAGGCAACGGCATTGAAAGCGCACTCATCCCCCACGAAAATCACTACACCTTATGTGTCTCCACCCAAGTGGGATGCAAAATGGGCTGCCTCTTTTGCATGACCGGAAAACAAGGCTTTCAAGGCCAACTGAGCACGAACGAAATCATCAACCAGATCTACTCCATTGATGAAAGTGAACAGCTCACCAACATTGTCTATATGGGCATGGGCGAGCCTCTCGATAACTACAGTGAGACCATCAAGAGTATAGAGATCATGACCGCCGATTATGCCTACGCTTGGAGTCCCAAGCGCATCACCGTTTCCACCGTCGGAGTAATTCCAACGCTGATCCGCTTCTTAGAAGAATCCAAGTGCAACCTCGCCGTTAGTTTACACTCCCCCTTCGATGAAGAACGCCTGCAACTAATGCCGATTCAAAATGTCTACCCCATTAAAGAAGTCATTCAAGTCTTAAAAGCTCAAAAAAACCAGGCCCGTATCTCTTTTGAATATATCTTATTTGCAGGCGTAAACGATTCCCAAAAACATGTGAATGAACTGGCACGACTCTTAAATGGCCTTTCTGCTCACATCAACCTCATGCGCTTTCACGCTATCCCCAACTCCCCTCTCAAAGGCACCTCCGAGGAAAAACTAAAAGAGTTCCAATCCGCACTCAACAAGAAAGGCATTATCACCACCATTCGCGCCTCCCGTGGTGAAGACATCATGGCCGCTTGCGGCCTGCTCTCTACGCTTCAAAAACAAGGAAGTGCTTAGCACTCTAAGCACTCTTTTTTGATTTTAAAAGTAATGAAAGCACTGTGGGCTCGATCAAATCTTGATACCCAATTTCCCAAAGGATAATACCCAGATGCCTTAACAGACTCTACCTTAAACCCATGCAACGAAAAGAGGTGCTGCAAACCCTTTAAAGTAAAAACGCGAATGTGCTGCCAAGAAGTTCCTTCCCAACAAAATGATTTTCCATGATTAAAATCCAAGGGATTTCCCAATGCCGCAGTTTTATTGGTAATATTTGTTAAAGAAAAGGGCATATACCCAAGAACCAGTGCCGCAATATTATGCCAACTGGACAGATTCTCAGTTGAGATAATTGCATGGCCATTGGGTGCAAGCACTCGATAAATTTCTTCCATAAAATGATCAACATCACCAACATGCTCGATCACTTGGTTAGAAAGCACAAGATCGAAAAAATTGTCCTCATAGGGCATTTTTATTCCCGATTTTAAAGTCACCTCTTTAATCTCTATCCCTCGTTCACGAGCAATTGCGGCCCTATGAGGGATACATTCAATGCCATAAAGATTTTTTACACCTGCTCGTTCTCCAACTGCTAGAGTTAAAGCGCCATCATCACAACCAATATCTAAAATATTTTGAGGAGATGATTTTTCTAACAGCGAATAGATGTTATAGATATTTTTTTCATATGCAAATGTTCTTTGCTTTTTTAAACATGAAACCATGTAGGATGTTAAGGGCATGCAGTCCTTCTTCTTTAGAAAAAGTCAGTATTATCAAAGCAAGATTTATCTTAAAAACACCAACTTGGTTTTGCAATAAGAAAGCAACATTTGGATTAGAGGAAACAAGAAAAATAAAGGGATTTCACGACGAACCTTTAAAAGGTAAATTGTCTGGACTAAGATCAATAAGACTAAGCAATAGCTATCGCGCATATTATATGGTGGATGCAGATGGCTCGGCCGTATTCGTCTTAGTTGATCAAATTGATATGCATAAATATTAAACACGCAAAAATGGAGGCACCCATGAAAACAGAATATCGAGAACTTTGTTTACGATGGTAAGACTCACCACCTGACCAGTGAAAATCTGACCAACAGTACAGGGGCCCTGCCAGCTTCTTTTTTGATTGTCACCGCAATGAGCGCAACGACGTTCAAAAAAGAAGCTGGCACAAATTTCATTGTACACGCAGAGCTGCTCCGACATGAACAAGATCATGCCAATTATTGGGTGCAGTCCAAAGCATTAGCTTATCAAAATTGTTAGCATCGGTGGGATCTGCTGGATTTACCATTATCCAGTGATCATCATTTCTACCTCTGAGTTTACCTGCTTTGTCAGCAAAAGATACTCTAACAAGATCAGGATACCATAATCCATCAAGAGTACCATTATCATGCCAAAGCATTAGCTGATCACGATTGTATTCATCATAAGCTTTTTTGGGATTTACTCTTATCCAATGTCCCTCTCTGCCTCTGAGCTTATTGGCCTTATCAGAATAATCTGCATTACCCACGCGAACCTGATCAAACCATTGATTATCATAATCGCGCCAAAGCATTAGCCGCTGGCCTAGTGTAGCAGCATTATCAGGGTTTATCCTTAGCCAATGATGACTATCACTACCCCTAAGCTTATCTGCTTTGTCAGCTTCATTAGCATAATTTGCTCTCGCAACTGTGGTTGACCCATTTTTGATACCCTCTATCTGTGCCCTTAACTTCTGATTCTCGTCCTTAAGGCCATCGATGGTCTTTTCTTTTTCATTAAGATCAGTAATTAGTCGATGCAAACATTGCTTTAGATCGGAAACATCTATACAGCTAACTGTCGCAAAAGAGTTGTTTGTAAAAAAAGTTACCGCTAAAATATATAGTAGAATAGAAACAAAATATCTCTTTTTCATGTTTAGGCCCCTTATCTTGGTATTTTAGTATAAGCAACAGCAATACGCTCTGCCAGCTTCTTTTATTTACTCCTATTTTATTGGAAAAATATAGCGCGTGATTCTCTTCACTCTCACATAGCCAGAGGTATCATTGCCACGGGCAAGACCCAGCAATGCATGGCTTGGAGCATGCAAGTGAGGACCCCAATTAGAGTCGGCATTCGTGCCACCGCCCTCATCCATTCCAGCATCGGAACCTATGTTATACAACCAACATTGATCATAATGTTGTGTGGATTCGTATTGAGTGCCGCAATTGCCTACCCAAGGATCATTATCATGGGGTGGATTAGTATCAACAGAAGACCAACCACTTGCAAAGTGTTTGAAATAAATGTCCACATGACCACTGAGGTATCGAGGATTCTTCATTTTCATCGTCACTTCATCAATACCATCAGCAGCAGCACTAAACATCACCGCAACTTTTCCATTAATATCTTCCACAACATCCGTAAAAATCGCTGGCCCTAATTGATAGAGAGTGGGGTTATAACAATTATTGGTCAACCTCACTTCCGGGCCTGCCATGCAATTACCTTTATTTTTAAATCTATCGCTATAGAAAATCTTCCAGAAATTGTGAGTATTGACATCACTACTGGTCTCCGTGACACCACTAACATTGGCCACACTATTATATACAATAAACCCGTAACGATGAGCTTCTGACTCACGTTCTAAAACATCGATCTTTTCTCGTACCGATTTCAAACAACTTTTCACTGTGGCGCTACTGCCAACACACGGATCACTGAAATCCTCTGCCGCGATAAATGAAAACTGGACACTAGTTACACAAATTAGTGCAAATGCTATGAAAATAATATTTTTCATCGAAAACCTCTCCTTACTCTTACTATTTTTGATGTTCACCACATAACGTTTTCCTTAACTCACCCATTTGCGATCATACCACTGAAAGACGTGGTGGTACTCCACTTCGATATCGCTGCTGAAATTGTTAGCTTTTATTGTACTAAAACATTGAGCATACAATTTATTATTTAGAAAAGAGTGGCACGACCAAGCTCTAACAAACTTCCCATTTGTAAAATTCGTGTATCACTAATGATAAACGAGCATAGTAACTCTGCTTAGATTTTTAGCACACACTATTTGTCTTCTTGGGGAAATGGGGAAAATTGTTTTTCTCCTGCCTAAGAAAAAACAATTCCAATAGAAATATATCTATTCCTTTTTTTTGTAAAAGGTTTTTTATAAATAGAATGGGAAAATTTGAACCCATCAAGTATGGGAGTAGGTGCCATTCGACATTTGGGACTCGACATGGCAAGTGCAGTAAGTTATAAAAAACGGTCGGTACAATATTCATTACCAATTAAATAATTTTAATCCCAAGTTTTTTTTTATATCGACAGCGACGCTTCCAGGAAAGGGAAGATGTTCGATCCCTGAAAATTCAAGGATGCTTGCACATAAGTTCGAACGCTTTCCCTAGATACGATCGGAAAGAAATTTTTTTGACAGTTTTTTTAATGAAAGCATCAGGGCGCATGCAGGAATTGCACAATAAATTAATATTTTCTACACACAGTTACCCTAAGTAGGGAGAGAGAATGGGCCCGATTTGAGTAAAACAGATAATCCAGACGAGTTAATAGAGGCCCTACAAAATTTAGAAATCGCCGTGGATAGGGAGGAACCCGGAACCAGAAAACCAAAACACTAACGCCTCTCCTGGTTATTGGTTTCTGAGCTTTTTGATATTTCATAGGTAGAAAAATGCAAGTCTGTGTTTTTTTTATAGCCAAGGAAATATTTGCTTGCAATGATATTGAGAAGAGGATCCGTCATTCCATTTAAAAAAGCATAGTTCTTATTATCCGCAGAGTGATGTTTTCCATGGTGTCTTTTTGAAAGCAAAATATGAAGATCTCCCAGTAATTTTGCCCATGGTGAATTCAACATGTGGCAAATATAGTGCGACACTTCGGCGATAGAGGAGAAAATTCCAAAATACATAAAAAAGGCGACTAGGGCCGGGGATATTAAGTGCATCCAAGCAAGAACCACTACAAGCAAAAGGGTCGGTAGCAGCCATACTTTTGAGCCTGTCTCATTAAAATATACTATGGGCAAGGGTTTTTTATCATAGAGGATCTTCTTATGATGAAGGTGAAAATTGGCCACTAATGGTCCGCCTATCCAGTTGTAGTGGTCATTATTGTCCATGTACATATGAATAAGGCCATTGATAAAATCAGCGAGCACATAGGCCATCAGTAAAATTACAAGATGGGCATTGCAAGAGATATCGCTTTTTGCAACACAGATGATCAATATTGCTTGAAGTCCAATAATGGCGATCGAAATGAATTTATTGAAATAGAAGTAAGCTTTATCTTGCTCATAACGTTTCATCGCCGAATTGAATTCTTGCTGTTTATGTTCTATGTTGACAGAGATCATGATCCCTTTCCTCTTCAGTTGAAACTCATTAAGAAGCATCAGATCGAGATTGCATTGCTATAGCTATAGTATCAGAAGACGTAATGTAGCGTCTAGGGGCCAATCTCCAGAAAGCTAGTGACAAGGGTGACCTTCTCGGGTCTGAATCAGATGATCGCAACGATTATCATCAAATTACAGTACGCAAAACCAATGCAATGCTTTCCCTTAATGGGAAAGAAGAGAATATCGAGAACATAGAAATAATTTTAATCCCAAGTTTTTTTTTATATCAACAGCGACGCTTCCAGGAAGGAGTTATATAAGCTCGCTGGCCGGTATGATTTTAAAAAAATAAGAGGATTTTTTCAGCTCTTTTGTCGGTTCGGAAGTGGTTATTAAAACTTTGTGAATAGTTTTTTTGGTAGTTTGTCTTATGACCTCAACTTTTTTTTCCATCTCATCTATGATCGCTGTTCCCTGCTTCTCACATCGATACTTCATTTCACAAATAGTAATGACATTGTCGGCGCGATCAAAGAGTAGATCTATCTGTACTCCAGCAGATTTTCCCTTTTGTTCTTTTCGAAAATAGGGCCCGACAAGATATTCGATCCCTGAAAACCCAAGGATGCTTGCTATTTTCAGATGCTGTTCCATGCACATAAGTTCGAACGCTTTCCCTAGATACGATTGGAACGAAATTTTTTGGGCAATTTTTTTAAAAATATCTCGATTGCCAGCATTTATTATTTTTTTATTGGGAAGGATGAATGCCAAGTAGAATTTAATGAAAGCATCAGTCAGACGGTATTTCTTTAGCTTTGAATTGATGTTCTTATCAATGGGAACATAGGACTTGATGAAAGCAGCACTTTCTAGATTAAAAAGTAGTTCAGAAAGCATTCCCCCTTTAGATATTTCACAAGAACAAGATATCTCATCTTGGGCCAGTCCACACTCAGATTGATGTAAGACTTCAATGATTTTTTTATAATTGGGATTTTTTCCAAAATGGCTTGTGAAAATGCGATCAAACTCCAGTTCAAAGAAACCATCCTTTGTAAAGGCCAGTTTTTCGATCCCTTGGTAAAGCGCCCCATGCTCTTTCACGAGCAATTGATATAAGGGGATACCACCTAAAAGCATTTGTGTTTCCAATAGTTCTTTCTCGCCAAAGGTCGGCAAAAATTTTTGAGTTTCCGCTAAAACAAAGGGATTGATTGTAACAACCTGATTGATTCTTCCAAATAGAGCAGATGATTTAATAACTTTTTTAATCATAAAAGAGGCAATAGAGCCGCAAAGAATAATTCCTATATTTTTCTTCGGCACTAGATAGTGATCATAGAACATTTTCAGCACTGAAACCAATTCACTTTGATAATTTGCCATCCACTGGAATTCATCAAACACTAACGTGATCTTTTTTTTGTCATTTAATACAGGCAAAAGTTGCAACAGCGCTGTATGCCAATCTTTGATTTCTAAATTTAAATCAATAGTCCCAAGTGGTAATTGTTGTGATAGCTGGATTAGAAAGTTTTTGATCTGCAGTCCCTTCGATTGGTTTTCCAGTCCTTCAAAAAAGAATGCTTTCTTTCCAAGTAGCGCTTGACGAATCGTGGAGGTTTTCCCTACACGTCTTCGGCCATAGACGGCGGCAATAAAAGGGAAGTGCAATGATTTTAAGTTAGCAAGTTCTTCTTCGCGTCCAATGAACATAGTCTTTATTGCCTTTTTTGGGTTAAATCCGCTTATCCATAGATAATTATACAAAGATAGGCGGATTTTGCAATAACAAAACCGCCTATCTTTGTTTTTGCTCCTCTCGATTGCAGCCTAGTTTTCGCAGCAAGAAAAAGTATGGCTTCCTTTCCCGTCTGGCTCCGCGTTTACTGCGACCGCAAAGGAAAAGAAGGCATGAATTTTAAATTTTATTAAAAAAATTTGAATTTTTTATTGGCGAATTTTCCATTCTTGAAATTCGCTCGGTCGAATTCTGAACCGAGCGATATTATCATCATGCAGACTCATAATTTCAGTCTCAATCACTTTAAATATCTCACTGACATCCTCTTCTGGTAGATCTTTGGCGTTAATCAAATTTTGAATGCGACCAACCACCTGGGAACCGGCCACTTTTTCTAGAACGATTGTTCGAATGATTTCATGGATGATGATTCGGTATTTAAGTTTCAGCAAATTTGGTGCGCCCATCGATTGTTGAATCGCCGAGTATCTTTGGGAAGAGCGTTTATAGGCCCACAAATAAAGATCTCGAAAAAGGGCCACATCGTGGATACTAATCTCCGTTTTCCCTGCAAGGATCTCCAAAACAAGCTCTTCAATATTGGTTTTTTTCTTTACGGGCATAGGTCTCCAACCCTTAGGTATTGGGACAAAATATAGTCCCAATACAATATTTTTGTCCCAATTATAGCAGGTCATCTCTTGGAGTGTGCCCCCATTTTATGTCGACAGCGACGCTTTCAGGAAGGGGATTATTAATTTCTTTCTCTGTCAGAGCAACAGGCCCTCAAAAAAGTAAAACTGCAAGATTACCAACCTCTGTAAGATTTTATCGATGAGACAGTCTATGGGGAGGGAGCTTGAGGTTATCCAAAGATTTTTTTCTTGAGTGTTTGTCCTGTTGGAGTTGCAGCAATTCCACCAAGCCCCGTCTCTCGTAGCTCACAGGGAAGCGCCCGGCCCACGCTAAACATGGCATCGACCATCTCATCAAAGGGAATAATCGAGGTGATTCCCGCCATCGCCAAATCCGCGCTGATAAGAGCGTTGATGGCCCCAGAAGCATTCCTCTTCGCACAGGGGGATTCAACTAATCCGGCAATAGGATCACAAACTAGGCCTAAAATATTTTTTAACGCGATGGCCGCTGCATGCAAGGCCATCTCAGGTGAACCACCCATCATTTCCACAATCGCTGCTGCTGCCATAGCGGCCGCTGAACCACACTCCGCCTGACAACCACCCTCAGCGCCGGAGAGTGTGGCATTTTTGGCAATCAATATACCAATCGCAGAAGCGGTAAAGAGAGACAAAATAATCTCCTCATCGCTCTTTTGTAACTTTTCTGCTGCGGTTAAAATTGCTCCGGGAATAACGCCACAAGGGCCGGCGGTAGGAGCGGCCACAATTTTTCCCATGGCCACATTCACCTCTGAACAGGAGAGGGCCCGGGCCATCGCCAACACCACCAACTCTCCACAAAGTGTTTGCCTCTTACTATATTCATGAAGTTTGTAGGCGTCCCCTCCGGTCATACCACTCACCGACTGCATTGGACGCAAAAGCGCTTCTTGAGCAGATTCTCGCATCACTTGCAAATTTTTCTGCATCTTTAGCAAAAGCTCTTCACGACTATGGCCGTTCTCCTCTTGCTCAATCTCTAAAGTGTATTCGGCGATAGAGATCGATCGCTCTTTGCAAATTCTACTTAACTCCGCACCTTTATTAATAAACATAAAATTATGCTCCTAGAGCAATGGGAGAAATCCTCTTCACACTTGTAAGAAACCCTTGCCTCTTTAGTTCCTGTAATTTTTCTAAAACCTCATCACTGATCATAGAGTCGGTTTCAAAAACCATGGTGGCATCTTCTCCTCGAGATTGTCTAAAAACTTTCATATAGGCAATATTGATGTTCTCATCATATAAAAGTGCAGAAACCTTGGAGACAATTCCTGGTCGATCATGATGCTTTAAAATAAGTGTCGGAAAATCACCAGAAAACTCTAGCTCCTCTCCATCCACACTGGTGATTAAAATTTTTCCACCACCAATAGAAGAGCCGACGACCACCACGCTCACCCCATCACTACGCTTGATCACGAATTTTATGGTATTGGGATGAACATCTCCTAGGTCAATCGCCACAAAGGAGTATTGTAATTTTTCAGTAAGCGCAAGTTCAAAGGAGCGCTTCAAACGCTCATCCCAAGGATCAAATCCCAGCATCCCCGCCACTAAAGCACGATCACTCCCATGTCCTTGGTAAGTGGTTGCAAACGAACCGTGAAGGTAAAAAGTTACTTCGCTCACCACGATCTCATTCGATGCTCTTCCTTCGAGTGCAATAAGTTTTGCCACCTTGGCAAGCCTTGCCGCACCAGCGGTGTGTGAACTCGAAGGGCCTATCATAATCGGACCTAAAATATCAAAAACGCTATATTTAATCATAGATCTATTTTACCAGAAACTTGTGACAAAAGATGATCGATATGTTTGTTTAAGACAACTATCGGATATTATAAAGAGTGTAAATCAAGCTATTCTACCAGCTGACCATTTTAATGGTCAATCAATCTTTTTCTATTTAAGCTAAAACTCCTTGCGCTTAAAGAGCAAGTGTATCCCTAGGGCCAAAAGAGAGGTTGTCACTAAGTAGTGGATAAGCTCTACGAGCATATTAAACTTGATGGTTTGTTGAAAAAAGATATCTTGGGCCAAAGAGTAGCTCACCGCTGTCCGTGGAAAGATGTAATAAATAATCGCGAGGATGCAACTCCATAAAGAGCTTAAGTTGACACTTTCCCACCCGCCTTCGTTCATACGTACCCCTGCACTGGCCATTAAAATAATGGCAAAAATCATCGCAAAATAGGTCCAGGTCTTGCTTAAATAAAAAGAGAAGAGCATCCCAATCAAAATGATAGAGACAATTGCCAAGAGATTGAAAAAGAATGCCGCTAAAGTTCTGCCAAATAATAGCAATAAATCGCCAGCATTATCACCCGTGGGATTTAAGATATAAAAGAAGAGCAGCAAAATCGTTACCAATATAAAATAGATGCCAATGATAGCAATGGCCCCTAACACTCTGGCCAATAAATACTCACTTCGCTTAATTGGCCACGCTAAAATTTCAGAAATCACTCCTACCCCAAAATCACTGCGAACAATGGTAGCTCCTAAAATCACACCTAAAACCATACTCCAAAAAGAGGCAAGCATATAAAAGAAGGTCATCTTATTGGCAAACATCGGTACACCAATCAGTTTAAAACTACTAAACATGTTGAAGAGGTATTCACCAAGAGTGAGCATGATGATGGTAAAGATAAAAATCATCAACAAAGTTTTATTATGATACTCCTTCATTAAGGTGTTTAAGGTTAATACTAGTACTCGTTTTATATCGATTTTCATTTTCATTTTTACTTTCATCATTGTTAAGCACCTTTGATCTTATTATAAAAGAACTCTTCCAAATTTTTATTACCAACCAGTTCCTTGATTTTTCCCAAGGCGAGTATTTCTCCATGATGAAGTACTGCCACCTCGTCGGCAATCTGTTCAATCTCCGATAAAATATGGGAATTAATAAAAATGGTATGCCCTTGCTGGTGAAGTTCACTAATCAAAACTTTTAAATCTCGAATACCAATAGGGTCAAGTCCGGAGAAGGGCTCATCCAAAATAAACAGGCGGGGCGAACTCACGTCACACATCAAAAGTTGTGCAACACCCACGCGTTGCAACTGCCCTTTGGAAAGTGTTTTCACCTTTCGCGCTCGCAGCTCCACAATTTGCGCTCGCTCCAGTGCTTTTGTTACCATAGTATCCAACTCACTCCCACCTCGCTTGCGCAGCGATGAGACATACACCAGTCCCACCAATTTTAAAATATTCTCCACTGTGTAATAAGGGTAGAAAGCGTATTTTTCTGGCAAGTAAGAGATCTGCTCTCGCAGTAGACTCTCGCACTCACTCACCACACTCCCAGAGAGTGCAATCGTGCCGCTATCAATTTTCACCAATGAAAGCAGCGCCTTTACTAACGTCGTTTTTCCTGCACCATTAGGACCAATCAGTGCGAAAACACTTCCGCTGGGAACTACAATTGAACAATTTTTCAGTGCTGCAATCGATCCATACGATTTACAAAGATTATTAATCGTTATATCCATAATCTCATTAGATCCTTTGTTAATATTGTCTCTTAATAAAAATCATATCAAATAAGGGGAAGAATATCCATGTGCAATCCGTTTCAACACCATCCATCGCTGCTCCCTCTCTACAAAAATCACCTTAACATGCTTCAAGGAAATTTTGCAAAGCTATTGACCGAGCAAAACTATCAGGGGCTGCTGATCCATGCAGGAGAAGCACAATTAAAATTTTTAGACGACTCTCACTACCCTTTTAAGGCCAATCCACACTTTGTGTATTGGGTGCCTCTTATCACTCATCCCCAGGCCTTCTTGTGGATTGAGGGAGCAAACAGCGCCAATACGCGCCCGATCCTCTTTATCTATCAAAAGAACACCTATTGGTACAAACTCCCTACGCTTCCTTGTGGCGAATGGAGCAACCTTTTTGAGGTTCGTCCCTATAGCAGTAGCGAGGATGAAATTCATGCAGCACTCAGTAGCAAGTTTGCAGAGAGTGCCTACATCGGCCCTAATCCCGAGCTTCATCAGCAATGGAATTTTAAAGCAGTGAATCCCGAAAAGCTCTTAGTGGAAATTCACTATCAGCGCACGCTTAAAAGCGAGTATGAGCAAGAGTGTATCCGGATTGCTACCGACAGCGCTGTTCGCGCGCATCTTCGAGGGTACCACCTCTTTAAGGAGGGACGCTCGAGTGAACTCGAAATTCATTTAAACTATGTTCGTGAGCTTTCGGTAAAAGAAGAGGGAACCCCCTTTGATAACATTGTGGCCTTTAACGAATCGGCCTCTCTCCTTCACTATATCGATTACGATCCAACTCCCGCAGGCCCTGCAAGCAAACCACTCCACTCCATGCTTCTCGATGCTGGCGCCTATTTCCACGGTCGTGCCGCTGATATCACCAGAACCTACGCCTTTTACCAAACCTCAGAGTTTGCCGATTTAGTGGCCGCAATGGATGCGCTCCAATTAAAAATTATATCTCAGTTGAAAGTGGGCTCTCTCTATACTGAACATCATGAGCAGTGCCACCTCTTGATTGCACAGTTGTTGCTTGATTTTCACTTTGTTAGCGAACTTCCTGCAGATGAAATCTTTAAGAGAAAAATCTCCCACGTCTTCTTTCCCCATGGACTTGGCCATCAACTAGGAGTGCAAGTGCACGATGTAGGTGGTAAAGAGCTACGAACAGCAAAAGATAAAAATGTGATTCCAGAGAATCATCCTTACTTGCGCTTTATTAGTGAGATTCAAAATGGGCACGTTTTTACAGTTGAGCCTGGCCTCTACTTCATCGACTTTTTATTAAAAGAGTTGCATGCAAGTGAGAACTCAAAATTCATGAACTGGGATAAAATTGAAAGCTTCAAAAAGTATGGTGGGATTCGGATCGAAGATGACATTATCGTACACGATAACCTGATCGATAATATCACCCGCAAATCCTTCCAAAAACAACACTAATCTAGAAAGCAACAATCGATAGATCAACCTCTACCGTAAAATTATTTCTTACATGGCGGCCTCTTAAGTTGCCATCAGCGTCGTAGAAAGGAGCAATCGCCTCACCATAGATGCGAAAGTTTGGATTTAATTGGTACGTTGCCGATGCTGTCAACTTTAGGTTGCTGTGGGTAACTTTGTGACTCTTATAAAGATACGTTCCAAAGAGTGCGCCTAAAGCAAACTTATCATTCACTTGATAGTTTACACCTGGACCGGTGCTGATTTCGCCATAAGTATCAATCGCAGAGGAGTCGCGAGAGGTTCGCTCCGATTGTAAGGTCTGAATATAAACGGCCAAACGATCTTTAATAATGGAGTACTCGGGAATGAGATAGATATCGTGGCGGTAAGTTGCAGTACTTCTTCTGTTCTTAGCTGCTGTGCCCTCGATACGAAGATGGTCATCGGTGTTGACAAAATAAAAACGTGGCTCAGCATAAACAGAGAAGCG
Organism: Oligoflexia bacterium; assembly: GCA_015231955.1. Classification (GTDB taxonomy): domain Bacteria; phylum Bdellovibrionota; class Bacteriovoracia; order Bacteriovoracales; family Bacteriovoracaceae; genus JADGAN01. The sequence goes on along the minus strand of JADGAN010000017.1, from coordinate 13,529 downwards.
ATTTCCAAATTTCTTATTGCCATAGAAACGTAAATTGAGTTCCCCATATTGCTCACTGTCAGCTCTTGAGTCTGGTGTCACTCTTGCGTAGTAGCGTGAGCTAGCGCTAAAATCGATACCTTGCTGGGCCTCTTTTAAAATTTTCATCTGATCAAAGCGAAGTGCTACGTAACCATCATTAATGCTATAGTGAGTCTCGCTTTCATAGCTGTTATTTCTTGCCACTGCCACCTGTGGATAGATCCAAAAGCTGCTGTTCTCCACTGGAGTGTACGTTAGCATAGGATAAAGATTGGTTGCAATACTGTTGATACTGCGTTCTGAACCTTCACGGTCTGTAAAAGTTTCAGTTTCTAAACGAGCACTAAGCTTCATGGCCTTCAATTTATCAATCGTACCACTAGTAGTGCTAGCACTACTAGTGTTTGCGGCCACTGGTGCAGCGGTGACACCACTCTCTGGTGTTGTTGTACTACCTGTTGTTGTTGCTGTTGTTGTTTGGGCCATTGCTCCAGCACTCATCGTTAATCCCAGCAATAGCGTCATCATCTTGTTCATGTGAATGTCCCCTTTAAAAAATAGATAATCATCTGTAATAATCATTGCCACAACCCTATTAACGAGTGGCAACACCAACTTTAATCACCAAAATAGGTGAAATAAATTTTCAAATTTTTATCTTTAATTATATCTCTTATCGCTCTTATCTTTTCCGTGCAAAAGCCATAAGCTTCTTAAAGCTTCTTCACGTTTCAAAATTACTACGCAAATATTCACTTTTTTGCAATACCTTTTATCCTATTTATTCAATATGCAAGAATGATGACATAAAGCTTTTACCGTTCTATATTTATTCTTAACAACACTTTCGCTGGGGGTTCAAATGAACAAAGATGTTAAAAAACAAAAAAAACTCAAGAAAAGAAAGTCAAAAATTTTACAAGAAAAACTACACCGTGGTGATAACAAACTAAAAGAGTTGGGTAAACGAGATGCCTATTCCTGGGGTCGCGTTGCTTCAGTCACCATTGTAGGTGTGGTCGCTGCCGTCTTCGCTATTTTAGTTGTGTTAAAGTAAAAAAGTAAAAAAGAGTAAAGTAGAACAATATGGAAAATCAAAAAAATGCTCAAGGGATGATGGAGTTTCTCCATGAATCCACGACTGCATATCATGCTGTTATGGCGATAAAAAAACGCCTTATAGCAAATCGCTTTTGTGAAGTGAGTGAGCAGCAAGATCTGCATACACTTGTTCCTGGAAACTATTTTATTACCAGGCAAGATACGGCAATCATCGCGTTCACTAAACCTAATAATAATAATAAGAGTGATGGTCTGCGCATCGTAGGGACGCATACTGATAGTCCAGCGCTCAAGCTCAAGGCAAACCCCGATCTCAAGAGTACACCCTATTGGCAAGTGGGGGTGGAAATTTATGGCGGCATCATCCTTAGTAGCTGGTTTGATCGTGAACTCTCACTTGCAGGCAAGGTGAGCTTACTTAACCAGCAAGGTGAACTGCAAAGTGTGCTGATCGATCTCAAAAAATCAATTGCACAAATTCCTAGTGTGGCCATTCACCTCCAGCGTGATGTGAATGAAAATCGCACCATCAACAAACAAAAAGAGATGCCACCTATTTTGGGATTGACTGCAAGTAGCGAGAGCTCCTTGCTTAAAGTCGTAAAAAATCACATTGAGAAACATTATCAAATCGCGGTAGAAAAAATTCTTGGCCACGATCTCTTCTTTTACTCCAATGAAAAACCCGCGCTCATCGGGATTGAAGAGGAGTTCTTGACCGCAAGCCGTCTCGACAACCTCATTAGTTGTTGGGTAGGAGTACAAGCACTCATCGAGCATACTCAAAAACAACAAGACGGCATCGGAAGCTACCCTTGTGTGCTTGCCTGCTACGACCATGAAGAGGTTGGCAGCAGCTCTGCAGTAGGAGCCGAGGGAAATTTTCTTAAATCCATTATTGAACGCGTATGGGGTGGAGGCGAAGAGAGTTATAAACTCCTCGACAAATCGCTGCTTATCTCAGTGGATAATGCCCAAGCAGCACATCCCAATTATCTTGAAAACTACGATCCCCAACACTTGCCCATTATTAATGGTGGACCTGCTATTAAAATCAATGCAGGCCAACGTTACTCCACCTCTGCAGAAACCACAGCACTCTTTACCCATTGGTCGACAAAAGCAAAAGCACGCACACAAACTTTTGTCAGTAGATCGGATAAAGCGTGTGGTTCCACCATTGGCCCCATTACCACTACGCTCTTAGGAGTAGCGGCCATCGATGTTGGCATTCCTTCCTTAGCAATGCACTCCATTCGCGAATTTGTTGGCGTTCGCGATGTCATAGATCTCAAGCAAATACTCACCATTTTCTTCGAGGAAAAAAATGTCCGTATTTCATCGCCGACTATTTCTCTTGATGTTGCTTACAATCCCTCTTCCTCTACTACAACTTAATTGCTCCGGAAAGAGCAGTGGCCATGGCGACACCAGCGAAGAGGGTACAGCAGAGACAGGACCCGATCCTCTCTTTGAACAACAGTGGCACTTGCAAAACACTGGGCAAAATGGTGGCACAAGTGGTGAGGATATCAACGCCGTTCCCGCTTGGGATGCCGGTTATAGAGGCAGTGGCCTTGTAGCTATGATCATCGACGATGGAATGGAAATTGCTCACGCCGATTTAAGGGCCAACATCTCTAGTAACTATACCCACAACTACAAAAACAACTCGAACGATCCCACCTCTGCTGAATCTCACCATGGAACTGCTGTCGCCGGAGTAATCGCTGCACGCGATCTAAACTCCATTGGTGTTCGTGGAGTGGCGCCTAAGGCCACTCTCGGTGGAAACAATCTTTTGCTAATTCAAACCAGCGCCAACACCTACGATGCGCTCACACGCCACGCTCACATGGTTACAGTCTCCAATAATAGTTGGGGAGCTGACGATGGGTACGGCGACTTTACTGCACCGGAATCGATTCACCAAGAAGCACTCCTTGTCGGTGTAAACAACGGTCGCAGCGGTAAAGGTATTATCTATGTTTGGTCTGCGGGTAATGGTGGAGACTTAAGGGGTCAAGATAATGCCAATTACGATGGCTACACCGTCAGTCCCTACATCATGACCATTTGTTCTGTGAACAAACATGGACAAAGCGCTACCTACTCTGAACCTGGTGCCAACTTGTGGGTGTGCTCTCCTTCGCTAGGAGCACGTTCAGAAAGCAGTGGGATTGTCACCACCGATATGAGTGGTGGTGACCAAGGCTATAACACCACCAGCACCACCAACGATTTAAGCAATAAAGATTACACCAAACTTTTTAATGGTACCTCTGCCTCTGCTCCCATTGTTGCCGGTGCGGCCCTACTTATTGTTGAGGCCAATCCCACCCTGACCTGGCGAGATGTCAAGGCCATCATCGCTCGCACTGCTCGTAAAAACGATCCCTCAAACAGCGGCTGGTTCATCAATGGTGCTGGCCACCTCTACCACCACTCCTATGGTTTTGGAGTTATCGATACCAAGGCCGCCATCGATCTCGCCAAGAGCTGGAGCAATCTTGGTGCAATGGTTGGTGGCAGCAGTGGAGTCTCCTTCCCCTCCTCCGGGCAACAAAGTGTCAACACCGCCATTCCAGATGCCCCTGCCGACGCCTCTACCGGAATCGTTAGCAGCACCATTACAGTGAGTGGCAGTGGCATTAGCAAATTAGAATTTGTTTTAATTGAAGTCACCATTAACCATAGCAATTGGGGCAATCTTGATATCTCCTTGGTTCGTAGCAGTGGTGGATACGTAACCTCCAGTCAACTTGCCAATCCCCACAACTGTTACAAACGCTCTGGACTCCTCTCCACTTGCTCTCTCTCTTCCTTAAACTATACCTGGAGCTTTGGTAGCTCGCACTTTTTCGAAGAGGCCGCTGATGGCAATTGGGTTTTAAAAGTAAAAGATCGCACGAGCGGAACCAGTGGGACTGTCAGCGGTTGGAAACTCACCTTTTTTGGAAGCTAAAAAACCATGATAAAACTTATTACGATTACTACAATTACTACGCTCGCCCTTTTTCTAAGTATTAACCTTTACGCTACCTCAGAAAGCAAGAGCATCCTTTGGAATGATGCTGGTGTGATGAAACGCTTTTATCTGCTACCGGAGTATATGGCGATTTTCAACTTGAATAATCACCAAGGAAAAAATATTAACACTACCCCCTTTATCACCATCTACTCTACAAGCGAACTCAAAACAAAAAATATTAAGCTTGATCCAAAAAGCTCCTCTCCTCTCTTTTCTGATACGAGTGACGGCAAACCTAAATACGCCCTCCCAGGTGGTGTCATCGTCTTCTTTAAAAGTGGTGTGAGTGACACTGCTATCACAAGCTGGGCGGCCCAAGAGGGAGTACAACTGCTACAACGCTTTCCTCACCACTTACAACAAAAAGTTTGGCTGATCAGCACACCACCAGGAATAGAGTCACTCAAGTACGCTGATAAATTTTTATCGCAAAAAGATTTAATTGACAAAACAACTCCGAATTGGTGGTATCATGCCGTCGCCAAATAAAAATAAAAATAAAAATAAAGAAGCAGGAGTTGCAGAGCAGATGAAATTCACCGATATCAAATACCACAAAGAGAATGGAATTGCGAAAATCTCTATCAATCGCCCTGAGGTACATAACGCTTTTCGTCCTCTCACCGTCAAAGAGTTATCCAAGGCCTTTGAAGATGCCAGAAACGATGAAACCATTGGAGTGATCATTCTTAGCGGTGAGGGAAATCGCGCTTTTTGTTCTGGGGGTGATCAACGCATTCGTGGTGAAGATGGATACATCGACGAGATGGGTGTGGCCCGTTTAAATGTTCTCGATTTGCAAAGACAAATTCGCACTTGTCCCAAACCGGTGATCGCCATGGTTGCAGGATACGCCATCGGTGGTGGACACGTCTTGCACCTCATCTGTGATCTCACTATCGCCGCCGACAATGCAATCTTTGGGCAAACAGGACCAAAAGTTGGCTCCTTTGATGGCGGACTAGGCGCCTCCTATCTTGCTCGCGTCGTGGGACAAAAGAGGGCCCGTGAGATCTGGTTTTTATGTCGCCAATACAATGCGAGTGAAGCACTCGCCATGGGCCTTGTCAACAAAGTGGTTCCACTAGCAGAGTTAGAAGCAGAAACTATCCGCTGGTGTGAAGAGATTTTAGACAAATCACCAATTGCCCTTCGCTGCCTTAAGGCCGCACTCAATGCCGATTGCGATGGACAGATGGGACTGCAAGAGCTTGCAGGAAACGCCACCATGCTCTTTTATATGAGTGAAGAGGGACAAGAAGGCAAGAAGGCCTTCCTCGAAAAAAGAAAACCACGCTATCGTTCGATGAAAAGAAGGCCCTAAGCCGAGCATCGATACACTAGATGGATAGGCCTATGGTGAATTCAAAGAAGCTGTTATTGAAGGTGTGATTTTTTCCAAAGATAAATCCCATTCCGGGAAGCATGATTCCTGTTAGATAAAAGTAGCTGCCGATACCGTAAGAGCGATTCCAGAGTTCTTGACGTTGGTAAATGTCGTTATTAATGAAGGCAAGATCAGCAAAGGGGGCAAGCGTCCAGGTGCCGGCACTAAAAAAGGCAATGGGGATTTGATAATCAAGAGAGGCGTCTGTAACAAAATGGGAAAAGTAGGCGCCTTCAGGAATGCCTCGCAGACCGGGGTGTGATTTGTCAGAAGGATATTTAAGGGCATCGGCCTTGCCACCACTTGTGAGGTAGTTACTGGTGAGGGTTAGTTGCAAGGCCTGACTTTTGTAACTCTCTAATCCATATCTTAAGTTTAGGGAGAGCAGGTTTTGCTTGTGAATGTTATCTGTACGATAAATTTCTTGCATCACTTCGAAACGAGAAAAGAGTCCTTTGTTAAAATAAAATTTGTAGTGCTCATTTTTCCAAGTGAGCGAAGTGCCGATGCAAACGCTATTAAAGGCCGTAGGGGGAGTGAAGGGTTCGATTTTTTCAAAGCGATTTTGACTATAACCTGTGCGCCCAGAAAGTGAGAGCCGATCGGAAAAGTTATAAGAGAGCGTTAAGAAGTAACTGCTTTCGATGTACTTAAAGGCATCGATAGTTGTTAGTGCACGATCCTTTAAGTAGAGATTTTTTTTATCTCTTCCGCTATAGATGCTTAATCCCCACTGCGTAAGGAAGAGAGCACGATTATTATAGTAAAGCATGTAATTAGAGTTTGCGTTGGAATATGCTCCTCCGAGCACCAAAGTGTTACCAAGACCGAGAAAATTGGAATCAACAAGATAAAAACCGTAACTATTTTTACCATCGCTATCTCGTTTATAGAGAGGCAAAGGAATAAGGGACCACCTCTCCTTAACCTGGATGATGAGTTGATTTGTTTCTTTGCTTTCGCTAATGGTGACGGAGGAAAAAAGTTTTGAATTTAAAAGGCACTGTTTGAGTTCATCAAGACCCAAAGAGGTCGCCTGATCTTCTTGTTGTAAAGATTCACAATTAGAGAGCAATTTATTAATGTAACGAGTTTGTGTTTTGCTGTTACCTTTAATGAGGTAGTTTTTATTAGCGTATGCAGTTAGAGAAGTAAGTAGAATAAGGAGAAAGAGAAGGAGAAAGAGAAGGAGAAAAGGGATGGTTTTCATGAAAGCGTATTTCCTTGTTCTTTGCAGGCTTAAGCTAAAGTGAACTTGTCTGTGGAGAATTGCTAAAGGTAGCGGTTTCACGTTTGATCTGTGCTTTTAGTTCAATGGCCAATTCATTGACGGGATTCTTTTTTAAGATCACATCGACAATTCTTTCGGCCTCTGAATACTCTTTGTTGTAGATAAGTGCTTTTACAATATTTAAACGGTTCTTAGGATCCCACATGCGATCGGTCAAGCGGCTTAGTTGGCGCAGGTAGTAGTGTGCCTTCTCCGTATTGCGCTCGTTGGAGTTTACAGAAAAGAGATAGGCAATAGCGGGCGTAGCATCGGGGTTGCGTTCGTAGATGTAGCTAGCGTAAACGTAATTATTTTTCCAAATGGAGGCGTAGTTAAAGTTTAAAAAAGCAAGCACTAAAATCCATACACTAGCGGCCCCTAGAAAAATTTGGCGCCACCTCAAAGAGGCGATGTAGAGAAGTGAAGTTATGGTGATGGCAGCACCAAACATGGCAAAATAGATGTAGCGGTCAGCGACCATGGAGATCTGCTGGTAGGAGGTTTGGGTGATGCCAGAAGTAGGAAGTAAACCAGCAATAAACATCATAATCCCTAAAAGCACGAAAGCGATGGGATTTCCATACAGAGTACTGTTAAGAAAGGGGCGATTGTGTTTTTTATAGTAGCGGACAGTAAGCGCAAGCAAGGTGATGATTACTAGTAAAAAAATAATCGTCAAAGTTGGAAAGACCATCTCATCCATAATTAGTGAAGGATGTTTGTTATAAATCATGGAAAGGTCTTGAGGAATAAAAAATTTGTCAAAGTAAAAGTGAAAAGCATAGGCAATGAGATAGATCTTTTCCCAGATAGTGTTGACTATAGAGGTAGCAAACTCCAATTGAATATTCACCACTGCAAACATCAGGGGTGAGACCATGATTTCAACCGCCACAATTCTTAGGGCAAGCTTGCCTATCGCTTTTAAGTTTATGGGAGTAAAGAGCATTAGGATAATGAAGGCGAAAATAGGGGTGATCAGTCCTGTAGGCTTAGAGAGCATAGAGAGAGTGACGAAGATAAAAAAGATAAACCAGCGTTTCCAAGAAAGATCACTATTTTCTTTATAGTGATGAGTAAGGTAGTAAATTCCCAGGAGGGCAAAGAAAAGACATTGTAGTCCACGCCTCTCTGCTACCCACACTACCGATTCCACTTGCATGGGATGAATCATAAAGAAGAGTGCACCCAGAAAACAGGCAACGGTTTGTAACTTGATGTTGGGAGTAATTTTTTTTAGGATTAAAAAAATCAGCGAAGTGTTTAAAAAGTGTAAAATGATGTTGTTGATGTGAAAGAGTGTTGAGGGATAGGGAGGATTAAAGATCATTTTAGTAAAGAGTACCTCGAAACCCCAAAGAGTGTAGGTTAAAGGGATATAAAGACTAAAGTAGGGATTGGTCCAATAAAAGAGGAGGTTTTTAAAGTTGACTGGATCGTAGTGGGGATTTTCATAAATATGAACGTTATCATCAAGAAAGTTAAAGGGATGATTGATCGCCTGTGAGTAGAGAATAAAAGTTGCAAAAAAGATAATTAAAAAGATGATGATGTTGTCGGTTGTAAAATCACTCTTTAAAAATTTATTGCCTGCCCCTAGGTCTAGGACATTGCCTTTGCTCTTACTTTTGTGTGCAAAAGTTGTAGTTGAGGTAGAAAGCGTATTCTCCTGCTCTCGCACCTCTCTGTTTTTCTTTTTTTGCTTTGATTTGTGTCCCATAAGTTAAATCTCCAAATTATTTCCAAACGATGATATTTCTTGCAATAACGGTACGATTGGGAAGTCGCTGTAAAACGGCATTGAAGAAAGCATCGGGAACTGGTGAGAAGGGTGGATCGGTACGAAGGATTGCAAGTTTAATAGTTCCTTTATCGATGAGCGAGAGAACTTTGTCGTATTCGGATAGTGGAGAATTGCTATCACCACCAATTTGCCTGGTGGCATTTTTTTTATTGAAAAGAAAATAGTTATCGGGAGTATCAGGCCCAGACCAGATGAAATCACTTTGAGAGTGTTCTGTTACCACTTGTTTCATCGCTGCCAACAGTTGTGCACGCCCTGGCGAAACCATGAGGCTTGCCTTATCGCTAAACTTGACAGTGCCCTCAGAAAAATTGGTAATCTCCATCCAAGGAGTCCAGAAATTACTACAACTGCCAAGGATCACCAGGCAAAAGAGTGTAGCGCTGGTGGTAACTCGATGGACGAATAGTTGCGCTGCTGGAAGGGAGAGTGAGGAGAGAAGATTATTTAAAAGGTAGAGAAGTGCCACACAGGCAACTGGATTAACAAAGACGTAATTTAATCCTCCCACCGAGTGAGGATATTGAATCATAGAGTGTGTGGCCAACAGGGAAGTGAAGAGAAAGAGTTCACTCTCATATTGGGGCCTAATCTTTTTAGTAAGCGCTAAGGCCATAGTGAATAAAGCATAGATAGGAATTGCATAGTAGACGGCGCCAAGAGCGCCATGCTTAATCATAATATTGGTCATGATTTCAGTATCAATAAGGAAAAAGGCCGCAAGAGCGGCCGCTGCTGTGATAAAAGTAAAGAGGGCATAGCGGGTATTTTTTATAAGAAAAGGAGTTAGCAGCAGTAACGGTGGGATAAGACCATAGATAATTTCATCACCGTAAAGATCTTGGTAAGCATTGTCAAAACGTTTGTAGGCGATACCGATCACTCCATCATAAAGAGCTTCTAGACCATGCATGCCCGCCTTAAGGAAGTAGGCCCCCATAAAGAGCACAATGGGAATGAGTAGTCCTAGGGTATGGATAAAAACAAGCAAAAGACCTTCTCGCCAGTAGATATTTTTTTTCACTACCAAAGCAATTTGCCAAATAGCAATGGCAGCAAGAGGCAGGAAGTAAAAGTAGGCGTGCTTGATATTATAAACTTTAAAGATAAGCAGAATAACCAAGAGGTATCCAAGGATAATGGAGGGAATGAGTATAGAGGAGTTCATTAAGAGTTTTTTTTCTTGCTGTTTATTTGTCGTGCTCTGAGGAGGGATGTCCTTGACCTTAGCGTATGGAAAAAAGAAGAGCCAGGGCAGGGCACCGATAAAAACATAGGCCCCGGGGATTTTAAAGAGGCAAGCAATGCCTGGACACATGCCGGCCAAAAGCACCCAATATTTTTTCCTAGTGGTATGAAACTGCAGCAATAGCCCCATGTTAAAGATCGTAAAAATTAAGACATGCCAGTTGGGCATGGACTCAAAACAAGTCGGAAAGGTGAAGAAGTAACCAACAAGCGAGACCACAATGGCCAGCAAAAGATCTTTGCTTTGAAAACAGATATTAATGAAAACGTAGAGTGCGATGAGAGAGAAAGCATAGAGGGAGTAGCGTAACGAGATCAGGTCATGATCTAAAAATTTAAACACCAGCGCGTGATAAAAACTACTAAGGCCAGAGTAAGAGTCGTCAAAATCGAGGTGCGGCCATTCCCCGGCAAGAATGCGTTCCGCAACTTGCCCTAACATCCCACTATCGACACCATAACCAAGGTTGATAGAGAAGGAGAAGTGAAAGGCCAAGCAGAAGAAAAGCGCAATTTTGATGATGGTTTTATACTGTTCTAGGGAGGTATCGAGGTTTTGTTCAAAGCTGGGGGGTACTTTTTTGGGGGGCAGGTTTTTTACGTTTTTTACGTTTTTTACGTTTTTTACTTTTGCCATACTATCTTCCTCTGCTATCTGCGAAATATATTTGATTTTACCATCGCAAAGAATCGTTCTTCAATGAAATGTTCTTATGTTATAGTGGTTCGATGAACTATCACCACTACTTAAAAAAAATTGAACTCTGGTACCCCTTTAAAAAGGAGAAGTGCAATAGTTGCATGGGCCTTTGCTGTTATCTTCCTCTTGAGGTAACCCTGGAGGAACTTTATAAAATGGAGATTATCTCTTTAGAGGAGACCGACGCTGACTTTCTCTCCTCGACCATCAAAAGATTAAAGGCACAGGGAATAGTTGAACGTTATAATCGTGCAGATGAAAAATTTACCTTGAAGAGGCGTGCAAGTGGAGCGTGTCTCTTTTTAGGAGAAGATTGTCGTTGTAAACATTATGAGACGCGACCAAAGACGTGTCGCAATTTTCCGCATGTTTCCCCTTTTAATGGACGTTGCCCCTATCAAAAAATTTAGATTTAGATTCGAGAATAATTATAGGCAGTTTGTTTTTGATAAAAATTATTTACAGGAGATAACCCCTCGCTTTTACTACCGATAAAAAAATAATCCACTATTTTCGTCTTCAATAACTGATTTGATTTATTATCACAATTAAAATACTAATTTGCTTGAGTATGAATTAAAAAATTTACTTTATGAAAAAAAAATCAATTGTGAGCATATTTTTTCTACTCTCCTCTCTTTTATTAGGACACGGCTGCATCCCCACCAAGTCAACACTGAACCCGCCAGCAGCTTCTATAACACCTTCCACCTCTTTGCCGGCCAGCACTCCCAATACTCCCAGTTACCCTACTCCGACTCCTAGTCCTAGTCCTAATTCTAATCCCAATAGTTATGACAATATTATTCGCTTTCAAAATTATGTGCTCCAAGAAACTAATTTCGCCAGGACTCGTCCTCAAGACTATGCTCGAACACGTCTATCAAGCGAATACAGTAGTCACACCGATAATGGAGCATACGAGCAACTTAATACCAAAACCGCCGTTCCCGCTCTGATCTTGGATGCTCGTATCAATGAAGTTTCTATGAGTTATGCTAACCTCTTGGCACAACAAGGAGTAATCACTCACTACCTCAATGGAACAGATCCCTTTTCTCGTTGTAGCGAAAGCAGTTACCATTATCCTTGTAGTGAAAATTTGAGCGCTCATAATGCTCCTGAGTACAATGCATCTACCAACCCAGAGCAGGCGGCAATCGCCTTTATCAAACAATTGATCATTGACAACAACGTAGCAAATGATGGCCACCGTGAAAATATTTTTGATACAACAATCAAAGCGATGGGAATAGGATTTGCTCAGAACACTACCACTCAAGAAGTTAACTATTTCGTACAAAATTTTGGCCCACAAATCTTCGTGGTGACACCAACACCATCCAATAGCGGAGTCATCATCAATGTGTGCGATAATACATTTGAAAAAGAAGTTTTGGACAGCAGTATAAACATGCCGGTTTTAGTTGATTACATGCGGACGAATTGCTCTAACAGTCAGGCGGCCGAAGCTGATATAAAAACATTGGCCAGTCGATACGCGGGAAGAGTAAAAGTTGTTAGAGTTGATATATCACACTGCAAGGCCATGTCGCTTACAGCAGCAGATGTTAACGGAGGTACCTCTTTTGCTTTGCCGGCCATTAAACTTTTTTATAATCGAACTGGTGCCGGTTTTCGTGATGGCGCCTACAGTGACAATGTCTCTTTTTGGTCCTCTAAAATTGATTCGCTCTAGGGAACTTCTTTTAAAATTAATAAAAAAAAGGATTGTTTATGAAGCCATATATAACTGTTATTACTTTAGGGGTTGACGATCTAGAAAGGTCAGTGACGTTCTATCGTGATGGTCTTGGACTTCCCACTAAAGGAATAATTGGTAGAGAATTTGAACATGGAGCAGTTGCTTTCTTTGATTTGCATAAAGGTCTAAAGCTTGCTATTTGGCCGAGAAAAAGCATTGCTCATGATACAAATATTGTACAAACAGCACCTTGTCCAACTGGAATTACTATTGGACACAATGTAGCTTCTAAAGAAGAAGTAGACTCGGTCATGGAACAAGCAAAAAAAGCAGGAGCAACGATCATCAAAAATGCTCAAGACACGTTTTGGGGAGGATACGCAGGGTATTTCCAAGACTATGATCAACACATATGGGAGATCGTGTGGAATCCTCAAATGCAACTTGTTGACACTGAAGAGACATAATTGATAGAATCACCAATCATCCTCTGCTTCCCAAGGACTCTCTTTACTCCGGCCCCAAGGTCTGAGTCTAAGTAGAGAGCATCTAGTGGCGGTTTTCCTAGAAAAGGTTACAAGAAAAAATTCCAGCAATAGTGGTTTGCCACCCTCACGGAATAATGGTTCTAATGGCAATCGAAACAAGAATTCAGGAGATAGAACTAAACTTGGTGATCAAATCCAAAATACTCGCAATGTAACCAATGAGATAACAACAACACCTATAGAATGTTTAAAATGTGGATTGGATTTATCTCAGGAAAAGACACTGAAGGATGAGACAAGAAAGAAAATTGATATTCTTTATGAAATAATCACTACTGTCGTTACCGCTAGGATTATTGAATGCCCAAAGTGTGGTTGCTGAAGAGAGGACAAAAACCCATCTCATCATTGCTAATCTTCGAGAAATTGATCGTTTGCAATTATTTCGTGATTTGCACTATCCTTCACTTTTTGAATATGTTGTGCATGAATTAGGATACTCTGAGGGCGCTGCTCATCGGAGAATTGTTGCGACCAGAATGACGGTAGAGCTGCCGGCGCTTGATAAAAAAATTGAAAAAGGAGAGATTACGCTTTCGAATATTAATCTTGTTAAGCAATTTATTAACAAAGAGGAGATCCGCCAACCGGAAGAAAAAATGGCGCTTTTGAATTTAGTTCAAGGGAAAAGTGGTAATGAGGCCAAAGAGGAACTGAAAAAGGCAAAGGTGTTGCGACAATCTTCAGGCAAAGATGTTTTACTAGAGAAGGAAGAGAAAGAGGTAAAGCTTCACTGTTTAATCGATAAAAAGA
>JADGAN010000016.1 GCA_015231955.1 Oligoflexia bacterium | reverse complement strand
TTTTGAAACCGTATACTGTCCCCGCTAGCTTCACACTGGAACTGCTAACAAATACTGCTACCAGCCCCCCTGCTACCTGCTTGCTGGATTTGTAAAACTGTTTTACTGGAATCCAGTTTAAACTTACAAAAAATATTAGTGCATGACGGTCTTTTTTTGTTTTTAGATGACTTTTTTTAAGACTACATAGCACCTGGCACTCTGCCACTCCTTTGCTTTCATTATCAGAAGAACCTTGGACGTCCAATGAGGCAGAGCGGGCGTTAGCTATTTAAGTTTCTAAACTCTTTGCAATCTTTTCTAGAAGCTTTAGCGGAAGTGTGTATTTACTGGCAGTCAAGAGCGGTGCTGTGTACTCACTCTTCATCCACTGTAGATTGGAGCGATCAACTGGCAAGAGGTGGTAGTCACCACTGCTCATGCGGAAAATTTTACAATCCTCAATCGCTAAAATCTCTGGATAGTGAGAGGTACAAACAAAACAAGTATCGCGTTGTTCAGTGAAGTAGCTGATAAACGTTTCGGAAAGAGCAACACCACTTAAGGGATTGGTGGTGTGGAAGAGTTCATCCACAAAGAGGTAGACCCCTCCAGTAGCGGCGGCCTTTGCAGTTTGCATTTTTTTAAGATGAGTAGAGAAAAACTCCAGCTCCTCGCTAAAGCTGGAGCTGTGGGCACGCAAGTTGCCTGAACTTTTGAGGTGAAGTGCAACCACTCGTGGAAACTGGCACTCTAGGGCCTTGGCAGGAACTGGCAGTCCAACTTGTGTCAGCACTAAGAGAAAATAGATGGTTTTGAGTAGGGTGGTTTTGCCGCTTAAATTTGCGCCAAAAAGTACATTTGCCCCAGAGCTAAAATCGATCATGGATGGCGAATAGCTTTCACCCTCCTCTGCTTTGATTGCCGCTAAGATGGGAAGTCGTCCCTTGATAATTTTTAGGTGGTTATCCGTGGCACTACTACTGATCGTAGGCCAACAAAGACCAAGTGTGCGCTTCTTTTCTACGAGAAGATAAAGGTAAGCTAGCTCTTGGCGCTTGCGATAATAGGTTTCTAGCGTTTTATACTCGGGGAGCAGCTCTCGATTTGCTTTCTCTAACACATCTTCAAGCATTTTATTATACTCTTGCGATAAGAACTCCTTCTCTGTCTCCAGAGCAATCATATCCTCGGTAATTGCAAACTCAATCACAAAGTACCCACCTTCGCGTTTGCTTAAATTTAAATAGTCGCACTTTTCAATTTTTTTTCGTGTGGATTCATCTAAATCATCACGCTCGACCTCCCGTGGATAGGGGTAGGTCATCTTCAGTTTGGTGGTTTTTAAAACCTCTTGCTCAATCTTCAAAGTTAATTTTTGAATCTTGCGATCGATCTTGGAGATTTGTGATTGCACTTTTTTAGAAATCCGCAAATTTTGAAACTGTTCATCAGTGTAGCGATAGAGCACCTGATCGATATCATCAGCAAAATCCATATGAACAAAAAAATCTCGAAGCATACTCTCCTCTTCCGAAGAATAGACTTGCCTCTCTTCTTTCTCATCGTAAAAAATTTGCAAGACCTCTGCACGTTCCACTTTTCCTGCATTAAAGAGAAACTCTCCTATAAGATAGAGCTGATAGGCACCTAACGTCTGGTGTTTGTAAGAGATGAGCAAAGAGTCGAGAGCAGGCACCTCTTTCAAGGCAGAAATGATTGCTCCAGTATCGCGTACATACTTATCAATTAGCGCTAGCTTTTGAAAGTGATCGCGCAATCGTTGCTCACTCTCCATGGGCCGCAAGATCTTCTCTGCCATCATCGGAATTTTCTCAACAAAAGGGCGGCAATAAGAGGAGAACTCCAGCTCATCAAACAACTCTTTCGTCACTAAATCATGGGCGAACTCTAATCTCATGGGGGTTCTCTCTATAAAGGTTATGAACAGGAATATCTTTAATACTTCCTAAAATTTTGCGAAGGAGAGTCTCTTTCGACTTATTTTTGGATCCTCCCTCACTTCTCCAAAAAAATCCATCAACTTTAACCTGATGTAAGAGGGCAATCGGCGGCAAATTAGCACTCATCTGATTTTGCGCTTGACTACCACTAAGATTAATCACACTAGAGATGTTTTGAATCAAGGTAAAATTGTCTAAGATTAAATTAAGATTTTTGATTTTACCAATCCGTTTCATAATGGTGGGAGTAAGTGCACTGTTAAGATAAAGGTAGTATTGCAAAGGGGTGTGCGATAACCCAGAATTCACTCCAATCTGATGGTAGAAGGGGAGTGAAGAGTTGCTGATGTTGTCGATCTCTTCAAGGTGTTTAAAGAGCTGCTTATCTAAAAAAGCGATCTCCTTACCCATGTAGATCACCTCATTGTGATCATCGTAAAGAATGCTTTTGATCTCAGCACTGGAGGAATACTGGCAATCGGCCACTACACGATAGTCCCCCTCCTCTGCCATGTTTAACGAGACAGCATGAACTAAGTCGTAGGCCTTCGAGAGTTGAGGCGCGCGATCGCTTAAGAGAAGCGCAAAGTAGAAGGAGTCACTCACCTCAGGGGCCGCAAGAAATTGTCGGTCAATCGAGCCATCCAATAAAAAATAGGCAATATCTCTTTGTGCCAAGAGATACTCCTTGGCACGCATAAGCTCACTCTTATCGTTTGGGCCCTCCAGTAAAACCGCCACCCCTCCAAGTGTAGCATTGACTCTTACTAAGAGCAGAGGATCACTCTCCGTCCCTTGAGAAAAGTCGTACACGATGGAATAGCTAGCAGCAGCTGCAGTTGTAGCACGCAAGTGACACTCTCTGGTAATCAAATAGTCTCCAGCAAAAACTTTGATAGCAGGTTTTTTAGGCCCCGATCCTTCATAACGATCTGTCTCCTCTCCATTGATACCTATAGAGGTGAGGCAGATCGCACTTTTAAGTTTAAGCTGCTTGCGCAGGCGTTTATAGACAAAATTTAAAACGGTGGTCTTTCCGGCATTTTTGTCGGAGCCAATAAAGGAGATTGTCTTCATCTCTTGCTCTCTCTCTCACTCTCGCAACCACTACCGTTAACCAAGTTTATGAGTACACCTTCTCAAAAAGCTCGCGTAGTTTTTTATGACGGCGAACCACATCGATCGCGATCACGTCGTGGTTAGGTGCATAGCCATTACCAACAATTAACGTTGCATCGGAGCCAATACCTTCAGCTCCAAGTGCTGCCTTAGTAAAACTGGTGGCCATGGTGAAAAAGTAAACTACGCCATCGTTTTTACACGACATAATGGAAGACATCTCGGTGTTTTCCACTGGAGCACAATTGATTACAAGATCGGCCATCACACCCTCTGTAACCTTGGCAACCTCATTCCTACACTCAACGGGATTGGTTGCATCGGCAGACAAAATCACATCACAATAACCGAGTTCACGCACCCGTTGGCGTCCACGCTCAGAAGGCTGAATCGCAATCAATTTTCCCGTAGGCCCTAAAATATCGCGAGCAACAGCACAGCAGATGCTTCCCGATTTTCCGCCAGCACCAATGATCACCACATTCATGTTGGGTTTTACTAAACGATAGGTTTGTGCAGGAGCACCTGCCACATCTAAAATTGCTAGCGCCAAAGTCTCTGGCATATCTTCTGGAATTTTTGCCATCACTCCCGATTCAAAAAAGATAGCGTGGCCTTTGATTTTTACTTGATCACGCTCAGGAAAAACCGTGATAATTTCCTCAATATGTAGCGGAGTAAGTGAAAGTGAGACTAAGCTTGCAACCTTATCTCCAACTTTTAACCCTTTCAAGTTAGGATGACGAGGACCAATCTCTTTTACTTTTCCCAGTAACATCCCACCCGAACCAGTAACAGGATTTTGCTGCTTTCCTCGCTCCTTTACAATTCCCATAATCATTTTTTTCACGCCATCGATATCACCGTTACAGGCCTCTTTCATTTGGCGAAAAGATGCTGCATCGATATTGAGGGTGTCCACTTCCACTAAAATTTCGTTATCATAAATTGGAAGAGAGTTATCAATCTTCTGTGCACTTTGCGGCAACGAATTCTGGGGGTGAATAACTCTATGAGTTCCAAAACGACATCCATTTTTTCTCATCGCTAAACCTCTCTCGAATGGCCTTAATGGCAATTAAACTATAAAGAAACAAAATATTGTTTTTGGATGTAACAAAAAAAAAGGAAAATGTCTTTAAATTGTGTTATAGATTTAAAAGATTTATCCTATGGAATGGATTTGAGAAATAGAACGTTAAAGTATTCAATGCATGAAGGAAAAAAAGGTATGAGTTTAGAGAAGAGAGCACAGTATCATCCAAGAACAAAAGCAACCGTCACTTCCACTAAGCATCGTGAATTTAGAGATGACGATTTTTGGAAAGAGTTACCCGGTTGGGCCAACATCAGCAAAGAGAAGTTTGCCGATCACGTTTGGCAAGCGCAACACTCCATTCGTAAATTAGAGCAAATTAAAGAGGTACTTGGACACCGCCTTCGACCTGAGATTTATCAAGATATTATTGATGGACAAGAGCGCACACCGATGAATATCAGGATTACACCTTACATTTTTGCACTTATCAATTGGGATGATCCTGCAAGCGATCCACTTCGCAAACAATTTCTTCCTTTAGGGTCACAATTTTTGCCCGATCACCCTTACTACATGCCCGACTCACTTGCAGAGGATGAAGACTCTCCTGTGCATACGCTTACGCATCGTTATCCCGATAAAGTTTTGTTTCTTCCACTCACCACTTGCCCCGTCTACTGCTCTTACTGCACACGCAGTCGTATCGTTGGTGGCTCAACCGAGACCATTGAAAAGCATGGCCACGGAGCAAATCCTAAAAGTTGGGAAACGGTCTTCGAATATATTCGCGCTAATCCTACCATTGAAGATGTGATTGTTTCAGGTGGTGACGCCTACAACTTGCAACCAGCACAGTTAAGTTTAATTGGAGAGACCTTAATCAATATTCCCCATGTGCGCCGTATTCGTTACGCCACCAAAGGGATTGCTATTTTTCCCCAACGCATTCTAACTGACGATGCTTGGGTCAACGCCTTTTTAAGTGTGCACAAGCGTGCACGCTCACTGGGCAAGCAAGTGGTGATTCATACCCACTTCTCCAGCGCTCGTGAAATCACCAAGTGGAGCCAGATGGCCATGGATCGCCTCTTTAGCGAAGGGGTGATCGTTCGCAATCAAGCAGTTCTCCAGCAAGAAGTGAATGCCAGTGTGGATGAGATGTTCACTCTGGTAAAAAAACTTAGCTACATTAACGTTCAACCCTACTACGTTTTTGTTCCCGATTTGGTTCCAGGGTGTGAACACTTCCGTTCCAAACTTCGCGAGGCCATTGAACTAGAGAAGTGTATTCGTGGAGTGACTGCAGGCTTTAATATGCCTTCCTTTGTATGTGACCTCCCTGCGGGCGGCGGTAAACGCCACGTCTCTTCCTTCGAATACTATGATGAAGAGAATGGTATCTCTGTGTGGAAAGCACCTTATGTAAAACCTGATCAAATCTTCACCTACTTCGATCCTATCCACCGCCTCAGCGCTGCCGCTCAAAAGCGTTGGGCCAGTGAAAAAGAGCGTGAGGCCATGGTGAATGAGGCCAAAAGTAAAGTGAAGTAACATAGAAGTAACATAAAGGTAGCATGAACATGGATGGCATCGTACTGATCGGTTTTGGTAATCAAGGATGTGCATGGGCACAAAATTTGCGAGACCAAGGACGAGAGGTGGTGGTTGCTCTTCGAGAAGGAAGCCAATCAAAAGCACAAGCACAAGCTCTGGGATTTTCAGTGATCTCCCTAGATTGTGAGCAAGATCAAAAAGAGCTGGCCTCCTTCTCCACTATTTTACTCTTACTCCCCGATCATACCCATACCACTTTCCTGCAAACGTATGGTAAGCACTTCGCAAGTGGTGCTCGTATCATTTATGCGCATGGATTTAGTCGCTGTTCCCAAAAGAGCACTGCTGTTGATCACTTTCATCACCTTTTGCTTGCGCCAAAAGCAATCGCTAGTGAGCTTAGAGCAATCTTCCTGCAAAAAGAAGGAGTGCTGGGTGCGGTCTATGCCCTCGATCATAATCCCCACTTTACAGAGGAAGAAATTGAGTGTGATCGCCAATTCTTAATCGCACTAGCACACGATATCGGGATCAACGTTGGCCCCTTTGAAAGTAGTTTTAGTGATGAGTGTAGGGCCGATCTCTTTTCGGAACAGTCGCTTTTGTGCTCACTGCTTCCCTATGCCGCCAAAGAGAGTTTTGAACTTTTAGTGAGCAAAGGCATCTCTCCTGAACTTGCTTACTTTGAGTGTTGGTATGAACTAAAATTGATTGCCAACACCATGGTAGAGATGGGACCACAAAAATTCTTTGAACTCATTAGCCCCAATGCCCTAGTTGGAGGCCTTAAAGGAAGAAGAGAACTCTTAGGAAAAGAGTTTAGAAACTCACTTCAAAAACTTTGGAACGATATCGACTCCGGCAACTTTTCTCAAGAGGCGGCGGCCACCGATATTGAAGCTTGCCGTAAAGAGATCGCAAGCGAGTGGAACTCCTCGCTGCTACAACAGCTTCACGACCGCTTTTTAGCTTAGTGAAGAATAATAGAGTCGTAAACCACTTCATTAAAAAGCGTTGCCGACTGCCTAAAACCTTCAAAGGTATAGAGTGGATACTCAAAATTGCGTCCAAAGTAAGGAATATCAATCTCGCTCTCAATCTGCAGGCCAAAGGCACCATTTAAGGCCTCCATACTGTTTACACCCAAGGCCTCTCCGCGGTACACCACTTTAAGCGGCCAGCTGGTGGGATCAACACTTAGGCCTAACTTTCCTGTCAAATCGAGATCACTCTTAATCACTTTGAGATTTCCTACAAGGCCTACACTCAGCAACCACACATCCAAACCGCCCCACAGGTAGGAGTCCACATTGATTTGCGGCAGCAGCTTGGCACTAGCATTTAAGTAGGTAGCGCGAGCATAGATATTAACAACACCACTTCCACGGGCCCCCACCTTAAAGGTAATGGGAAAGGGTCCTAGTGCAAAAGTGTAAGGAAACTCTCTTTCCACATTTAAAATCGGAATAGAGTTTCTGTACTCCACCTCTGGTAGAGCATCATTATAGTTCCAAAGGGTGTACCCCATCACTTGGATGCTCCCTTCTGCGCTGGCCACTCCTTGCATAGGAGCAGTGGCCTTAAAATAGGAGTTCAGTATAGGTTGCACACTATTATTGGCGTGTAAAACAGCATCGGCGGTCGCCTTCACTTGCGAGTTTAGCTCCTCAATTGGCCTCGTGGGATCGAGGTTACTGATGAGGCAAAACTCCGCTAAAACATCAATGGCCAAACGGTTGTAGTCTCCTCCTGTCCATGGCCACTCAAAACATTTACGGCTCCCTTGGTTACGATCCCAATCCACCGTAGAAAGTCCACTCTCCCGCGCTTTAAAAAAACCGGAGGAGGATCTGTTGACCAGGGGCCTATCAAGTTGTGATTGACTATACTGGTACTTTCGCTGCAAGAGCCGCTGGTTACGAAGCTCCGTATCCAATGCCTCCGAAACTTGACGACTATTCTCAATATCACGATCAGTAAATGCTCTTCCTCCCGCCGGAGCTGCTTGTGCTGTTTGCGCATACACCTCTCCTACAGCACTTCCCAGGGATAGCGCCATCACTGCTGATGACAGCAGCGAGAGTGTTCTTCTAGATCCAAATCTCCATCGCCTTTTCATGATAGACCTCCTTATCTATTGTCACTATGACTTAACTATTGATGATCCACTTCCGATATCATCAAGCTGTTGGCAACTCTTGCTACAATCGAATCCTGGCGCCTATCACTAGCAATCACTTGCTTTACCAGAGGCAAAACCTCGGGATTGCTTTGGCGATAATCCCAAAGCGTTTGCAAAATATGCGCACGCAACTTCTCTTCCCTTTCCGTAAGAAAACGCTCTTGTAATCGCCTTTGATTCTCATGACTGATCTTTTGTTGTCGAAGCGAGTTCATCGCTTCACTACGAACATCGCGGTCGGGATCGTGTAGTAGCGAACTCATAATCAACTGTTGCGCTTCACTACTTTGAACCAGTCGCAATTGCCCGACGGCCACTGCTCGCATCTCACTACGCCCACTCTTAAGATAAGGGGCCATCAAGGAAACGATCGCAGGGGCCCCCGTATTGCCGAGCTCATAAAGTCTATCCACTCTCTCCTTATCACTTCTTGCCACTTTTAAGCGGGTGATCTTTTGCTGTAAAATCTCTTCTGCTAAGCTTGGATCGGCATCAGCAGCACTGAGTTTATGTACACTCATGCCCAAGGTTAGCGCGGAAAGCTTTCTCACATTGGGGCGTTCACTACTCATCTCCAATTTCCGTAAATAGTCGATGCTCTCACGAATCGGTGTATTCTTTAAGGCAAATTGCGGAATCAACAGTAGCATCGCTCGCTCATCGCCCCTTTGCTCTCGCTCAGCAAGCAGTGTGAGCATCGCTTGCTGAGCGGCCCTAGTACCTGTAGAAACAAGTGTCGAGGCCAAAAACTCAAAGCGCTTATCGTCACTTGCTAACTCTGCTAATCGCTTCATTAGCTCCTCAAAACCATCTCCTGATAAAAGATGCGCCTTTAAATAGTGATGAAACTTATTAATCTCTCCACCTCTTTGAAACTCTGCCTCCACCTCACTTAAGAGTTGTGAGAAGAGCTTCTCCTTTGCTATTTTGGCATAAAGCTGCTGGTCTTGATCGTATTCATTGTTCTCCCTATTCTCCATAAGCTTGCTCGCCTCTTTAAAACGAGAAATCTCTTGTGCCACCTGCGTTTTAGCAAGCTCTCTGCACGCCTTGGCCTTTAAAAGAATTGTCGTCTTCGCTTCGCCCGATGCTCCACTCGCACCTGCACTCTCCTGCAGTTGCACCTTGGCCAGCATCGGGGGTAAGCTCCCTTCCGCCTCATCCCCTATCAGCAGCTCAACACTGCCTCCAGTAATTTTTCTCTTTTCGCGTAGGAGGCGCCCCCGCTTCTTCTCTTGCTGCCGACTCTCTACCACACCCTTTTCACCCCAAACACTCTTCCACACCACCTCCAAAATTCGCTCATTCACTCTACGCCCACTCTCACCCTTTCTTAAAACACCATCACTCCCCACCCACATGGAAAGCTCTGAAGGAAAGGCCACCTCCCCTCGCTGTTTATTAACCATCATCTCTACTTTAGGTGCTAAAATTTTCAGTGCATGCAACTGGTAAGGTAAGTGATAGAACTCCAATACTCCACTGAGCTTAAAATCGTACTCTTGTTCTGTATCTGCAAGTACTAGACTTCCATGAGAAGCATACTCGATGGCATAGCTTACTTTTTGGCCACTACCCCACCCCGTTTGGCACAAGTGTTCGCTCGCTACCTCACTTGCCTCTTCCTTTAAATCGGAGTTAGGATCTCCATAAGAAAAAAAGAGAACAGCAATAAATAGTATCGCACTGGAAAAGATCGTGATTGTTTTTACTCTCATTACTACTATTCTATAGAGAATATTTTTTTGATGCAAAGAAAACTCTCTTGCATTAAATCTTGCGCAAGAAGTAGTCAAAACCACTCCACTATTTTCTTTTGCTTGCCAACTTTTAAATCTAAGTTTACGGTTTTCAAGGATAGTTCTTAACTTCATTTTTTTTTACAAGCGATCTATGTATGAAAAAAAAACTCTCTTTAGTGTTGCTGTTTGTATCGATGGCAACGCTCTTCTTAACATTGTCAGGTTGTGGAGAGAAGGGGCCCAACACTGCAGGTAGTTCCCGCTTTACTGGACTCTATGAAAACACCATTAAACCCAACTGTGCTAGTTGCCACGTCCCCAGCGGTGAGGTGTATCGAGAAGGAAAAGTGTTGCTCGATTTTTCGACGAAGAGTAGCGCCTACAATACACTCACCAGTAAGTTGTCGGTTAGCCCCAGTGCTCAATATTGTGAAGGCATTGCTTACGTCACAGCAGGTGATCCCAATAGCTCCTACTTGGCCGCCATCCTGATTGAAAGTTACAGTAGTGTTAACTTTGCAGGTAAGGTTAACTGTGTACCCTACAACATCCACCTTATGGATCAACAATTATCGGAAGAGGAGAAGAGCAATATTATTGCTTGGATTAATGAGGGAGCTGCTCAATAAGCGCTTTTAGCTTTTGTGACTGTTGCAGGAGGAGTGGCCGCTGTCCCGGAAACAGCTTGGGAATTTCTGTCTCATAGGCCAGCAAAATTTGCGAAAACAGCTCTCGCTGGGTCGCAGGGGGAGTGAGCTTATAGAGCTTACAAAGTGTAAGGTAATTTTTCACCCCTTGATAGATAGAGTAGCTGGTTAAAATTTGCAAGCGATCTTTGGTCAAGTTTTCTAGCCAGTAAAAAGAGCGCTTGCCACTGGCGATTGCCTGCCCAGAATCGTTACTTAAATGGTAGATGTAAGCAAGCTTACTCCACTCCTTGATCAAAGTTTCGCTTAAGTAACTAAGGTCCAGCTGCATCTGCTTTTTACCTCCAAAAAGCTCCTCTAAGAGAGCGAGCCGCGCCCCTCGATGAAGCGCACTTTCCGGGTAATTTTTAGCTCTTAAATAGATTTCACTTAAAAGACCATGAGCGACGAGCGATTGCCGGATATTATCATCCTTGGCAAAGTTTAAAACATCTTTAAGAGGCAAAATTGCTTGCTGAAACTCTTGCGATTTATAAAGGGCAAAGGCGAGGGCCAGCGAGAGTTTTGAGTAATTGACACTTTTGCTGCCACCGCCGATGGAACCACTCTTTAGCAACTCTCGGTAGAGGCGGATGGCGTTTGCATAATCGTTTGCATAGAGAGCATAAAAGGCCTGGCGTTCACGAACAGGAGTCGCACTATTTTTGATCTTAGTAATTTGCAGGTAGGCCTCTTTAAAATCACCAGAGAGAAAAAGTGTTTTAGCATAAAACCAATAAAAGGCCTCCTCCTCGGAAATAGTGCTCTTTTCAGGAAAGGGATAGTTCAAGCGCTCTCGAAAGTAGTGGGCACTTAGAGAGTAGTTTTTACTCCTTAGGTGCACAAGTGCCAAGTTTGCAAGTGCGGCCGCACGAATGCGAAAGTTATCAAGGGCCAGGTCAGAGGCGAGCACAAAATTGCGGTGAGCACTCTCGTACTGCTGTAGCTTATAGTGGGCATAACCCAGGAGCAAGAAGCGCAGTGGTGAGTGCTCTTTTTCTCCCATGGATGAAAGTTCACTAATAGCATGCTCGTAGCTTGCCTTGGCCGGCGCTCTTAAGAGCTTTCTTAGCACTTTAACGTAAGTGATATTATCACCAATCATTTTTCGTAAATGCAGGTTTTGATATTGCGACTCTAATTCGCGCTCACCCTCTTCAAGGCCACGCTCTTTTAAAGTTAAGTCGACAAATCCAAAATGCGACTCGATATCGTCGGTTAAGGTGAGTGAGCCGTAAAAATTGTTAAGCGCATAGTTGTTATTGCCATCTTTGGAGTTTAAATGCTTATAGGACTTATTTTGGATGTAGTAGTTGTACTGTTTTTTTGCAAGTAAAAACTCCATATCCTCTCTTCCAGTAAAGCGTACCCAGTTGGTGGAAAGGTAGTGAGCGAATTGAATTTTTCCCATCTCCGTTAACTTGATGATGGCGCGAATAAAGATAGCGCGCTTTAAAAAATATTGTGTGCGATTTTCCGTAATGAGTTTATCCAATTTGCGATAAACTGGTTGCGCCCCATCGGCGGCAACAGCAAGTTCATCAATTAACATTTCTGCACTAATAAAAAGTTTTAAGCTCTCTTTTGCTTGATCCTTTTCTATTTTTTGCATAAGTTCACGATAGAATTTATGTTTTTGTGAAGCACTCCACTGCAACTCATCCAGCAGCTCAAAGAGATGGTAGGCGTAGTAGCTCTGCTCCTCACTATTATGGGGAGCGTAGAGGAGTAATCGCTGGTAAAAGAGGGGTTGCTCTGCTCTCTTTAGCACTTTCGTTGCAAGTTCAATATAGAGGTGAAACAGCAGTGAACTTTTTAAGCCGCTAAGCTTTAAATTTTTTAAGATCTCCTGAGATCGCGCGTACTCTTTTAAAAAATAGGCCTTATAGGCCTGCAGCAGCTCAAAGTCAGCAGCAAAGGCAATTTTATTGATGGCCTCCCTATACTCAATGGTCACTTCCTGTAGCGGCAACGTCTCATGCAAGATTGCCATCTGCAAGTAAGGCATCAAGCGCGCAACCATTTTATCTTGCTGCCTTAAACGCTCTCCATAATAGAGCACCACAGAGTACTCTTCCGATAAGAGGTGGAGGTGATAAAAGCGCTTCATCATCGCAAGCGATAGCTCACCATGCTCTTTACGATAAGTTAAATTATAAAGTAAAAGCAAACGCTCGCTATAGCTTCTAGAAATCTTATAGGCCTCTGTATACTGCTCCTCACTCCAAGCAAGGGGCACCACGCCCTCTAAAGGCAAGCGATAGATATCAAGTGAACCTTCAAAAGCACAAGTAAGGTAGAGATTGTTATCACTTGCAGGGTGGGGATAACTACAATTATTTTCCGAAGAGGTGATCTGCTCGGGAAAGATTGTGCTTTTAGCTTTTGTTTTTAACTGCGAGATAGGATAACGAAAGATTACACCATTGTCGTATCCATCGATGATTTGATCGTGATTACTGTCCGTAAAAAATTGCGCCCAGTAAAGATACTGGCCATCTTTTGAAGTTGCAGGAAAACCCAGCATTCCCGGAAGATTAACGGTGATAAGATAGTGTGCATTTGACTTCATATCCACAAGATGAATAAGGTTCCCCCCTTGGATATAAATTAAGTCCGCCCCATCAGCTGTAATGGTAAAAAAATCGATTTTTCCTTGCAACACCTCTTCTGTGGTTTGCTGCTTCAAGTGGTATTTTAAAAGTTGCTTACTACTGCGATCACTCTTTTCAGAAAGGAAGTAGAGGGTCTCATCACCGACAAAGAGAGGACTATAATCACGCACTCCACTGCGTGCAATACACCCCTCTTGATAAATGCAAATATCACCAAAAGCGTCTGTAGAAAAATCGCTATAGGCAAGCTTGCTGCCACTAAGAGAGAGCGTAGGATCTTTCGAATCTTTAGCAACTCCCATTAAAGGTTTACTCTCACCATTTGCGAGATCTTGATAGTATAAATTGACCGCCATATTCACATCTTTAGCAAAAATAAGGCGGTTTTGGGGAAGTGAGAAGACTCCTTGATGACTATCATCAGGGCCAATGGTTATCTTTTGCAAAGAGGTCAGTGACACCGCTGCCTGCA
Organism: Oligoflexia bacterium; assembly: GCA_015231955.1. Taxonomy (GTDB): domain Bacteria; phylum Bdellovibrionota; class Bacteriovoracia; order Bacteriovoracales; family Bacteriovoracaceae; genus JADGAN01. The sequence goes on along the minus strand of JADGAN010000016.1, from coordinate 86,971 downwards.
CGCCATTACACAAGATAAAAAAAAGCATAAGGCCTAAACGTTTCATTTTGTACCACTCTCCATCAGGTCACCATTTAAAAGACGATTAAACTTCTTCCCCTTCATCGACTCCTTTTGTGGGGCAAGTGTGGACGGCCCCTTATGCAGCAGGCGTGACTCTGCACTCGCCTCAAACTCCGGCCAATCAGCGGCGGCCTCACTCTCCATCAAAGTTTGTCGATCGACAAAATAGATTGTAGGAGCACAACTGGTAACTGCCACTAAAATAGCTAAGGCAGCTAAAGCAAAAATCACCATAGACCATTTGCTTCTTCTCATTGTATTGGTACCTCACGCATTTTTTTATTGATATTTGCCAGGGACTCGCTTAAAAATCCTCCAATAGGAATCGAGCGGATCTCCACACTCTTTTGCATCTTCGCCCCAATTAAATCAAGAGACAAGTCTAAATTCCCTTGTCTAAACTCCATAGAGACAGTTCTGGGTTCCAAAAAATTCAAAACTGAGCGTGCACTGTTTAATTGTTGGTGTTTATACTGGGGATCAATAAAGCTAAAAAGGTTCAAAAGTTGCTTTTGTCCAATCTCGGTCACATCCACCCGACCTTCGATCAAACGCTTAGGAAAGTCGACCGTGAGTGCGCTGCGAGCATTGATAATATTAGAACCATCTATCGTACTGCCCTGACTATCCTTTGCGATCTCATCGGTTCGAAGGCCACTGAGGCGCCCAAGCACTCCTGCACGCAAATGCTCCGGATGAAAATCAAAATAAAAGGAGCCGACCAAATCCCCTTTATAGAGAGCAAGTTCGAAATTTTTAATCATTAGCATATTTTGCACCACTTGCGCCTCCGCCACTAAAGGACCAACGTGAAAGCGTTCATAGACGATATTGGCAACTTTAAGCCACCCTTCCCCGGCCCCTTTTCTATCTTCTCCGAGTTCACTACTAAGCAAGGGGCGAACTTTTAAAAAGTCTACGCGCTCAAAGGGGTTTTGTTCTACAAGATAGGCAAAACTAATCAGCGATCGCTCTGCTTTCTCTAGCGAGATCTCCTCTGAAAAACGCACTGAACCCTCTATTCCACTCAACTGCATTTTTTGCAAGCGATCTTCGAACGAAAAATTTTGGAACTTCATACTACCACTAACAATAAGGTTACTTTTGTTTTTTTCCTTTTTAACACTAACCACTTTCCAAGGGAACTCCACGCCACCTTGTAGCTTTTTACCAGGTGCAACTTCGAAATTTTTATCTTTAAAATGTGCCGATAAAACACCCTGTCCTTGCAGCTCACTCTTTTGCAAGTCCATGGAGAATCTTTGCTTGGCCGCAACAAACTTATCTCCCAAACTCAAACTTAGCTCACGCACCTCCAGGCGTCTTTTATTCTCTGCATAGGCAATATCCCCATCAAAATAGAGCTCCGCTGTTTGCATCTTCTTCCTATAATTTTCCGGAATTTTTTTCACCTGCATGGCAGTGGCCTTCACCTTTCCCTGGACGGTAACACTGCTCTCATTTGCTTTTCCCGAAAAATTAAGTACTAGCGGCAACACCGCTTCAGGGTGAATTAAATGAATGCTCTCACTTAAGACAAATTGCAAATCCCCCAGTTTCCCCTCTTTTAAGAGGCGAATACTATGTTGTGGTGTCACCACAACACCTCCAGTGGCACTCACTTGCAATCCTTCCATCACCATTTTAAACTTATGATCAAGCACAACTCGTAGCTTTTCCTCTGCCAGCAGCGTTTGCAAATTAAAATCGCCATCGCTTACCACTATCTGTTTTTTCTGCTGCTGCTGCAATAACTCGCCTACACGCATCTGCACTTTTGAGTCCACTTTTGCTTTGAGGAGATCATCAAAGGGTAAAATAAAATCGGCCTTGCTGCTTAAATCAACATTTGCGAGTGACACCATCGCGGCGCCCGCTTTTTTAAACTCCATTGCAGAAAAGGCAAGTGTAAACTCACTCTCTCCACTGATAACGTTACTATCCTGTTTTTTTTGCAACCAAAGCTTCGATAAAAAATTAACTCCTTGGAGTTTAATCGCCTCGGTTGGCAGCACTATCTCTAACTCACCCTTTTCCAAGGCAATTTTTTGCAATTTCAAATCAAAGGCCTTACGAGGCAGTGTTACTGTTTTTGCCGCTGTTGCTGTTTCTGTTGCTGTTTCACTACTTTTTGCAAACACGGATGCCTTAACCTTTACTTGAGAAAACGACACCTCTTTAATAACAAAATTTTTATGGAGTAAATCCCACAAGGAATAGACAATAAGCATTTCTCCTATCTTAATTTCAATCTCTTTACTCTCATCTTTAAAGTATATTTTTCCACCGACAACCCTTTGCTGTCCTAACACGTTGATCGTTGCCTCGGCAAAATCGATATCCACAGGAGCAAATTCGCGCACCTTCTTTTGCAAGAAAGGGAGTTGTGTTTTCACTATCGAGGGTGACTGCAGTGCCAAGTGCAAGCTTAAAATAAGTAGCGGGGGTAAAACGAAAATCAAGATAATAAAAGCAAGAAGGATGAGTTTTAGTTTTGATTTCTTCATGGTGATTTTATTTTGTCATAAACTTGTTTGCTTGTCCACTTGCCCTTATCCGTGCTACTCTTTAGAGTAGCGTTGTGTTGTAAGGAGATTTTTTCATGCTCAATTTTTTAAAATATAGTAGCACACTACTTTTACTCTGGATGACCTGCTCTTGTGCACTAGCATTGGAAGTCCCTAAACTTAGTGGTGCCATCAACGACTATGCCCAGATTATTCCGAGTGATTTACAGGCGCGCTTAACTACGACCTTGCAGGCCCTAGAGGCCAGCGACTCCACTCAAATCGTCATTCTCACCATCCCCTCGCTCGAAGGAGACTCGTTAGAGGATTTTTCTATGCGAGTTGCCGACTCTTGGAAAATTGGTCAAAGCAAAGTTGATAATGGAGTGATCTTGCTGATTGTGCAAAACGATCGCAAGCTGCGCATCGAAGTCGGGCGGGGACTGGAGGGAAAATTAACTGATGCCCTCTCTGGTCGGATCATCCGCAATGAGATTGTCCCTTACTTTAAGAGTGGAGAGTTTGACCGTGGTATTGAAAATGGGGTAAACGCTCTGGTCGCGGTCGTCAAAGGAGAGTACCAAGGAAAAGAGCGTCCGAGCAAAAGCTCCTCTCGAAAAATTCCCTTTGAAATCTTCTTCTTTTTAATTGCCCTCTTTTTTGTATTAACCTCCTTTGGCCGTGTTTTTGGCGGAGTGGGCGGCATGATTGCACTTCCGCTTTTAGTGAAATTGCTCTTCGGCATCTCTCTCGGTCTTATTGGCATCGGCATTTTGGCGCTCATCGGTTCTTTGCTAGGATTTATGCTTGGAGGATCCAGAGGCGGCAGAGGGGGAGGTGGCTTTTATAGCGGAGGCGGCGGCTTCTCTGGCGGCGGTTTTTCCGGAGGAGGTGGATTTTCCGGCGGTGGTGGCGGATTTGCTGGTGGCGGCTCCTCTGGTAATTGGTAAAATTTTATCTTTAAGGATTATTATGATGAGCAAAAAATCTGATACTTTGTTTACAGCAGCAGACAAGCAACAAATTGCCGTGCACATTCAGCAAGCGGAAAAAAACACTTCAGGAGAGATTGTAGTACTCCTTCACGATGCAAGCGACCACTACAAAGAGATGACAATCATCACCTCCATGATCTTTGCTTACCTCTTGGCGCTCACTCTAGAGGTTACTTATAGCTTTTATCTCCAGCTTATCTCTCACTGGAGCGTCGATCCTACACCTCTCTTTTCTCTTTTAAGTGAAGCACTCCATCACCTCTCTTTGTGGCGACAGCTTACGCTTTTTGTTCTTGCCACCCCACTCCTCTACGCTTTGCTGCAACTTTTTCCTCGAGTAAAAATGTTGCTGCTACCTACTGCTTACCTTGATTCCAAGGTCAAACGACACGCCTTAGAGTCCTTTTATGAACGTGGACTCCATAAAACGCGCGATCAAACTGGTGTGCTTATCTTCATCTCTTTGCTTGAACATCGTGTTGCTATTTTAGGCGATCGTGGAATCAATGAAAAAATCACTTCCGACTTTTGGAAAACGTTAGTTGATGAGATCGTCCAAGGCATTCATAAGCAGCAAAGCACTCCTGCTGTTTGTAGTGTCATCGATAAGTGCGCGCTAGAACTAAGTCGCCACTTCCCTCAAAAACATGACGACACCAACGAATTAAGCAACGAAGTTTTAAGCTAAGGGGTCTCCTGCAAAAGCGCCTTTACGCCAGGGTGTAGTGTGTGAAAGAGCTTCTCCTTTTTGATAGCGCTGAGAGTGCTATCACACAAAGGGGCATTGCTCGACACCGGTAAAAAGAAAAAGTTTTTGATGATATCTTTTAAAATATGCTGCTTTACCACTCTTTTATAAATTTTAATACTATCTCCCCTTTTAATCTTTCTACTTGGATCAATGGTCTGCAAATCTTGATTAGTATAATAAATTTGATTCTCCATAAAAGTGATCGCACGATTAAATTTAACAAAATTTTTAGGCAGCACAGACCCCATCTCTAAAACTTTGTTCACAATAAGGCCCATCAGCGGAAACACTCCGATGCTTTTATCTTTAAACAGCTCTTGAATACTGCGATACAGCTTTTTGTAATCACTATTGCTCATTGTGGGTGCTAGCGATTTAAAAACAGAGGCGGTATTACTAGGCAGGCGCTCACTGATACTTAAAAAGAGCGCGAGTAGTTGTGACTGCTCCTCCTTGCTTAAATGTCCAACACTTCCAAAATCGATAGCGGTCACTTGAAAATCGGGAGAACGGCGCCAATTTTGATCTTGGCGGCGAGAAGCTTCAAAGAAGAGATTTCCCTCATGTAAGTCGCCATGATAAAGGCCACTGCCAAAGAGTGCCTCTTCAAACCACAGCTGCAAAAAGTTAGAGAGTGCTTGCACTTTTTTACCGGCATTTTCTGGAGTTAGCTTTTTACCTTTGATTTTAGACATCGGCACTCCCGCGGCCTTTTCCATCACTAAAACATCTTTGCTCATCATGCCCTGTCCCGAGTTGTCTTTGATTAAATGCAGGGGATATATTCCGCGAGAAGGATCATCATAAAGTTCTCCCTCTTGTAAATTACGCCCTTCTAAGGTGTAATCCAGTTCTTCTAATACAGACTCCCCCATATCTTTAATAAAGGCGCTTAACGTAGGATCATCCTTAGCAAGCATCGATAAAAGTTTAATCTCTCGCTCTGCAACCTCATGAATATTGGGCCTTAGCACCTTAACAACAACCTCTTGACCACTCTTTAACTTAGCAAGATGAATTTGCCCCACACTTGCGGCCGCTAAGGGTTTCTCATTAAAGGAGGCAAACATCTCACCATAGCGATCTCCAAGCTCCCTTTTCACAATCTCGTGAGCAAGCTTTCCATCAAAAGGTTTGATTTGCGATTTTAATTTTTCCAACACCCCTACTAGGGTGGGCGATTTTGCATAACTTGCGGCCAATTGAAAAAGTTTTTGTAAGCAAGGGCCAACATTATTCACAATGGTGGTTAACTTTAAATCAGCATCTGCACCAGGAGGCAACTCGGCCAGTGCCAAAACAATTCTTTTTTTGTCAGAGATATCCATATGATCAAAATATTGAGTTAAAACCAAATTTAAAAAACTTGCAATCTTCTTTGGCATAAAACTGGTATCGATACCCAGTTTAGGGTCTCGCAGCAGCTCCACTTCTTTGTAGTTCGAAAATTGCAACTCCCCGATTTTTTGCGTCACTGCCAAAGAAAGTTGCGATAACACTGTTTCAGGAAGCACACTCACCAATTGGACTTTATCACTGACACTAACTGTATTACTAAAAAGTACATCACTGGCAAAATTCACAATTTTACGGACACTCTCCACAGGATAAGGGAGGTATTGATTAGCAACCATCCCCAGCAGAGGAAGGGTACTGGGGATGAATTGCATAAGTCTATTCACACGAGAATTCATTTGCGGTAACTCAGCATTCTCTAATATTTTATTAACATCTTTTCCGGCCAAAAGCACATTTCCTATTTTCGGCAGCAAACGCATGGTCTCTTCCATCTTTTGCACATCGTATTTTCCTCCATGTTTTTCATCAACAGCATCAACAAGATGAAACAAAATGTTCTTAAAATCTGCTGCATCTTGCTCTAGCGTAGGAGCGGCCTCTAACATCGAATTTATGTTTGCACATAAACAGAGTACAACGATAGCAACCACTTTTCTAAAATGTCCCATGGATTAAATCCTTCTCTTCTCTTCTCTTCTCGAATTTAATGTTTTCAAGTGGCCATTATAGTATCAATAATTTTTATTTTGTTTTTTTTACAAGCATCTGTTTCATTTTAATAAGTTGCCTATGGCCGACACTAGAGCTTTTTTACTCCTCTGCCTTGAAAACTTGGCACCTCCCCTGCCTCCCTGCCTTATGTGCGCAAGGCCGCTCTATCTCAGTTTTTAATCTGAGCAAAACAACTTGAACCCGCGCACAAGTGATAAATTCTCAGAAAATGCTAATTTACTCTTATGTTGAGTAAAAATTTATAATAGAATCCCGCTTGATAATATTTCTTGGATATGGATTGGATAGGAGTGGAATGATGTCAAACCATCACGATAGTTACGAATACAGAATCAAAGATCATCCGGTACTCGACTTCGAAGGACCAAAGCGTGAAGTCGCCTTTAATTTTGAAGGAAAAAGTTTACAGGGCATCGAGGGAGAGCCGATCTTAGTGGCACTCGCAAGTAATGGGATCATAAAACTTAAAGAGGGAGCAAAAAAGCACACTCCCTATGGGCCTTTTTGTATGCAAGGCCGCTGCTGTTCTTGTGCCATGCACGTGAATGGAAAACCCAATGTGATGACGTGTGTAACTCCTCTCGAAGAGGGGATGAGTGTTCACTATATGGGTGGTGAAGATGATGTGCAAGTGTTCAAGCGCCTTCCCATTAAACGCATCGATATCTCTCCCTCAGGCATGAGTCAAGCTCATCCTAAATGCGATATCGCCATCATTGGTGCCGGACCTGCAGGGCTAGAGGCGGCGATCACTGCTGCTCGCGCAGGGGTGAAGAATGTGGTGCTCTTTGATGACAAACCTTACTTAGGTGGACAGCTAGCACTGCAAACTCACACCTTCTTTGGAACAAAAGAGCTGGGCGCCAGCATCCGCGGTTATGAGATTGCTAATCAAATGAAAAAAGATCTCGCTAACACCAGCGTGGATGTGCGTCCAAGCAGCACCGTTGTTGGCCTTTATCCCCAAAATATGCTCGCCTTTCGCGATGAAGATCGCTTAAATTTTATTGTGGCCAAAAAGGTGATTTTAGCAACAGGCGCCAGCGAAAAGTTTGCAAGCTTTGAAGGCAACTGCCTACCCGGGGTGATGGGAGCAGGTGGAGCGCAAACGCTGATGAATCTTTATGGTGTTCGCCCTGGAAAACGGGTGCTCATCATTGGTGGTGGCAACATTGGAGTGATCTTGGCGTACCAACTGATTCAAGCAGGAGTGGAGGTTGCTGCCATCGTGGAAGGGATGGACCACATGGGTGCTTATGAGGTTCACGTTAAAAAAGTGCAAGCGCTCGGAGTTCCCATCTACACTCGCCACACCTTAAAACGCGCGCGAGGAAAAGATCGCGTGGAGGGTGCCACCATCGTCGCACTCGATGATCGCTGGCAGTGGATCACGGGGAGTGAAAAAGAGCTTGAGGTGGATACGATTTGCCTGGCCGTAGGACTTGCTCCTTTAAATGAGCTGCTCTGGCAGGCCGATTGCGAATTCACCTATATCCCTGAGCTAGGAGAAGTGCCCGCCTTTGATAAATTTAGGCAAACCTCCAACAAAGATATTTTTATTGCAGGCGATTGCGCTGTGATTGGAGAGGCCTCGATTGCTCGCCTCGAGGGAAGAATTGCAGGGCTTAAGGCCGCGCTCGACCTCGGACATCCCCATCCCGAATTTAATTTTATGGTAGAAGACGCCTTCCGTCTTCTCGATAATATTGAGATGGGAACCTTTGGGAAACGCTTAGGTATTGGTAAAAGTAAAGTTAACGGCATGATGATGAACTTTGAATTTGTGCCTAAAAATTTTAATCAACAAGTCAGTGCTGAAAGTTTTGTGGGGAAGGAGAAAAAAGTTTTAATCTCCTGTACCCAAGATATTCCTTGTAATCCGTGTGAGAGCTCTTGTCACCTCGGTGCCATCTCGATCGGCGATAAGATTAATCAGCAACCTAGTGTCAACTTTAATCTTTGTAAAGGGTGCGGCCTTTGTGTGCCGGCCTGTCCTGGACGTGCTATTCGCATTCTTCAATACAATTATAGCGACACTCATTCGGCACTCACCCTCCCCTTTGAGTTTCTCCCCTATCCCCAAGAGGGCCACTTGATCGACCTCTACAATGCTCAAGGCCAGGTGATCACCAAGGGTAGTGTCCACAAGCTACAAAAACCCAAACAAAAAACCGATTGTGGTACCATTACCGTTTTAGTGGAAAAGCAGCACGCTTTCACCGCTACTGCCGTCGATGTCCACGCCCCTTCACGTGTGCTCAATACGATCATGCAACAAAATATCGACAAAGGAGATAAAAACTCCAACTACATTTGTCGCTGTGAAGAGGTAACCTATGACGAGATTATTGCGCTTATTAGGCGTGGATACACCACCATCAATGAGCTAAAGCGTCTCACCCGCGTAGGCATGGGACAGTGCCGAGGCATGAGTTGTACCAATATCATCGAAGGCATTTTAAAGCGTGAACTCAAGAAAAGTCCCGAAGATATTTTAGAGATCAAGCGCTCCCGCCGCAGTATCTTTAGACCACCAGTAAAACGCATCACCCTGGGAGAGGCGGCAAAATTAAAATTCTCCCAAGAGGAGATCGCACTCTTTGAAGGCATTGAGCAGGTAAGAACCATCCCTCAAGAGATTGTTAACACCTACTTAAAGAAAGATGTCCATTTAAATGAAGAGGAGAAAAAACAGCAAGAGCGTGCAAAGATCGTCATCATTGGCGGTGGTATCAATGGTGTCATGACCGCCTGGTGGCTTGCTAAAATGGGCGAAGCCGATGTTATCGTTTTAGAAAGTAACTTCTTATCCTCTGGAAAAACTGGCGCGGCACTAGGTGGTATCCGCACCGGATTTAATACCAGCAATAAAGTTGAACGCGCCAAAAAAGGGCTCGAAGTTTATAAAAACTCCAAAGAGCTCATTGGTGAAGATGTAGGCTGGCACCAAGGCGGTTACGTCTATCTCGCTTTCGATGAAAATCAAAAAACGCTCTTCAAGAAAAGTATCCCCACCTGGGAAAGCTCTAAAGTTCCCTTTACTTTGACCGAAGATCGCGCACAATTTGATCGTTATGTGCCTGGCATCGATTACACCAAAGTCACCTCCCTCGTGCACTTTCCAGAGGCGGGAGGAGCAAATCCTTTTAGGGCCACCTACATGTTTGCTGAAGATGCCAAAAAGCGAGGGGTGCGCTTTTATAACAACAGTGAAGTGGTCAGTGTTAACGTCGAAAACAATCAAGTGAAGGGACTTTATGTTTTTGATAAGCAAAGTAAAGCTCATCGCTATATTGAGTGTGACTCCATTGTCAACGCCGCTGGTACCGCTGCGGTTCGCGTAGCAAAGATGGTCGGCATCGATCTCTCCTCGCAAATATGGATTGAACGCCATGGCGCCTTTATCACCGAGAAGATGCCGCTTTGGCTCGATCCACTCATTGTCTCTTATCACCCAACGCTTTCCGGTTATTGGCAACAAAAGCGCATGGAAGCAAACGTTAATGAAGGGGAGTTTGTCGCCTGTTACAGCCCAGAACACCCGATTAAAGGATTAAATACCCACTCTTATATCTATTTTCTCGCTCGTATGGCCAAGGCGATGTTACTTTGTCAGCCAGCACTCTCCGACGTAGGCATCATTCGCAACTTTTCTGAACACTACGTGGGAAGACAATCGGGCATCCCCATGATTGGCAAAACTCCAGTCAAAGGTTTTTACTTAAACGTTGCCAAGAAGGGACACGGCTTTATGTGCGCTCCCGGCGATGGACTGGCGCTCGCTCACACCATCTTAGAGGGAAAAACCCACCCCTGGATCAGTGAGTGTACGATCGAAGAGCATAAGAGTGATCTTAAAGAAACCATGAAATAATTTTTCACTTAAAAAACGAAGGAGTTCAATATGAGCATGGCCATTTTCACTGCACCTGTTCCCCAAAATGAAGCGATTAAGATGTATGCCCCAGGATCGCCAGAAAAACAGCTCTTAAAACAAGAGTTGGAACGGCAAAAGCGCGAAAGCGTCGATGTGCCTCTCTTTATCGGAGGAGAAGAGATTCGCACCAATAGAGTGGAAGAGATCCGCTGCCCTCACGATCACTCCTTAAAACTTGGCCGCTACCACAAGGCAGGCCCCGAAGAGATTGCCATGGCGATCAAGAGTTCACTTTGTGCACGGGAAGCGTGGAGTGAAGTAAGTTTTGAAGATCGTGCTGCAATCTTTTTAAAGGCCGCCGATCTCTTGGCGACCAAGTATCGTTATATCGTCAACGCTGCCACCATGCTTGGCCAAAGCAAATCCCCCTTTCAAGCAGAGATCGACTCCGCTTGCGAGTTGATCGATTTTTTTCGCTTTAACGTCTACTACATGCAAGAGATTTACAAAGAGCAACCCATGGTGAGCCCCACTGGCAACTGGAACCGCTTGGAGTATCGCCCACTCGAAGGCCTTATCTTTGCCGTCTCTCCCTTTAACTTCACCTCCATTGGAGGCAACTTGCCGACCGCGCCTGCAATGCTTGGAAATGTGGCCCTCTGGAAACCAGCATCCACCTCCATGCTCTCCTCTTACTACATCATGAAACTCCTACAAGAGGCGGGACTTCCAGGAGGCGTGATCAACATGATTCCCGGAAAAGGCAGCGAGATTGGCAACACCGTTTTAAATCACCCAGCACTGGCCGGCATTCACTTTACCGGCTCCACCTCCGTCTTCCAAACGATGTGGAAAACTGTAGGGGAAAATCTGTCCAAAAATATTTACAAAAATTATCCGCGCATCGTCGGTGAAACTGGTGGTAAAGATTTTATCTTTGCTCATAAAGATTGCGATATCCGCGCACTCGCTGTGGCCATGGTTCGCGGCGCCTTCGAGTACCAAGGACAAAAGTGTTCGGCAGCAAGTCGTGCCTACGTCCCTAAGTCGATTTGGCCTAGCGTTCGCGAGGAAATGGTGAAAATGGTAGAGACGATTACAGTTGGCGATATTTGTGATTTCAAAACCTTTATGGGTGCAGTTATCGACAAAAACTCTTTTGATAATATTGTATCCTATATTGAGTACGCTCGTCGTGCGAGCGATGCCAAAGTGGTGATTGGTGGAAAATATGACGACAGCAAAGGATACTTTATTCACCCTACCGTTGTAGAAACCAGCAATCCTAAATTTAAATTAATGGAAGAGGAGATCTTTGGTCCCGTACTCACCGTCTACTACTACGACGATGCTGAGTTAGAAAAGAGCTTAAAGCTTGTGGATGAGACAAGTCCTTATGCACTGACCGGGGCCATCTTTGCAAGAGATCGCGAGGTGATCGCTCACCTTTCCAAAGCACTTCGCAACTGTGCAGGGAACTTCTATATTAACGATAAACCCACAGGGGCGGTAGTGGGACAACAACCTTTTGGTGGAGCTCGCGGCAGTGGCACCAACGATAAAGCGGGATCGCACTTAAATCTCTTACGTTGGGTCAGCCCTCGAAGCATCAAAGAGAATTTTGTACCGGTTCACCAAATCGATTATCCTCACATGCTCGAAAGCTAAAAGCTCACTACCGAGGAGCTGCAAGCAAAAGTGACCGCTTTAACCTCCAGTATAATGCACACTTAAAATCTTACCCACACTTTCACTTAACCCTTGTAGCACACGATTAATATTGGAGCGATCATCATCGCTAAAATGAAAATCGAGTAGACAACCACTCGCCTCAGCACCCTGTTGTGCTTGTAAGAGTAACTCTTTTAGCACTTCCAATTTTGCTTGTGAGCGATCGGCCCCTCTCACCAAGAGCTCTTCGCTTGGCGCTTTTCCAAAGTAAGCTTTAAACTCACCTGCAAACGTCTCGTCGTTGCCTACCACCCAAATATTCTCTTCGGGCATCACATACTTAATGTAACCCAACTCTTGTAACCTTTTTATCCCCTCATGAATCGATTTACGAGAGTTCCCACGAGCAGTCACAATGAAAACACGATCTTTCATTTGGGGATCATCCAGCGCCTGCTTAAAGTGCCTCCACACTGGTCCTTGCCAATGGGTTCCTTTTGCCAGCGCCTCCTCTAAATCTTGCAGAAAGAAATTAACTTTTCCTCCCGGATCGTCTGCCATTCGATAATAGGAATCAGGACCAAGTTGATAATCGCGAAGCTCACCCTCTTTCCCGATGAGATCCTTTAGCTTGGCAAAATCACTTGTAGAGAGTGAACGCTTCTGCTGAAGCGTTTTCACTTTGGGAAACAAGACGATCTCACTTGGCATCTTCACCACGTTATCGTCCCAATCAAACGCCTCATACTTCATTGTCTGCAGCTCCTCTGCTTGCAAAGCATGTAAGGAGAGGCAGCATGTAACCACAAAAGAGCAAAGGAAGAGAACTAAATTATACCTATTTTTTTTTTTCACCAAAACACCTCCAGTTTGTAATGGAAGTATACCATCACTCCAAACCCAGCAAATGGTTGATGCAATATCAAAACATTATCCTTCGAGAATGAAATCTACATGCCCCAAAAAAGTGTCAGCAAAGCGAAACTACGCTTTTACGCTTTTAAACGCTCCGTACAGAGTTGATCGCAATACTCATTTTGAGGGTGTCCAACGTGTCCGCGTACCCATAAGATTTTTAGTTTGGAAAACACTTCATGATGAAGACGATCGAGCCTTTGCCATAGCTCTAAATTTTCAGGCTCACGATTGTCAGGTTTTTTCCAACCACGCCTTTTCCATCCGGCCATCCACTTACTAAAACCGTCGACAACGTAACGAGAATCGGTAAAAAGGAAGATGACCTCCTTGCTCTTGGCCGCCGCTTGCGAATTTTCTTCTAAGTATTGGTAGAGGTGCTCTAATGCCCTGATCACTCCAGTGAGCTCCATGCGATTATTGGTAGTATTATTGGCAACACCACTCTTTTCCAAAAACACCTCTCCTTGACGATTCTGTCCAACAAAGGCCCAGGCCCCCACTCCTCCGGGATTCTCTTTGCAAGCACCATCACTGAATAGCACAAAGGAGGCATTCTTCTCTTGAACAAATTCTTCGGGAAGTTCAAAACCTCGCTTCTCTACAACTTGTTGCTTGGCCAATCGCTGTTTACTTGGCACCACCTGCTCTCGTAAATCGCCAAGGATGCTTAGTGCGATCGGATCACTGGCCAAAAGTTTTTCTAATTCTAAAATTAAATCGAGTGGTGAATTCTTAATAGTTGCCTCCTGCTCTTTAAAGTGATTTCTTAATAGACCCTTCTTCATGACAAAAAAAAATGGCACACAAACTCAGGTCCTCTTTTATCTGTATCAAAAGTAACTCCTAGAAAATATTAAGAAACGCGCAAAGAATCAACTAAACTTTTAAAATTTAAGTTCATTCAAGCGTAAAATAAGCTTCTTTTATAAGAACAGGAGCAACTGCAAATATGAATTCATCAAGCACCGTAATAGCGCTACTATTTTTTAGCATGATTCTCTTTGTGGGTCATGCGTTCTCTACAGAGGGTGACAGTTGTATAAGCTCGCTTGAGGTAGAAAAAGTAGCAACCTCTGCTACCATTAAAGACATTCGTGAAGAGGCCAGTAAGTTCTTGGCGGAAGCAAGTACCACTGGTGTCAAGAAGCGCCTTAGCGCCTGCCCCATCTCTGCGAGCAGCAATCAATCCATTTTAGATAAATTAAACCAAGTGTATACTGGACTTAAGGGAACCAAGTGCCAAACAAACCATAAAGAGCTTATGGAGAGTATTGGAAGCTCCCTTGCTAGTACCAATAACATTCTTACCCATCGTGAGGCCCAGTATTTGCAAGAGCAGAAAATAGCAGCAGCGACCAGTAGTGGCAGTGTCACTCATACGACCGTCTCCTCCGTTGATCCCAGGGCCTTTAACTACTACCTAGGAAAGGAGGCCTTAAACAAAATGCAAACTGCTCTTAGTGGCCTTAGTACCCTTGTGAGCAAGCAAGATTGCTCTATTGATATTCGCACTCGGGGGTTGATTCCTGTGATTGCTGATACCATTACCAACATTTCCCAAGTAGGGTTATACTTTCCCGCTGGCGGCCTAAACATAGGACCACCCTACGCTTTAGGGGCCGCGATGGCGGGAACCGCTATCGGTTCTATCATGAAAATTGTCCATGCCCTCCTCATACCGGCCTTTGATTGGAGAGACTATGATGATCGTAAACAGTTTGTAGATCTCGTCTGCTCTTTTTATAAAGTAAGAGTAGAATTAGAAGATATGCAATTTTTTCGCTTAAAATCCCCAGCAGATCAAGAACGTCTTTTGCGCGCACAAAAAATTGAAGCGGCCATCGATTCTCAAATCAAAGATTTAGAAACTGCCAAAATAAGTGATATAAGTAAAGGCATGGGCGGTTTGGCCAACAACACTCTGCTAACACTGATCCCAGAGGTGATAAAAAAATTATCATTGCCAGTTTTTGATGAGAAAACGCTCAAAGCAAATGAACTCGAGATTAAAAGCGCCGAGAGTAAGTTAAAGCAACTTGTCCCCTCTACACTACTGGCGCTAAGGGGTGAATTAGTGAAAGCAAACATTAATCCCGAAAACTATCCACTCCTCGATATTAAAAAAGATATCGATTTATTAATGGATGACTCTCTTTTATCAAAACTAAAAGGTAAAAGTGCTGACAACATCAGTAACACTTTAATCGAACCTTTAATCGAATTGCAAGCAGCACTCGAGTCAGACAAAGAGCAGTCAACGCTAAAATTCAAGGAACCCGCTTCCTATAAAAACAGCGTAGAGGATTTGCTCTCGCTTAAAGCAAGGATTCAAACGCAAAAACAGATTCTCGAAAGGTTAATTGCACAGAAAAATTATATTGCAAGTGACGAAGGAGCTTTTACCAATCAATCGATTATTGAAAGTTTTCATCAATCCCAAGACATCATCTTTGGAAAAACTGGCAACAGCTTTTTTAATTTTATTCTAAGCAAAGCTGTTGCTTATGAGAATACTCTTGTAAAATCTTATCATCATCAAAAGCTCTATAATAATGCCACCTACAAAACGCTCCTAGAACTCTCTAATGCCGAGAAAAAAACTTTTTGCTCCAACTCTTATGAGATCATTCGTCAATACCATAACTCGGAAGCACTCTTGAATATTGGCACCGACTTTTTAGACTCCAATGCGGACATCTTCTATAACAGCAAAGGCCACAAAAGCAGTAAGTTTTCTTCTACTCCTTTGCTCTTAAAACACTCTGAAAGCTTACTGCAGCAGCGGGAAAATATGGCGGATCCTTCCTACCAAGAGGCGATTGGTAGGATCGGCAATGACAGCGCTTTAGGTGGCCATTTTAAAATTCATCACTTGAAATGGAAAAGCTCTAGAACTTTAATTGGAGAGGTTATTGATTTGCATGAAAAAAATCGCCCTCATGTAGAGCGATTACAACAGTTCATGCACCAGTTAAATTGTGGGCAGATGATTTTTGTGGTATCTCCATCTTAATAAATACAGAGGTGACGTAAAAGACGCTTCACCTCAGTTCGTAAAGCATCAATCATTCCACTATTATCCAAAACTAGCTCGCAAAGATCGCGCTTTTGCTTGCTTGGCAATTGATGCCGCAAAATGGATTTTGCCACCTTCTCACTACAAAAATCTCTGGAAATCAAACGCTTGATTTGTAACTCTTCCTCGATAAAAACCCCAGCGATGAAATCAAACTTTCCCGCTAGTCCCTGCTCAAAAATAATGGGGTACTCGTAGACAATAAAATTGCTGGGCAAGGTTCCTAGCGACTGTAAATAGAGATGAAAAAACTCTGCAAATTTAGGCGCTAGAAATTCATCGATTTTGCGTTTACTCTCACCATTACTGAAAAACTCATCTCGTAGAGCAGGAAAAGAGATGCTTCCATCACCACCTTTTATCGCGAAGGGAAAATTTTTCTTAATAAAAGCGTAGCTCTCCTCTTGCCGGTACATCGCCTTTACCATCTGATCCCCTTCAATCACAGGAATCCCTTCTCCTCGTAGTATTTTTACCACTGACGACTTACCACTAGCAACTCCCCCTGTAATCCCTACCACAGGAATGGCCGTTGCATAGATACGATCTTTACTTTGTAATCTTATAAATTCGCTCTTAAGAGAAATCACCCCTACACCATCCCTTTGCAAATTCTCTTGGCACGCTCCCAATATTTTTCTTTGCTCTCCATGTCTAAACTTAAAAAGTGGCCACCATCCTCAGCAATTAAATTTTGCATCACCTGAAAACGACGGAAAAATTTTAAATTTGCTTTACGTAAACACTCCTCTGGATTTAAATCCAAATGGCGCGATAATTGTGAAACAGTAAAAAGAAAATCACCCAGCTCTTCCTCGATATTATCACTAACATCCAGGCCCTTCTCGGCACTTAAAAGTTCCGCTTTAAGCTCACTCCACTCCTCTTCCACTTTCATCACCACGTCAGCAAGATTACCCCAATCAAAATCGATTTTATGGCTTCTCTTTCCAATTTTATACGCTGATAACAGTCCAGGAAAGGAGAGATAGGTCTCATCGATCAATTGCTTTTGTTCTAACTTTTCTTTGGCCTTTTCCTTTGACTTCATAGCATCCCAGCGCTTTAGTGCCTCGCTAGCACTTAAACGCTCACTCGGAAGATTTTTGCCAAAGACGTGTTCATGGCGATAAATAAGCTTATCGGCCAACCCCTTGGCAATCGCCTCTAAATCAAAAACTCCACTCTCTTTAGCAATCGTTGTATGCAACAAGATTTGCAACAGCAGATCTCCCAGCTCCTCCTTCATTCCCTCTACGTGCTCGCACTCTGTGGCCACCACAAACTCATAGGCCTCCTCGATCAAATGCTTTAGCAGCGAGTGATGAGTTTGCTTTAAATCCCAAGGGCACCCCTTTTCAGGGTCACGTAAATACTCCACCACAGCAATAAGACGCTCTAATTCTGGATATTTCACCATCTTGCTTTTACTCCGATAATAGTCAACGCTAAAAGACGCTAAAAGACGCTAAAAGATGCCACTTACTATGAGATAATTCCGACAAGAAGTCAACGCACGATCACAGCATCTCATTTAGCGTCTGAAGCATCCCTTCATAAGGACGTTTGAAATTCCCCATATCATACTTTTCTTTTAACCGCGTAGAGATTTGGTGAATCGACTCCCTATCTAATTTTTTATACTCAAAAATAGTATTCACAAAATCTTCGGCAACAATAAAAAGTGCAGTAATTTGCGAGATATGCTGCCCCGTCAGCGCCCGAGGAAACCCTTGCCCATCAAAGCGCTCATGGTGTGCACTGACAATAGATGAGACGTCAGGGGGCAAATCTTTCATCTTATCAATTAACTCTTTGGCCAGCAGTGGATGTTTTTTAATCTCATTAACTTCACTGATCGTAAAATTTTGATAATCGATCTTTCCTAAATTATCAATTTTTGCTAAGCGCTCATTATCGAATACCACATCATGCAGGATCGCCGCCAATCCCAATTTTTGTAAAGTTTGGAAAGAGGCCCACTGCATTTTCATGGCAATGGTGCCACTAATATAAGAGATGAGTAAACTATGGGAATAGATGTATCCCTTTTGCTGTTGCGCCTTTTCTAGCAGTTGTTTTAAACTGGGGTTGCGCTTGACCATCTGAATACTCGAGTGTCCAATTTCATGTAAAGTTTTCACCGTCTCTTCATCTAATTTTAAATTATTAATGGTCTCTAGAACAAAAGAGGTCATCTCTAGATCTTTATGAACCACTTCATGATCATTGCCAGCACTAATCTTAAATTTTGATTTAAGCGAACTATAGATAAAATCACTAAAGCGCATGTAATCCTCTAAGCGCACATGCAGGTACTCCACTCCTTTATTGCGATAATTATCAATAATCTCTGGTGTAAACATCTCATCAGCATTGATAATTTTCACAAATTTGGACTCTGATAACTTTAAAAAGAGATCGCAGTTAACATAGTTATGCTCTTTAATCCTTTCAATACTTACACGGTTATAATGCTTGGCCGCAACTGCACTCACCTCCTCTAGCGTAATAGAGATGGCATCATAAATTTGTTGCTGTAAGCATTCTGTATCCTCTGGAATAAACTTATTATAAAGATTTGCCGCATAAAACCCCAGTGCACTTAATTCTGAATGCTTTAAAGAGGAAATCCACAGCACAATCGGCATACTCATCTTTTTATCAGCAGCACTTCGCTTGATCTCTTGATAGAACTCTTGCGAATGGTTTATGGCCATTCCTAATCCTAAGACCACTATATCAAATACCTCACCTGCTTCTTCATAGATTTTACTGCCATGTTTTTTATCTTCAGCAAAGACAAACTCCCACTTGGGGTTATTTCCAAAATTTTGAACGACAGCTGCATACTTTCCACGATGCCCCACCAATAACACCCTAATCATTCGCGCCCCCTTTTCCTCTAGAAAGATTCATTGATCATTTTTAGAATGCCCTCGCAAGCATGACGATAATTTCCCTGCAAATATCTCTTTGTAAAGTCGCTGGCGATCTGTTGCAACTCCTCTCGTAACATCGGTCTTCCATAAATGCGATTAACAAAATCCTCTACAATAATAAAAAGTGAACTTATTTGTGACACCTGTTGAGCATTAAGATTACGTGGAAAACCTGTGCCCTCTGGACGCTCATGGTGAGCAAGCACAATTTGTGCTACATCTGGTGGAAGATCACTCATCTTATCCAAGATTTGCTTGGCCTCTAAAGGGTGCTTCTTAATATGCTCAATATTCTTTAGGCCTATCTTATTAAAGTCGAGTGTATGTAGTTCATCGATCCGGGCCAACACCTCATCATCTAATGCCACATCGTGAATGATTGCCGCCATACTGATCTTTTGCAAGGTAGGAACTGCATTCCACTCCATTTTCATGGAGACCATCCCTCCTATATAAGAGATCATCAAGCAATGGGAGAAAAGATAACCGCCACGACTGGCCATCGCTTCAATCATTCCCTTGACATTGGAATTCTTTTTGAGGGTGGCAATGCTTGAGGCCGCCGCTTCATTTAAAATCTTTACAGTACTCTCACTAATTTTAAAATTACGAATGGTATCGTGAATAATGCTCGTACTCTCTACAGTGTAACTAATATCGCTAGCAATGGAATTTCCAGGCCTATTAAGTCGCTTGCGAAGCGATTCATAAGTAAATTCGGTAAAAGACATGTAGTCATTCGTGTGAACATATAAATACTTAATCCCTTTCTTGCGATACTTTTCAAAGATCTCTTTCGAAAATTTTTCATAAGCATTCACCAATTTCACCATTTTTAGCGGTGAAATCTGAATAAAAAGATCGCAATTGACAAAGTGGTGTTCCAATAAACGATCCATGTTTACCCGACTAAAATTGAGTAGATTTTCACGGGTAAGCTCCTCTATCGTCGCATAAAGCGCCTCTTTAAAAAAGATCTCTACGCGGTCAATATCCTGTGGAATATATTTATTAAAAATATTCACTCCATAAAAATTTAATTTGCACACCTCCTCATGCGACTGTCCCGAGATCCAAATCACCACAGGTGGATTTTTCATTTTGCTCACATGCGTGAAAAACTCCACATCCTCATTCAGCGCTAGTCCAGCAGCAATCACAATAATCCCCACATTGTCTTCATGCTCGCGAAGCAAAAGATAAGCAGCTTCGCTACTCTCTGCAAAGCGTGCACAAATTGTGCTGGAATCACACTCATGGCCTATCCCACTCTCGGCCCCTGCCATCGCTAGCTGCTTATTCTCGAACAAATCGATTTCAGCGTGGTCAATAATCCCCTTTTTAACCTCAAATTTCCCCACCTGTTTTAAAAGATCCTTACTGGTAATCTTAGGTGTCGATAAATTTAAGTAGTCTAAAACCTTCTTGAATGCTGCTTCATCCCCAAGCACTAATAGATTCACCAATTCCATCCCTCCAATACTCATCCTAGTAACTATCTTAACACAAAGATAATTTACGTACATCGTCAAATTCTCCATTGAGAATTATTGACTCCCCCATTGATCTTTTTGAAAAAAAAAACTAGAATGGCGGCTAAAGTGATCCCATAGTTAAAAGGATATAATGGGGCCTTCCTAAGGCCTAGTTAGGGGTTCGAGTCCCTTTGGGATCACCATCTTTTGATGGTTACTGCAAGGAAAGCGGTCCCACCACCCGGCCAAAATTAAGGGAGATTTTTTTGAGTTGTTCGAGGTTGTCACGATGGATTTGATGAAAATCCTCGAAACTGCCAATCACTTGTTCTTCAAACTCTTGCATCTTCTCTGATTGCAAATAATATTCATTACGAATTTGCTCTGCACGTTTTTTGAAAAGGATGATCTCTTCTTCAAACTCTCTAATCGTATCAATTCCGTTCATTTCATCGGATAAAATCATCTCTGCTTTAGAAATTTGCACATCAAGCAAGGAGAGGACGCGGTCAAAGTTTTTTATACTATCGTAGAGCTTTTTCATGTCGCTGCTGGTGCGATTAATGGTCGTTAAGAGGCGCTCATCTTGCGCTGACGAAGCTTGCTCTAAAAGCGTAGGTAACTTATCTAAGAGTGCTTTTACTTTGTGATCATGGTGTAAAAGCTCCTCTTTATAAAGGCGAATCTCTTTTTTAGGCCGATTGACCATAGCAACGACATGTTGAACTGCAGCGATTTTTTCTAAAAGATTACGAATAGTTTTAGAAACTGTGTGCGAATTCTCAATAAATTTAAGATAGGAGGTGGTGGCCTCTTCGATAATGGTAGCATTAGCAATACTTTTCTCGATATAGGAGATGGAGTGCTCTTTGATTTTTTCCAACGCCACAATTGTTCGCCCTTGGCGCGCTCGAAACTCCTCATTGTCTTGCTTTAAATCTAAAGTGGCCTCTTTATGTTGTTGCAGCTTCTGATCCAGGTCTACAATATTTTTTTGCATCAAAGCACGCTCATTTAACATCTGCTTATAATTGGAAATCAAGGACTGCATCACCTCTTCAGTTTGTGTAGAGGAGAAGTCTTTGCGTAGCTCCTCTTGAATTTTATCATTTAAACTTTCACTTTTAATCACCTCTAGCAATTTTTTTACAGGAGAAATCAACATCATCCGTTGGTTCATCAGCGCCTCTTCCACTTTGTTTAGAGGATAAAAATAGACAACAGCGCGCTTTTGTCCATTACTAGAGCTGGCCATGGTGTAAATAACATAGGATTGATTGGTCCGATCGGACTGGTCAATCCTCACTCTTACCATGCGTTCAGAGGAAGTTTCGCTAGTAATCGCCTCATTTACGGGATCGCCCTCTTTAGAAAAATCTAGAAAGCGCATAAGAGAACTCCATTGCATACTTTCATCTTCACTATCAAAGTTTTTTAATTGAAAGAGATCACAAAAGAGTTGATTCCCCCAGAGCAAATGTAGTTCCTCATTGAAGATGGCGGTGGCAAAGGGTAGCGTCTGCTGAAACAGCGAACTAAGCAGCATACGTTTTTGCACATAAAAGTGAATGCGCTTTAACTCATGCATGAACTCATCGCTATGCTTGAATTTTGAAAAAGCTACTACCGTGTGATCAGGAAGTTCTTGAGCAACAACACCTTTCCTAATTATCTCCAAGGCCTCTCGCTCAAAATGCTTCTTCAAGGACTGCATGCTTCTTCCATAGATAAGTAGGCCAATGGCAATCATAAAAAAAGTAAGCGAGGCCAAGGCCATCATTAAAATCATCAGCCGTTCATTTTTTTCATTAAGACTCATCCGCTCTACAGTTAAATCGGCAATCGCACTCTTGATCCAATCATCAAGCAACGCTTTAACTTGTACACTCTTTTTTTCAAAGGTAAGCAAATCACCTGCATACTTTTCCACCACCACTAATTCAACACCAAGGCCCTCTAGTTGTGCAATTACTCGCTCTTTGTCAACCGCCGCCAGGGTTGAATTTTCAATGATACCTTTGATATTCGCAATATTTTGAGAAAAGCGATTGTAAAAATCGTTCACTTGCTCGTAGTTATAAACTCTTTTGATAGAAATCCTCGCCTGCAACCTTGCAGACATTCTTCCCAGCGTTTCCCAGCGGCGCTGTAAGGCCATTTCTAACAAACGTCCTACTTTAGAATCGATGGACTTAAAGCTTTGTGAGACATCAGAATAGGCCTGCAATTTATTAACACTTTCATTAAATTCATTTAAATCTTTGAAAATATTTTTTTCAGCTTTTGCATTCTTTTTCAAGACTTCGATCTCTCGAACTTTTTTTTGCAAAAGCTCTAGGTGCTTGCTGGCAAGCTTTAAATTATCGCTCTCTACAAACTTTACAATTTTATCTACATCTTTTTGTTGCTTTAACTCCTCCAATGCAAATTGCGCCTCATAGACTGAATTACCATAAAGACTATCAATTAGACGTGAATTCCAATAATAGGAAATGGTAAATGCTATGGCCGCTAACAGTGCCAAAAGTGCAATAATGTAGTATAGCTGTATGGAGCGGAAAATTATTTTAATCATAAAGTTATTATGACGAAGATTAAACTATTTAGGCAACAAGATCTTCTGCAGACTCAAAATCATTTTTCAACTTGGCCCTTAACTTCATCACTGCTTGGGTATGCAGTTGTGATACGCGAGATTCAGTGACATTCAAAACTTGACCTATTTCCTTTAAGTTTAAATCTTCATAATAGTAGAGTGATAAGACCAAGCGTTGCTTTTCTGGCAAAGATTTAATCCCTTCTTTAATGCGTTCTTGTGCTTTCTTATAATTGACTACGGCATAGGGATTTGCCATTTTTTTATTCTCTAGCAAACCGATCATCAATTTTTTATCGCCTTTACTAAAATTATTGGAGTCATCGATATTAAGAATAGATACCGACTTGGCCTGATCCAATAGATCGTAAAACTCTTCTTGAGTCACTCCTAATTCTTTGCACATCTCCTCTTCTGATGCTGGCCGCCCTAACTCTCCTTCTAACTTTAGAAAGGCGCGCTCAATTAGCTTTGCCTTCTCGCGCACAGAGCGTGGAATCCAATCTTGAGCACGTAGTTCATCTAAAATAGCACCACGAATTCTAAATTCTGCATAGGTTTTAAACTTATTATCCCGAGAAGGATCGTACTTATCGATGGCATCCATTAACCCAATAACCCCACAAGAGATTAGATCATCGAGTTCAATATTCGATGGCAAGCGTGAGGCAATTTTTTGTGCTATATATTTTATTAAAGGTGCATACTCAACTATAATTTCATCTTTGAGATCAGGATCAATACTACAACGATAATCTTTAAGATTTTTTAACTTTTTCGATATCGATGACATCTGCCTGCTTCCCCCTATCGATTCTAATCGATCATAAATTACACAAGAGGTGACTATTCACATCGCTAAAAAGCGGTGAAGAATGAGCATGTTCACCTAGTTTTTCGTTATCGTGTAAATTCTTTACAATATTTAAAAAATGTTGATGAAAAGAAGAATCGGAATTATTTAGTAAATGGGTATCAAAACAATCGGTCTTTTCATGAAACTCTTTAATCCCGCCTAAATGGATAAGATTTAATCCTAAAAAATTTTCAACTGTTTCATCCATGGTTTTAAAAACCTTATTCACCTGTTTTTCATTGCAATAACGATTCACCACTAAATAGTTGTGATAAATACCATAGCGGATTTTTAAAAGTTTAATTAGAGAATAAGAATCGGTAATCGATGATTTGTCAGGTGTTACTACAACAATTCTTTTCTGTGTATAAGCATTAAGATTTAAGGTGGTTTTGGAAATTCCTCCAGGTGAATCTAAAATAATATAATCAAAATTGCTTTCATACTCATTGATGATGTCAATAATTAATTGATCAAAATGAATATTTTGCTCAAAAAGTCCTACATGTCCATTACATCCTGCAAGCAAATGAAAATGACCATTGCGATATAAAGCGTCCCAAAAACTTCTGCCTCTATGAATAAATTCATAGAAAAAATTATTCAAAGGCAGACCTAATTTTATAAGTGTATTAGAGAGATTGAAATCACAATCAATCAATAAAACCCGATAACCCTCTTTCGATAGCTCGATTGCAACTTTTATTGCAAGAGAAGTTTTTCCCACACCACCTTTTCCACTAGATATTGAAATAGACACTGCTTTTTTGTTCTTATACCAATCATTTTCAATGGAAGCGGTTTCACGCTTAAACGACTTCAGCCAATCTTCTGTCTTGCTCATAAAAGATTCTACACCCCTATTCGCTTACGCCATCTTAAACATACCTGAAATCAATCTCTCTGCGGTTGCGGCTTCAATATCCGTAGGCACCACTGGCCCTGTAGTAAAAAATTTCAAAGGAAGCTCCTGCACACATATATGAAGATTGAAAATATCAGCATAATTCGTACACATATCTAACTTAGTATAGACTACACCATCTGCCACCCTTCTGTATCTCTGCAAAAATTTCCGGTTATAACTTTCCGAGTGAACTGCAGAAACACAAAGTAACAATTCCACATCATCAAACGCCTTACGGATTCCCTCTGTTACTAAGGAGAAATGCTCTGGGTTACACTCATCAATCTTATAATCTAAAAACAGCGATTTTCCCTCTGCTTTTGCTTTTCTACAAATGGCAATAATTTCTGAAAATTCAGACACCTCATGCACGGTCGCATTTAATATTTTACTGACAAAAGAGTAGTTCTGACGTTTGTCATCAGAACTGCTTTTAAACACCAACATTTCTGAAGTTTTTTTCATCTCTCTTAATTTTAGTGCTGTGGTGGTTTGACCAGTGCCCTCCACAGAAACCAAAATCGTGATTACACTTTTCTTGCTATCCTCCATTGCTGCAAAAAGCGGCATCTCAGTATAAATTCGTTCACTCATCTCTCTTAAGGCAAAATCAAAAACTGCTTCGTAATCACCAAGATCCTCTTGCTGTAACTCAAAAATTGTTTTTTTCATCAAGTCTTGAATAAACACCTCATCAAGATCCATACTACGCAACTGTCTTCTTACTTGAGTTATTCCTAAAGGTGTCTTATCTTCTAACAGCTGTATCTTCTCGCTCAAAAAATTAATTTTCTCTTCAATCCCTTTAATCCGAGATAGCTCAATCTCTAGCTTATCGGATTTCTGCTCCTCTTCCTTTTCTCTCCTTTCTTCTCTCTTTTCTTCTCTCTTTTCTTCTCTCTTTTCACCAACACTACTTAAAAAATCATCCAGTGATGTAGCAGCATTCAAATGCATATTTGCTTGTAGATTTTTTTCAGAAAATTTAGCAACATTACTATTTTTACTCTTTCCCATCCCTGTATAATTATCCTCAAAAATACCGGGACCACGCACGATTTTAGGGCCTGCTTTAACTTTGCTATCATTCATAATGGTAAAATTATCCATGCTGCTGGCCACTGTACTCGCAGGAGCTGCATAGAGTTTCTGCTTCTGAGCATCTGTTAAGACTCGATCAACATTGGCCTTTTTCACATACTCTCGCTCTGTAATTCCTGCTGTAATTTCAATTTTTTTCTTTTTCAAAACACCTTTAATGCCTTTATTGCTCTCCGTTTTTAAAATAATAGCATCAGGACCAAGCTCTTTTTTTACCATTTTTAGTGCTTCATCCATCGTGTCTGCTGAAAATTTTTTAACAAACATGACTTTTCCCCTTCCTTTACATTCTAATCACACCTAAATTTTTTATTCTAGCATCATTTGCGAGTTCATTATGTCCAACCACAACCAAGTTAGGTAAATATTTTTCCGTAATCTTTTTAAAATGTGCTCGTATACTTGGTGAACACGCTACTACTATTTTATCACCTCTCCCACTCGCATCTTCAATTTTTTCGTTTAAGTTTACCAAAATTTTCTGTGTTACATCTGGACTTAAAGAGACCACACTCCCTTTGTCGTTTTGAACAATGCGATTATAAATCTCCTCCTCGATACGACGATCAAGTGTAAACAAGGAGACCTCGCCATTGCCATTTTTTACCGATTCGGTGATGGTTCGATACAATGCTTGACGAGTATACTCTGTCAGTAATTGCGGATCTTTTGTCTGTGCCCCATGCTCAGCTAATGCCTCTAAGATGCTACGAATGTCGCGAATAGAAATCGCTTCCCGCAAAAGATTTTGCATCACCTTGAGCACTACTCCAAAAGATAAAATATCTGGAATCAAATCGCTTACCACTTTTGGATACAGCTCTTTAAAATTATCTAAAATTCTGACCAATTCCTGACGCCCAAACATCTCATGCAAATTTTTCTTCCACACTTCTGTCAAATGAGTTGCCATCACCGTAGAGAGATCGACAACGGTGTAACCACTGTATTGGGCGCTATCTCTGATATCTGGATTAATCCATAGAGCTGGAAAGCCGTAAACCGGCTCTGTGGTCTCTACGCCATCCACCTTTTCAATGACCGTTCCTGGATCCATGGCGAGAAAGTGATCAGGCATAAGTTCCCCTTGGGCCACCGCCACTCCCTTTAATTTGATCACATACCCTCCCGGTCTAAGTTCCAGGTTATCTCGAATACGCACAGAGGGAATGATCACTCCCCAGTCCAGAGCAAATTGCCTTCTTAATTGCGTAATTCTTTCTAAAAGATCCCCGTTTTGTTCTACATCGACTAAATTCACGATGGCGTACCCAACCTCAAGTTCAATCATCTCTAGCGGCAACAACTCCTCTAAATTCTCTTGCCGCTTTTTCTTATCCTCTTGTTGCTGTCTAATATTACTCTCAACCTCAATTTTTCCTTTCTTCTCAATCGAATTTCCCGCATACGCCAACAGTCCTCCCATCGCCAAGAAAGGAATTTTAGGCAAACCAGGAACCAAAGCAAATGCGAACAAGATTCCAGAAGCAGTATAGATTGCTCGATGATGAATCTTCACCTGATTAGTCACTTGTGTGCCGAGTGACTCTTCATCTGCACCTCTAGTAATAATAATACCTGCAGCGGTAGAAACAATCAGCGCAGGAATTTGTGTAATTAAACCATCACCAACGGTCAGCAAAGTAAAGAGTTTGCTCGCCTCTATAAAACTCATATCATATTGTCCGACACCCACAATAATTCCACCGATAATATTCACGATGGTAATCAAGATCGCTGCAATCGCATCCCCGCGGACAAACTTGGAAGCTCCATCCATCGCTCCATAAAAATCTGCCTCTTGCGCTACTTGCTGCCTGCGCCTCTTCGCCTCTTTATCGTCAATGAGCCCAGCATTCAAATCGGCATCGATCGCCATCTGTTTTCCTGGCATAGCATCCAAGGTAAAGCGTGCGCCCACCTCGGCCACGCGTCCAGCACCTTTAGTAATTACAATAAAATTTATAATCACCAAGATGATGAACACCACTAATCCTACCGCAAAATTTCCTCCAACAACAAAATCTCCAAAGGCGCGAATGATCTCGCCCGCAGCACTATGGCCATCACTTTGAGTTCTAAGCAAAATATTTCTTGTCGAGGCCACGTTAAGCGAAAGTCGATAAAGTGTCAGGATCAATAGCACACTAGGGAAGGTGGAAAAGTCGATCGGCCTTTTGGTATAGACTGCCATCAGCAGCACAATAATGGATAAGGCGAGAGAAGAGGCAATTAAAAGATCCAGAATAAAGGGCGCTACAGGAATCACCATCACCGATAACACCAACACTAGTCCTACTACTAAAACCAAGTCGCTACTTTTAGTTAGAAAATTTAACTTATTCAGTAAATTTTTCATGCTCGCCTACTTCTTTTTTTTCTTTAAAATAAATGCAATAATCTGTGCGACCGATTTGTATAAATCACGAGGAATAATCTCTCCGATTTTTACCGTTTGATAAAGAGATCTTGCCAGTGGCACATTTTCAATAATAGGAATATTGTGGCTTTTAGCGATCTCTCTAATTTTAAGTGCAACAAAATCTGCACCCTTGGCAATAACCATGGGAGCAACCATCGCTTGGGGATCATACTTAATCGCCACACTAATGTGTGTAGGGTTGGAGATAATTGCATCGGCCTCTGGAACTTTGGCCATCATCCTACGACGAGACATCTCTCGTTGAATAGAACGAATTCGCTGTTTAATCTCGGGATTTCCCTCTCGCTCTTTATGCTCTTCTTTGACCTCTTGTTTCGACATCAGTAGTTTTTGACGGTATTGGTACTTCTCCCAAGCAAAATCCGCCACAGCAACGATGGTTAACCCGATCAAGATCATCATAACTACTTTAAGAAAGATCGCCTTACCAAAAAGAAAGGATTCTAAAAAACCCACATGAATCAGACCACCAAAGCTAACAATCTCTTTTTTCAAAATAAGATAGGTAACAAAGGTCACCACTACCAATTTAAAAACACCTTTTAAAGTATCAAATAAGGTTTTGGTCGAAAACAGGCGTTTGATTCCATTTAAAGGGTTAATACGATTGGGATCCCACTCTAAAATTTCTGGAGCAAAAACAAACCCCACCTGCACCACATTGGAGACAATAGCAATAACAAACATTGCCACTAAAATTGGTAGTATACTTTTTAAAACCACCAGCACTGAATATTGCAAGACCCCTTTGAATTTTTCTTGATCAGCAAAGATAAGCTTGAAATTTAAATTATAGGCCCACTCAAAAAATTCACTCATCACCTCATACATGTAGAAAGAAGAGAGAATCACCACCATAATGGCAACAAACAACGCTAAGATGGCATTTAGCTCCTTAGAAATCGCAACTTGCCCTTTGGCCCGAAACTCCTCCATTTTATGTTGCGACGGTTCTTCTGTCTTTTCGCCAGTGTCGTCTTCATCTGCCATAAGTCACTATTCCTACACCTTTACTAACTAATAATATTGTACCAATCGATCAAGTAACCTTGATAAAGATCAAAAGCAACTCTAAAAAAATCCTCCGAAATTAAAGCAAAAACTAAAAAGCCCACTCCAATATTGATAATAAAACTAATTACCAAAATATTCATTTGCGGAATTGCCTTGGTAATCACCCCCATGACAACCGTAAGCAATAAGTTCATAACCATCACCGGTGCCGCCAGCACTAGCCCTGCCAAAAACAAAGATTTTATAAAATCCAAAAACCACTGCATCTCAAAATCTGCAATAAAGGCATACATGGTTACTAGATTAAATTTTTCAAAAGCCAGAAAAGTCCCTTTAAACATAGGCGCAATCGCCCCTGAAGTAACAATCAAAACAATCATCGTCTCTTGAATTAACTTTTCAAAAGGACCAATCGCTTGAAAAGTTGGATCAAAATACCTAGAGGCACTTAACCCAATATTTTGGGTAATCAAAGTTCCGGCCATAATATAAGCATTCATAATGGATTTAATTAAAAAACCTATCATCAATCCCATCAAGGTATATGCTATGGTTAAAACCCAAAAATGCTCCTGTCCCACAAAGGCCATATCACGGTAAATGGTCTCTTTGACAAAAGGAAAAAAAGCATAAGTAATGACAACCGAAAATAAAATTTTTACAATATCAGGAATAATGACGTTATCAAAAAAAGGCAATTGATAGAGCGTAGTTACCCATCTTGTAAAAGAGAGCCAAAAAGCAATCAATAGCGTAAGATCAGTAATCTCTACATTAATCATTTCACCCCATTAGTGTTGCGCAATCATCTGTGGAATATTGATAATCAGATCCCTGGTGTAAGAGATCATCACATCGCTCATCCACGGTCCTAAAATCACTAAGGAGGCCCCAATCACAATAATTTTGGGAATAAACGAAAGTGTCTGCTCATTAATTTGGGTTACCGCCTGAAACAAAGAAACTACCACCCCTGTAATCAGTGCCCCTAATAACATCGGTCCCCCCAGATACATGGTAACCTTAAGCGATTCATGAGTAAGATCTATAATCAGTGATTCGTCCATAACATCCTTCCCTGTAAGCGGGTGGCACACACGGTTTAACTAAAAGAGCGAATAATTGCTCCTGTCACCAATTGCCAGCCATCCACTAAAACAAATAATAGCAGTTTAAAAGGCATCGAAACAATCATCGGAGGCAACATCATCATCCCCATGGCCATCAGCACTGATGCCACCACCATGTCCAAAATTAAAAAAGGTAAATAAAGCAAAAAGCCAATCTGAAACGAAGTCTTTAACTCCGATATAATAAAAGCGGGAACGATGTAATAAAAGGGCACATCTGCTTTGGTCTGCGGTAACTGTGAGCCAGTCGCCTCATAAAACAGCTCTAAATCTTTCTCCCGCACATACTTTATCATAAATTCACGTAGCGAAATCTCAATCTTCTCCACGGCCGTCACACTGTTAATCTCCTTTTCCATATAAGGCCTAATCGCTTCCTCATAGATAACCTTTCCTGTTGGCGCCATAACAAAAACAGATAAAAACAAAGCAAAACCAATTAAAAGTTGGTTGGGTGGCAAGTTTTGCACGCCAATCGCCTGTCGAAGAAAAGAGAGTACAATAACAATTCTAGTAAAACAGGTGCATAAGATGATAAAGGCCGGGGCCAAAGTTAAAATTGTAAAAAGCAGTAAAATCTCAATAGTGTCAACCAATCCTACATCTTTTCCAAAATTAATACTCATTCCAGGAAGCGCAATCGCTGTTGCTGCTTGCTGCTGATTATTAGCGGCCACTGCTTTTACTTGATTGTTAGGAGTTATTTTATTGGTCAGTGATACTAGTGTACTCGAGGGGGATTGCGTGCTAGAACTTTTAACTAGTGTCGCTTCCGCACAATCTAATAAACATACATAAAACATGCATAAAAGCAGTAGCAAAAACCAATAATCATTTTTCTTCATTGGCAAGTTCATCCTTATTGCAAAGGTCGCAATCCCTTTACTTTTTTCTTAATCTGATCTGAAAACCGCACCACATCTTTTACTTTATCCAACGTCTTTTTGGTCACATCTACTAGCTCTCGCTTATTGCTCTCTGCTTCATCCCCTCCTCTGGAAGCGGCCATGTCAAAAACTTGCTGTTGCTGATTGATGGCCCCAATTAAAGCATTCATGGAAGTGGCCTTAGCTCCTATACTCGCATCTACACTCTCTTTTAATTTTACTTTTTGTTCCAAATCTTCCAAGGCCGAAGCATCTACTAACGAGGTGTCAAAATTTTTACCGCTCACACTTCTCTCTCCCTCTCTTAACATTCCTGGCACATCTTTTATTTCCGCAAGCATATGAATCCCCTGCTCTGAATTCCCTAATAGAAAAATTTGATTATGTACTTTAACGGTTACTAGGCTTCTTTTAGGAGCAATATAGTTATTACTTAAAACACTCACCACTGGAGCATTTTGCAAAAAACCCAATTTATTTCTTCCCATCATTCCTTTTTTAAAGGCCAGAACCATGCCATAAAATAGTGCGAGTACCAAAAAAGTAAAAGCAGTAAATTTCATAACGTATTGAGAATAACCTGGAAGTTTTTCACTCTTAAGCTTACTGTTACTACTGTGATCGGCATTTGCCACTGTTGTCCGAGTTGCTGCTACCGTGTTTACTTGATTTTTATTTTCTAACGGAAATACACTTTTCACAGGCATCTCTTTTTTAGCAGCATCACTTTTATCTAGAACAACCTCACTATTATTCCCAGGCACTGCCAGCGTTTCCTCTTGGACTTTAAGTTCATCCAGCATCTTGATAACTTTTTCCTCATTATTGCTAGCAATGTTAGCAGTGTTAGCACTACTCTTGCCTTCTGTTCCTGCCACACTTAAAAGTTTAATTACCACCTCAATTCTTTGACTGTTTTCATTGGCATACACTTGTACATCATCTTCACTTGCTATCTTAAACGGTAACATCGCCCGCACTCTGACCACATCTTTTTCAAATTGGTATGCCATCACCGTCACTGCGCCCTCTCCGCCTACGGCCGGTGTTAGCTCTTTTAAAGGAACGCTTTTTTCAATCTTTGGCCAAACATACGAACCAGGAAAAGTTAGCTGAACAATAAAATTATCAATTTTAAGTTCAGGAACACTAGTAAGTTTTCCTCCAAGATCAACCACCATAACCAGTGAACTAGCATCTTTTTCTAAAATTCCTACATCAACAATTTTAACCCGGGAAGTATTTGCCTCTGAGAGCATCGATGCAATCGAGGCCACACTATCGAATGCAATTATAAAAAAAAGTAATCCCACTAAAGAAATTTGAATGGATATTTTTCCTAATCTTTTTAAATCCTCTGAATAAAACAAATCATGACTCGCAATCATTCTTTTCATCTCCTCTATCACTGATCCCTATCACGCACTTTTTGATTTTAATGTTTCAATTCTTTGAACTGGGTTAACAATGTCAGTAAGCCTGACTCCAAATTTTTCATTCACCACTACCACTTCCCCTCGTGCAATCAATTGCCCATTGACCAAAATTTCCAGTGGCTCTCCCGCAAGCTTATCCAACTCCACCACCGAGCCTTGGCCCAGTTGCAATAGATCTTTAATCAGCATACTACTTCTGCCAAGCTCCACCGAAACCTTAAGTGGAACATCCAAGATGAAATCGATATTCTGGATGGTAAGTTTATTTAAGGCCTCATCTCCCGCCTTAATCTCATCAGCAATTTTATCTACAGGAGTCATGGGGATATTGACCAACTTGAGCCGACTCGAAAGTGCCGATTTTCTTTTTCCATTACCACCACCGCCACCGCCACCGCCGCCACCACCACCTTTACTTACGCTGGCAACGCTTTCGTCCTCACTATCCGCATCCACATCATCCTCTGCTTGATTACTCACAGCTGCTGTCTCGTCCTCAGCATCTGCTGCCTCAGTCGCCATAGTAGCAGCTGCACTAGCTTTTTGCTGATGATCAGGGCCCCAATTATCGAGACTATTTCCCGCTTGCTCCTTAAGCGCATCTCCCCATACATCATCTAAGTTTTCACCACCACTACCGCCCTCTGGTGTTCCTGTGTTCTCATTATCGGCCATACGCTCTCTTCTCCCTCTATGCTATTATACTCGACGAGTAATCTGTACTGCCCGCGACCCTTTATAGATTCCCATAATGCACTTTAATTTTTTCATACCTTCGACTTCAAAATCGATCTCTCCGGAGGCCTCTCGATTCAATGGAATAATATCTCCAACTTCCAAGTTCACCAAATCACCAACAGTGATAGTCGCCTCTCCTAACTTCACCGAGACATTCGAAAACACCTCTCGCACGTGCACGTTCATCGCTTTAGTCCAAATGGTGTCAGAGATTTCATTATCAGTTTGAAAGCTAGAACTTAATTTTTGTTTAATGGGTTCAATGGTGGAGTAAGGAATCACCACCATAATTGTGCCAGAGGCAGATTCAAACTCTACTTCAAAGGTAGTAGCAATAATAACATCAGAGGGAGGAACCACACCGACAAATTGCGGATTAATTTCTGTACGAATATATTGAGCATCGATCTTATGAACCGGTGACCACGCCTCTTCTAAGTCGTTGATCGCCATGTCCATCACTTTTCTCATAAAGGAGAGTTCAATTTGCGTAAACTCTTTTCCCTCAATTTTGGTGTAAGGACGATCTACTCCCCCAAAAAAAGAGTCGATAATTGCATAAGCAAGTTTAGACTCAAAAACAAAAAGTGCCGGTCCACGTAACTCATTAAAACGAATAATACACATGCAGGAAGGGATGGGAAGTGTATTAACAAACTCTCCAAATTTCAAAAGATCGGTAGAGATCATGGAGATGGTAGAAATTTTTCGAAGTGCCGTTGAAAGTGAAAAGCGAAAGGAGCGAATAAAACGCTCATAAATGATCTCCAAGATAGGCATTCTTCCACGAATAACCCTATCTTGATTAGTTAAGTCGTAGGGCTGAATATTTTCCGGAATATCATCGCCACTACCTTCTGCCGTCGACGACGGCTCTTCCTCGCTGTCATTAACTGCATTTAATAAGGCATCAACTTCATCTTGGCTTAACACTTGGGCCATACACGAATACCCCTCCTAGGATTTTTTTAGCACTCTCTTCCTGATATCGACCCTCTTCCTGAAGGCCATGCAACTAAAAGTAAATTAATTAATCACAAACCCAATGTAATAAACATCCTCTAACGTTCCATCAATTAAAAAAGCATTAATCGCTGCCTTAACCTCTTCTTTTAAATAATTTTTACCCTCAACCTTTACTAAATCCTCTGCACGTTTAGCATTTAAAAGTGCAATAATGGCATCTCTAATTTGCGGTTGTCTCGCCTTAAACTCCTCCTCTTTAGAATCGGGACTAAATTTAAGCACCAAGGTAATCCTGGCATATCTTTTCGGTCCATCTCCTTGTGCCAAGTTTGCGGTAAATCCTTCAAGAGGTAACAAGTAACCTTGGGAGTGATCCGCTTTCATCACGACTAACGCCGCTTTTTCTCCCTTCTTTTCTCCCTTTGCCGCCTCATCTGCTTCCGACTTAGCATCAGCATCCTCTTTCATCTGCGCTTTCACCACATCTTTTATTTGTGACTCTTGCTTCATCTTGCTGTGGAATTGAAATTGCAAAAATCCTACACCTCCCATCACTAACAAATTTAAAAGTAGTAACACAATCACGAGAGGACTGGTACCACCACCACCACTCTTTGCTGGTGATACTGCTGCTGCGATTGCTGCCCCTTCTCCCAAGTCAACTTGTTTGTCATCATCTGCCATAATTTTGGCCTTTAAAACTTATAAACTCTCATCATTAATAAAAAAATGCCCAT
This sequence comes from Oligoflexia bacterium, assembly GCA_015231955.1. Taxonomy (GTDB): domain Bacteria; phylum Bdellovibrionota; class Bacteriovoracia; order Bacteriovoracales; family Bacteriovoracaceae; genus JADGAN01. The sequence continues at coordinate 51,854 of JADGAN010000016.1, read as the reverse complement.
GTCAAAATTATAACCGTTATAAAAATGACCAGCAAGAATAGGTGAGTATAAGAAATTGAACGAGATATCCAAGGGTTAAAATAAGTAGGAGAGAAAAATTTTCCTCTCCTGCTCAAAAAAACAATCTTGATAAATTTACAGTGTCAATATACTGACACATTTTTAGGGGATTAAGCGCCTCTACCAATAACATAACGGAAAGGATCAATCTCCTCCCGCAAAATGCGTAACTCTTTCTCACTTGGCGGTTCCGTTTTTGCAAGTTTTTCACTTACTAAAAGTTCAAATCCTGTGTTTACTTTCACCTCATCAATGGTGACATTAGGATGTAAAGAGATCACCCGCATTCTTAAACTTTGGGGATCATAGTCCATCACCGCAAGATCGGTAATCACACGATAAGGGCCCGTGCCTGCAGGCAGTCCCGCATCCTCTCTAGAGTGCGGACCTTGTAAATATCCAGGGGTGGTAATAAAATCCACTTTCTCTACAAAGCGTTTCTTATCATGATTGGTCACCACTAAGGTTTTTTTACAAAGAGATGCAAGATCGTTAGCTCCACCACTTCCCGGAAAACGCACTTTGGGTTTGCGATAATCCCCAACCACCGTAGAGTTGATATTTCCATAGCAATCGATTTGTGCTCCACCAATAAAACTAAAATCGACAGCACCTCGTTGCGCAAGCTCCATCACATCCAGCATGGTAGTGGCCATTGTGGCACGATAAGAGGTACGACTATCACCCACAGAAACTGGCATCGTCGGAAGCATAGGGCCTGCTCCTCCGGCCTCAAAGAAGATGACCAAATTTGGTGCATGCATCTTTTGCGCTAACATTCCAGCAGCGCAAGGAACACCTGTTCCAATAATCACCATGGTGTTGTCTAAAAGCTCTCTCGAGGCAGCACACACCATTAACTCCATCTTATTATATGTACTCATGATTAAATTCCTTTCTTCGAGCTAATCATTAACTCTTCTGCACGAAGTTCATTCATTCTTTTAATGCCACCACAAAGTTCGAGATACTCATAAAAATCTTCTGTATCCAAAATATATTTTTTTACAAATTCACGGTAGCTCTTCTCATCTTGTTCCACATCAAGCCACATCTGGAGGTGCTTCTCATCGCTAAAATACTCACCCTCCATGTTTCCTGGAAAGGAGCCATAAGGCACAGGAATGACCGCATCCACTGACCAGTAAGGGATTGCCGTTTTCCATGGAGAGCGACGAATCTCTTCATTGTCCACGATCCGCTCGGTGGTTACAATCACATGTTTACTTGCTTTTGCTAAGTCGGTATCGGAGTTATTTAGCCCTTCAATCACACAGTTGCCATAAACGTCTGCCTTATGCACATGAATAACCGCTACATCAGGGGAGAGTGCTGGAATTGCCGAGTAGGTTTCACCAGTGAAGGGGCAGGTGACCACTTTTGCTGCTGAATATTTAAAGGTGTCGGTTCCCAGCATTACCTTTGAGGGAATAAAACTAAGTCCCATGGCCGCCGCTTTATACCTCCATGCTAGTGAAGCATTCGACCACTCGGTAGTTTTGACCTTACCCGACTCAATATACTTTCTCGCCATCTTGGAGAGTCCGCGTGCTTCAAGACCTACGATGTAAGCAGCATCACAACGATCAAAACACTCCCCCGCAACCAAAATTTGAAAATCGTGAGTGGTGGTATGGCCAGAGAAACCCAAATTCTTTTTTCCCTGACGTACAATCTCGTGTAGTAGTGCTGAAGCAATACGGTTGCAACCAAAACCACCCGTTGCCAGGTAAGAACCACTCGTGACATACTTTGAGACGGCTTCCTTTACTGTTGTCACCTTATTCTCATAGCGTTTGTTCTGAAGACTCTTCCGATGCTCGGTTAGATTAAAGGGAAGAAAATTCTCCCCTTGTCCACTTAACATTTTTTCCATTAGTAACTCCTGTAACTTTTTACTTTTATAAATCTTATAACTTTTCTATAACCATCGCCAAGGCCTCACCACCACCAATACAAATCGCGGCCATTCCATAGCGAACATTTCTTCTTTCCATTGCATTCATCAGTGTCACCACAATTCTTGATCCCGAACAGCCAATGGGGTGTCCTAGTGCAATCGCACCTCCATACACATTGACGTTATCGTGACTAAGCTTTAACTCCTTCATTGCCGCCAAAGCGACACAGGCAAAGGCCTCATTAATTTCAAAGACCCCAATATCCCCTAAAGAGAGGTTTGCCCGTTGTAAACACTTCTTAATTGCTCCCACTGGTGCCAGTGTAAACCAAGTAGGATCCTCGGCATGAGAGGCAAAATTGACTATTTTGAATTTTGCTTGTGCCTGGTAATTTTCGCCCGCAAGCACGAGTGCTGCTGCTCCATCATTGATAGTGGAGGCGTTTGCGGCGGTGATCGTACCATTTTTTTCAAAGACTGGTTTTAGTGCAGGAATTTTTTCAAAGTTTGCCTTAAAGGGCCCCTCATCCTCTGCAATAACTTGAACTCCCTTCTTGTCGCTAATGGTGACCTCTGCAATCTCATTTTTAAAAGTTCCATTCCTACTCGCCTCTTGCGCACGCTTAAAAGAGCTGATGGCAAATTGATCTTGCTCTTCTCTTGTAAGCGAGAGTTTGCGTACACACTCTTCAGCACACTCCCCCATGGTACGATTGCTATACACATCCCAAAGTCCATCCCATTGCATGGTATCCTTTATCTCTACGCCACCAAACTTAAGGCCCAGGCGCGACCCTGGAATAAAGTGTGGAGCAAGCGACATGTTCTCCATTCCCCCAGAGACCACCACACTAGCATCACCATGGTAGATGGTTTGCGCACCCATGATGATACTCTTAAGGCCTGAGCCACAAACTTTGTTAATCGTGGTTGCGGGAACGTGGGAAGGAATTTTTGCGTAGATTGCTGCTTGCCTGGCCGGTGCTTGACCTACCCCTGCAGTCAGCACTTCTCCCATAAAGACCTCTTCCACTTTGTCCGACGCCATCTCCGCTTTTGCTAGTGCCGACTTGATTGCCGTTGCTGCAAGCTCGGGCGCGGAGAGGGTTGCAAGTTTACCCATAAAACTACCGATAGGAGTTCTACTTCCAGAGAGGATATAAACCGCCATTGTTCATCCTTTGTTAAATTGTGAATTTGGTGATGTTTAAATTTAGATATCAGAAAAGAGGTGTAATTGAAATATTCACCACAAAAAGTTATGGTGTAGGGGTGTTTTTTTTCGGAGGAAAGCGCGCCTTGTCTACATCTACTCGCGAAATTCCCACAGCATGATTACCAAGGTATTTGAGCCACTCATACTCACGCTTAACGAACGGCGCAGCATATGGTGCCTCTTCCCCCTCTCTTTGTAAGTCATAATCGTAAACTTTATCCAATTTTTGATAGAAGGGATCATTCTCATGATATTCAGACTCCCTAACATAAAAAACCCCTTTCTCCTCGCAGCCACCTCCCCTCGCCATTGCACGTTTTGCTTTCCAGCGATGGAAAAACCCTAGTGAGCGAATTGTTTTCTTGGTAAAGGGGCACTCCTTAACTTCTCCATCCATCGTGTCGTTGTCATCATAACCAACAATCAAAACTGAGTGCCAAACACCAGACTCATTATACACCACTTGCACTGGTCCTTGCTTTTCTACTAAGTGCTGCTTTACCTTCTCGATGGTTCGATCACTCATCACTCCTACTTTGTTTTTAGCACCTGGCGCAGCGGCCATAAAGATTACTTTGGTCTCAATCTTAGGAGTCTTTACTAAAATCTTTTTCTCCCAATCACCGGGCAACTCATTCACCCAATTGTGACGGACACTATAGTTGTATTCGTTATATCCTCCCTTTGTATAACGATAATCTTTATTCAGAACTCCCCCAGCATAATCGTTAAAAGTTAAAATACGATTCACAATAAAATTGCCTCTGCTGGCCACTTCTGGCACTGTCATAAGCCATCGCTCCGAGAGATCACTTAGGCCATCACTTTGGCGATTTTCAGGGGCCACATCCATGTTCATCAAAATCTCCATGGCACCAGTAGCGGCCATAAAGAAACAACTTCCAGCATTAACGTAGTCGTAGTTATCATTGCTCCCTTGATGCTGCAAAGGAGCAGGTAAAACATACTCCAGCAAGGCCTTATACGAGGAGGGAAGTTTTGGGGAGGGGGCGCCATCGCTACTATCCCGATCATCTTCGTCGGAATTGCTCACGCCACCATCATCATCATCACCAGCTCCACTGTCAACAGGATCAAGGGTCGAGTCAACAATTTCAGGGGTGGTCTCTTCAGCAAATGCAACAGAAACAAAATTCAGCACTACCGTCATCAAAAAAAACAGAAAAAGAAACAGAGTAAAACTAGATTTTGTATCCTTCCTCATTTTTACAATCCTTTGTAAATTTTTTTTAGAATGGCCATCTAGTACAATACTTCTCTACTCTTGGCAAGCCGTAAGCTGTTGAGCACCACTGAGATACTACTAAGGCCCATCGCTAGTGATGCCATCACCGGAGTTAACTTAATCGCATAGCTGGGGTAAAGCACTCCTGCCGCCAGCGGCATCATCACCACGTTGTAAGCAAATGAAAGAAACAAGTTTTGCTTTACCACTCTCATCGTGCTTTGAGCGAGCCTAAAAAAGTTATCAATCCTTGCTAAATTCCCTCCTAAAATCGTCACATCACTCACCTCCATCGCCACATCAGTGCCGCTCCCCATGGCAATCGACAAGTCAGCTAATGCCAATGCCGGGGCATCATTAATTCCATCCCCTATCATCGCCACTTTTCTTGCCTCCCCCCCTGCTTCTGTTCCCGCTTCTTTGATTCGCTCCACATAGCGGGCCTTCTCCTCCGGCAGCACCCGTCCCTGATACGCTTCAAAGGCAAGCTCCTTTGCCACCTTTGCAGTCGTACTCTTGGCGTCTCCCGATAACAGATGCAAAGGTGCAATTCCAAGTGCTCTAACTCTTGCTAGCATCTCACCCGCCCCAGGTCTAATAGGGTCAGCAAGGGAAAAGGAGAGCAGCAGCTGCTCCTCCACAAAAGCGTGAATGGTGCTACTCTCATTAGCAACCACAACCTCCTTAAAGAAGCGCTCACTGCCAATTGCCACTCTTTTACCCTTCACCACCCCGGCCACGCCTAGTCCATTTTTATTTTCAAACTCACTCACAGGCAAGAGTTCAGCACCCTCCTTCTTTATGGCATGCTCTACAATCGCGTGAGCAATCGGATGCGAAGAGAGGTGCTCTACCGAGGCCACCATGGACCAAAGTTCCTGCTTTAACAGATCTTCTTCAAGTTTCTTATGCCAAGTCACTTTGGTCACCACCGGTTTTCCCTCGGTGATTGTTCCGGTTTTATCAAAAATGATCTCTTGAACTGCTCCCGCCTTCTCAATGCTCTCACCTCCTCGTACCAACACTCCTCTCTTGGCCGCACCAGTCACCGCTACCAGCACCGCCATAGGCGTTGCCAGCCCTAAAGCACAAGGACAGGCAATCAATAAGAGCGAGATGGCAAAATCGAGCGCCAGCTTCACCTCTCCTTGCAGTTGCATCCATAGCAAAAAGGTCATAAGTGCCAGTAGCATCACCACGGGGACAAAATATTCACTAACCTTATCTGCATACTTCTCAATAGGCGCACGATACGATTGCACACGCACCACATAGTCAATAATTGCTTGTAGCCTACTGTTCTTGGCATCCTTTAGCACCTTCACCTGTAAACTACCATTCATACAAAGCGTTCCCGCAAACACCATTTGCCCCGGTGCTTTCTCCACAGGCAACCACTCCCCTGTCAGCATACTCTCATCCACTTGTCCGCTTCCATACACCACCTCTCCATCAACTGCAATTTTTTCTCCGGAGCGAACCAAAATCAGTTCACCTACTTGTAGTTGCTCCACATCTACGCTTTCATCTCCCTTTCCATTATCTCCATTATTCACTATTCGAGAGGCGCGCATACTTTTTAAAGCAAAGAGCGACTCTAGCGACTCTTTGGTCTTACCCTTGGCCTTCTCCTCTAGCCATTTTCCTAAGAGTACAAAACTGATAATAAATCCCGATGTCTCAAAGTAAGTTTGATGATGCATATCTTGAAAAAATAAAACACTACTATAAACAAAGGCCGTGACGGCCCCCATTCCCACCAGGGTATTCATATTGGCGCGACCACTTCGCAAAAAAGTCCAAATCCCTTTTAAAAAAAGCTCTCCACTCACCAACAAAACCACTAGCATCAGTATGAATTGCAAGGAGTGGTTCACCTCCATAGGAAGAGCATGCATAGGAATAAACATGAGCAGCATCACCACCATGGAGGCGACAAAGGAGAATAAAAATTTTAACAACAAACTTTTTGACGGTGGACTCTCACTCTCTTTGGACTCTGGCGGGGCCACACTATACCCAAGTTTTGCAATCCGCGCTTTCACTACCTCTTCACTTATTTGTAAAGCATCAAACTCAAGATACAGCTGCTCCACTGCAAAGTTGACCTTGGCACTCTTTACTCCACTACCGAGTGCCGACAGCTCTTTCTCTATGGCCTGTGCACAATTCACACAACTCATTCCTTTGATCTTTAGATTTTTTTTGATAATTTTCATAGGTGAACAACATCCTAGGGTTTTAATAATTGAAGGAGTCCTCTTTATGATTACATGCCGAAATCGCCAAACTCTGGCAAGCGATAATTTTGCCTCCACTCACCCAAAAATCTTGGAGGCGCTCACAGAGGCAAACCATGGACACGCGCGCGCCTACGGTTACGACGAGCTTACAGCAAAAGCGACTGCTCGTTTTTGTGAAATCTTTGAAAGTGAAGTACAAACCTATTTTGTGTTTAACGGTACAGGTGCCAATGTGCTCGCACTCGGAGCTTGCACCAAGCGTTTTGGTGCTGTTCTCTGTCCTGCGAGTGCCCACATTAACGTCGATGAGTGTGGAGCTCCCGAATGGCAACTGGGAATCAAGCTCTTGCCGATTGCTACACCGGAAGGAAAGCTTTTGCCTGCTCAAATTACTCCTCACCTCCACGCGATGGATAGCGAGCACCACTCTAGGCCTTGTGCCATCTCCATCAGTCAAAGCAGTGAACTTGGAACCCTCTATAGCACAGGTGAAATAGCAGCGCTTGCAGAGGTGGCACACCAGCATGGCCTCTACTTGCACGTCGACGGTGCTCGCATTGCCAATAGTGTGGCCGCCTCCAATACTTCACTCAAAAAAATGTTAGTGGAGACGCATGTTGATGTGATCTCTTTTGGTGGAACCAAAAACGGCATGATGTATGGAGAGGCGGTGGTCTTTTTAAACAAGAGCTTGGGCCAGGAGATAAAATTTATGCGCAAGCAAAGTATGCAGCTTGCCTCTAAAATGCGCTTTATCTCAGCACAATTTCTAGCACTCTTCGAAGATGAGCTCTGGTTAAAAAACGCTGCTCACGCCAACAAAATGGCAAAGCTCCTCCAGCAAAAACTTGAAACCCGGCAAAACCTCAAGATTATCTACCCTGTGGAGGCCAATGCGGTCTTTGTACAAATGCCTAAAACGCTGATTCACACCCTTAAGCAAGAACTCTTCTTTTGGACCTGGGATGAAGAGCAAAATATAGCGCGCCTGATGACCTCGTTTGATACCACTCCCGAAGAACTGCACCACTTCGTTTCAAAATGTGAGTGAGCTTTAGTGACATGCACTTGTAGTTTCGCATGTGTGTCAAGAAAAAGAAATGCTCTTATTGAAAATTTCTCTGATTCGTTCAAGAGGTATTCAACCAAAGTACAGTGGGAGATCTTGCATGGTTTTGATTTTTAAATTTAGCATCTTCGGTTTTATTGTTAAACTAAAAACAGACCTTAGTTGACAGCTGACCACTGATGACCCCATTAAAACCTTTCCGCTTCATGGTCTCAAAGATTCCCCTCCCTCTCTTCACGATGTACGACTGTTAACCATCGAGGATAGTGTGGAGTTTTTCAACATCGTCTTACAGACCAAGCTCACTCAACAAGAGAAAGCTGACTTAGTGGCGTTCATGCAGACCTTGTAACAGTGTCCTTTCTGTCTCATTTTTTTGTCAAAGATCACTTTTGGTGTGTGAAATCATTTTTGGTGCCAATTTTTTTACACACCTTAAAAATCAGAGGATTAAGATAATCCGCTGAAAATGTGTCAACGAATTTTTTTCATCACTCTGTTTCATTATTTGAGTATAAAATTTACTCCTTTATAACTTTTTATAAACTATTTTATTTATTAAGGAGATCATTTAATGAAGAAGAGAATTTATCATCAACTTTCGTTCCCCATCTTTTTATGTTTGCTCTTATCCACCACAACCGTCCCTGGTTCCTATGCAAACGACAAGAATACTATTATTAGTTTCAATCCCAATACCTCCTCTATGCTTAATGAATCAGGTGATTATGACAAAGGAAAATATGCGCTCGATCTTTATAAATTTGAAGAGAAGTATTTAGCTGAAAATCTGGAAAAGGTTACTAAAGGAGTATGTGACATTTTAAGTAATGGGGCCATAATCCCTCAGGAGAACAAGTTCGAAATCTACTCAATATTTGGGAAGAATGCATCCTTTACACCCGATGGCAATCTTATTTACTTGCCTTTGTCCTTATCCTACTCTCCTTTTCCCTTTAATGATGGTCAATTAGCAAATTGTGATCCTCAAGGAATTCATGAGAAAATGAAAGAGGCAGAGAAAAAAAAGGAACTGCTCTTTTTTGATTCTAAACACTACGCCTCTATACTGACCCATGAATATGCCCACTATCTTTTTCAACTTAACATTGTGGATGAGCTTTACAAAATAGTTCCCCCAACGACAGAAGAAAACCAAGACTTTTATAAAATTGTAGCTTTAATGAAGAAAGAAGGCATTGATGAACTAATCATGCACTGGCAAGAGCTATTATATAATATTAAAAATTCAAATGATCCCTCCATGAAGAAGAGTCTCGAGGAAGAACTTGCATCAGTGTTAAAGGAGATAGAAAAAAAGAAAGATCTGATTAAATCTATCGAACAAAAATCCATTCACAAGGAGAATATCTGGAAGTTTATCGGCCCTTATACAGAGTTTTTTGCCGACTTCATGGCAGTCCTTTACCAAAATGACAAACGCGATGTTTATACTTTACTAACAGACGATGGATATCAAGTTCCCGAAAAGTATAAAGACAAGTATGGAGCGAGGAGTTTCTCTCAAAAGATCAATCCAACCAAAGATGAAGATTTATATCAAACGGAAGATCCTCATCTCCTTATTTACAAACCGAGAATATACCTAGAAAAATTTATTGATCAGGCCCAAGACCCTGAGCAAAAAAAGATTCTGGCCGCCAAAGTCATGAAAGCGATGAAAGATCATCTCCTTGAAAAAGTCAAAAATCTTAAGCTTGGAGAAGATTTTTTTGTAGATCCATATCACGGATTCATGTCACCTACAGATCCCGTAAAAATGAATATCGAACTCACCAATGCAATCAGTAATAAAATGTGAGAATGTGAGTGCCAGCTTCTAATGCCGTTAAGTTAAGAAAATTATCAAAAATACAAATGAAAACATGATGGAAGAATAGATTAAAATGATCTAAACTGATGTTGTTGGTTCGATTTTAAGCGCGTTTTCCATGGAGAAAAAAGAACCGGCGATCAAATTTTCAACCTTAGCAGGAGTGTAAAAAATGACCGCCGCGTGCCATAGAAGTTTATCATACCATCTGTGAACTGACTACTAATCTTAAGCAAAAATACCTCCACAAACTTTCCCTCAATGCCTTTAGCAGAAAAAGAATTCTTACTCTGGAGATAGTAGTTGCTCTGGTTTTGTCGCTGACAAGAGACTCAAAAGAAAATGGCTTTGATATTATCATCTCGAAATTTTTTCAAGAGCTTCACCCTGAACCTGCAGAGCGCCCCTCTGTAACCTCCTCTGCTTTGTCTCAGCGAAGGAAACAAATTCCTTATGAAATTTTTGAGGGTATTTCTCACGATCTTGCCTCGAGGATTGAAAGAAATTTTCAGGAAACTTCCCTTTGGAATGGACTAAAGGTTTATGCCATCGATACGACTACTATTACGTTACCTAATAGTGAGGAAATTGCTAGTAAATTTCAAACTCATGCTACCTATGGACGTTCAGCATACTATCCCCAAGCAAAAGTTTTAGTGGGAATGAACTTAATGAATGGAGCGATTCCCTTTCTGGCCATTAGTAGTTATGAAGTCAATGACCACTCTATTCTTAAGGCCAATATCAATAAAATTCCCGAGAATTCTCTTACCATAGGAGACAGAGGGTTTTCTGGGCATGAAATATTCATCTTGTTTGAGGATAATCGGTTTTACCTATTAAGAGCTAAAGCCGGTACGGTTTCCCATGCTCCAGTTCGAATATTCTTAAGATCTGGACAAAAGGATGCCTGGGTTATCTTCAAAAATAGAGATAAAAAACATGCCGATCTGGAAGTGAGATTGATCTGTGCTGGTAAAGACAAAGAAGGTAGTGATATCGTGCTGGCAACAAATCTACCAATGAAATATTCCAGCGAAGATTTGAAGGAGCTGTACCTTAAAAGATGGATGATTGAGACCCTTTTTAACCGAGCAAAAAATATTTTGAAGATAGAAAAATTTCATAGCATGTCAATTAATGGAATTAAACAAGAAATTTTTGCATGGGCCATTACGAGTATGATGTCCTATGGTTTTGCTAAAACAGCAAACGATCAGATTAAAGAAAAGCATATGAGCTGCTCAGTTAAAATGGCCATAGAATTAACAAAATTACATCTACTGAAGCTGTTGTTCAGTGACATGGAAACTCTTAAAACAATCACCAAAGACATCGTTTGCGAAGTTCTAAAAACAGTATACCGGGTAAGATATGCTCGAAAATTTCCAAGGATGAGCAAACAACCGGTTAAGCGATGGTCCAATGGTAATCAAAGAACTGAAGCGCTTAAAAACCAAATTAGACCTCAACAAAAGTCATTTATAGAGCATTATGGAATCAAACCCATGACCAACCATGGGAAGTATTTCGACGATTCTAGTGATATTCTCTTAACAAAGGGGTTGACAGTGGAATAATTTTCTTAACTTAACGGCATTAGAAGCTGGCACAAATTCCTGCAAATATTCCTTTTGAAAGTTTGCCCTGTGCCAGTAGACTTACGGTAAAAGTTTACGTTAGCAAACAACCCTTCGCAAGTGAGGATCTCTTTTTGTATGCCAAGTAAAAAATCGTTAAACAGACTCCTCAGGTATTTATATTAAAGTAATTCCATTTAAAATCCGATAGCAATTTATCGTTCTTTTAATGCAAAAATTTTAATACAAGAAAAGCTTTTCATAGGTTTCTTATGATCAAAATAAGTGATATGAGTTACAGCATTGCTCAGAAATCCCCAAATATCCTTACTGATATAAATCTAGACGTCTCCAAAGGTGATTTCATTGGCGTTCTTGGTAAAAATGGTGCTGGCAAGACAACTCTTCTTGATTTAATGATGGGATTTAGAAGGCCTTGTAAAGGAAGTATCTCCATTTTAAACCAGGATCCTTTTACCTCTGATAGATCGGTATTTACTGAAATCTCTTATCTATCTCAAGACATATTACTGAAAGACAATATTTCCATTGAATCATTCTTATCCTTTCACAGTCATTTCTATTCCAATTATTCCAAGAAGCATCAAAACATGCTGATTGACCTATTTAAACTTGACTTAAAATCAAAGATTGGAGGTTTATCTACTGGTGAAAAGAGACGGGCACAGATCATCGCTGCAATTGCATCAATGCCCAAAATATTAATCATCGATGAAATCACTGCTGTGTTAGACCCTGACGCCAGAATGCTGTTTTTTAATATTTTAAAAGAGATCAACACTACACAATCGACCACAATTATTTTAGCAACAAATATCGTAGAGGACTTAAAAAACAGAGTAAACAGCGTTCTATTTATTAACAACACCAAAATGGAAAATTGTGAAGCCTCAAAAATTAGTGTCCTATTTACGGGTGGCAATGAATGAATAACTTTGTTTGTTTTGCAAAATATTCCTTTCAATGGCAAATAAAATCATTTGTCATTGTAAATATTCTAACGTTGATCATTCTGATTTTCATGACCATCATCCCAGAATCAAGTCCTCAATTAGGATTAATGCTTTTATATTTATTATTTTTATATTCCATGTCAACAGTTTTTTCTGCAACAGGGATTGCCCACAATAACACTATTTCTGGAAGCTCTTTCTCTGGCAAATATCTTCAATCTCTTCCCTTTTCAAAAGCTAAATTAATCCCAATCTTGGTTTTTTCAAATATCTATACCAACATCCCAGTGATCATATCAATCACTTGGGTGACTATTGTGTGGAACAATGATGTCTCCTTCATCACAGATGAAAAAAAACAGTTTTGGATTTTGTTTATTAGCAATCATTTTCTTTCTGCAACAATTATTTGTATTTTATTCTCTTTGGTTTTGTGGCTTTGGCAAATCTCAATGATGATTGAATTTCCTAGAAAGGCATACAACAAAGGAACTTTATCTAATTTATTACTAATGATTAAAGGTATAATCGAGTTTCTATCATCCCTCGCAATTTTTCAGGCCACTTGCCTCTACTCTTTGTTAGAAAAAACTGCATTGCCAGTAATCGCAATTCTTCTCCTTTTTGTATTTTTTCATTTTTGGCGATCCTATCGTATTTTGATAAAGGAAGAACTATCTTTCTGGCGATCGAAAAGAGATATTAGCATCATCGGAATTTATATTCTAATAGCGACAGGGTTCCTTTTAGGACTAAACTCTACTCCAAGTGGAAACTGGCAACACCACTTCTCTAATGGCCCCCCAATTTTCAGCGATATCATGGATAAAAAATGGGACAAAATCAATGATTATCTAAAAAACAATTCTGACATAGGCATTGTCAATCAAAGTGGAGTTGCCTTGGTTCATTTGTTGTCACTTAGTGATCCAAATAAAATTTATAGATTAAACGAATTATTACTCCAAGATATAGCTCCGTTAATGTTGAAAATTAAAACAAAAGAAAAGGCATGCATGGAGAATCGTTACTGTGATGGAATTACGTCGACGCATTTGCTTTCCTTAAGTGACAATTCAACCACCCTTGAGCGTGTCATTAATAAATTCCCAGTCACACTGGAACTAAAAACTACATCAGATGAAACACCATTGCACTTGGCCTCTAAGTCTTGTGCCTACACCACGGCAAAAGTTCTCCTCGATAAAGGGGCAAATCCTAATGCTAAAAATTCAAAAGATGAAACACCTCTCATGCTTGCCGCAGAAAAAAATTGTTTTATGATAGCTGTTTTACTTCTTCGCAAAGATGTCCATATCGGCCTAGTAAATAAAGAAGGTAAGTCCGCAGTCGATATCGCCAAAAAAAATAAAAATGACGAACTTTATTTTTTGCTGGATACAATAAGAACTTTGAAATAGATGACCGTTGTTCTTGAAGGACTTCTCCAATAAGACAGCTTCTATTTCATTCCGGCCACGTTAAGACCGACATGACCAAACACCTAGGCCCCATTCTTCCCGAGGACTCCGCACGATCACACATCAAATTAATGGAAAAACTCACCTTGAAAGAAACAGGGGAAAAAGGTGCCAACCGTTTTTCGGGACTTGCTGCTATAAGCAATATTTTCTTGTCGTTCAGCGATACCCCACCTTCTGCAGACCGGAGTATGACGTCTTTTATTTTTTTAATCTCCTCTGAATTATTAAAAAACAGCATACCTGCATGTGTACATAATCTTTAGAAAAATAGTTTATTTGGAACATTTTTTCAGGGAAATATTTTCACCCCTAAATCATTTCAGGAACGATCCGGTTTATAAATGAATCAAAAATGGTTCTGTTTGTATCTTGAGCATGCGGGCAGAGACTTTTTGTTCGTCTGTGAGTGTGAGAGTGTGAGTGCCAGCTTCGAAGCTGGCACAAATTCCCAAATTCCTCGTGTTTTTTTGGATTTTATTTTTTCCCTTGACTGGATGAAATTCCTATTATTATAATCCGTCCCTCCTTTTATACGCAAGCATTTATAAAGGGAGATCTAGAGCTCCGGTGCTTATTGATGTTATACTACCCTTCTCTTTTTTCTTGTTGCTATTTGCTTCCCTCTGAAATGTTGAGAATGGAGCTCCTTTTTTTATCACTAATTGATTTTACACCAATAGTATTGGTGTAATTGGCATCTCCTTTAAACAAAGGAGTGTTTTTTTATTCACATTTCATACGTTAGGAGGCTTTATGACTAGGTATCTTTTTTCTTTTATTGCATTGGCAACCTTTGTATGCTCTTTCTCGTTGTATGCGGCAGATCCCAGTACCGACAAGGTTAAAGATCTTGCAAACAGCTTGGTTAAACAAAGTGATGAACTTCAAGATAGTCTTGCAAGAGATCTTATAATCGTCGGTCGAGACGAGGGCGTTTCTTCTGAAGAGTCAAACTTGAATACGACTTTGCGTGATCGTTCTATAAGAGACTTTTTTCGAGATATGCGACGAGATGGGCGCCACTTCTATCGGGATAACTTTAGAGACCGTTATCGTGATCATCGTGACTTCAGAAGAGATCGATATAATAGGGATCGATATTATAGAGATCGATACGATAGAGATCGCTACTATCCCCGTAACAACTCCTGCTCCTTCTTGAGCAATCCTCGCTGCTACTGCTATTATCATCCCTATAACTTAGCTTGCCGAGTTTATTTCGGATTTAGGCCTTATAGTAATATTGAAGAGACCAATGATAATGCTCTTCCTACCATTATCGAAGCGGCAAATCTATTTGCAATGGATGCCCAACAATTTGCCCAGTCAACTGACCAAAATGAACAGAAGCAAAAATTTCAACAGCTTCAAGATAATTTTGTTAATATTGAAAACATCGCTGGGGAGATGGATAAAACTGTCGCCGACGTTGTACAAGACAAAGGAAATCCTGCCGAGCAGGGTATTAAGCCTATTACCAATCAAACTAAACAACAAATTACAAGTGTTGGAGATACTCTACGTTTGATAGGACAAGAACTGTAATACAAGTAAGCCTCTTTGGGCATCTTTGGGGCCAGCACACTTTTATTAACCATTGTAGTCAACAAAAGTGTGCTGGCCCCTCCTAGTAGGATCTATTTCATCATTTATCGGCGGAAAGCTTAGTTGGACAAAAGGAGATGGTTCCGTGAATAGCAATGATCACACAATGAGGCCCATGCAGAAAAAAAATACCTTGATGATGCGTCCTATCGATATAGTGACAATCCCAAAGAAAGAATTCTCCCTGATACATTTGATTGTAGTAGTTTTGTTCATTTGGTTTACACAGATAGGGGAATGCCATATGGAACTAAAGAAAATCCAGCGCCAAATGTTCAAAGTATTATCAATGATCAAGAGCATTGGAAAGAAATTGCACTTGACGAAGCACAACCAGGAGACTTAATCATACATTTGCAAGGTGAAGCTGGAAAAAAAACACCAAAATACAATCACGTTGGAATTTTTTCAGGGATAGACAAAAGAACTGGAGCTTACATGGAAATAAGCGCTCAGTCTCGCAGGGGAAAAGCAAAGTTAAAGGATGCAAAAAAAAGAGAAGCACCTGTTCAGAATTCTCCAACACATTTTTTTGGAGATCCCTTTCATATTTATAGGAGAAAACATATATGATTATTATAAAATATATTCCCATTGTATTTTTATTAATTCTTTTGGTCGTTACTACTAATAAACCAGCTTTTGCTGATATTTTAAAACCAACCCCTCAAGAAATAATGAAGGCACAGTTAAAGCATGATCCTGATATATTCAAAAAATATACTTGGGTTCAACCTTCTGATATTAATCAATTTGCTAAAAACAGAGTCATCATTGTTAGTAATGTATTTGTAACCAATCTCTCATTTGACCCACCAGGTAGTAAAGATGAAGAAGGTAACGAATTAGATCAAAAACATAGTGATCATGATCAATTATATAGACTTTCTTACCGTATTTTCTCAACTGGTTTTTATGATATAACTTGCAATGATAAGGAAGAATTAATTAAAAAGATTTATACGAAAGAAGAATTTGCAAAAGAAAAAATAAAAGATGAATTTAGAACAGATACTTATTTTATTCGTTATACTCAAAACGGAAAATTTTCAATGGAACGAAATGGAGATGAAGTGATGTATTCGCAATTTCCTAATTACTTAGCGGGAAATCAATTAGATAAGAACACGAGCGGATTTATTTACATGGTTCAAGTTGAAGATTTTATAAAAGACATTAATGCTATTAATCTCGATAAGCTTTGCGAAGGCCAGCCACAAAAGAAAAAAGATCTTATGAAGTGGGCACTAAACAACCTGCATGAATTTTATAAAACCAAATATGCCGATTGGAAAAGAACAGCAAAGCCCGACCGCAAATAGATCTTACGAAATCTCAAAGCCATCTTTTTCCAGTTTTTAGGTCTCACCTTTGTCAGTACAATGTATAAATAGATCCAAAAAGCGGCCAAAGAATTTCTAATCTCCGGTAGTGCAAGATCACACAATGAGGCCCTTGCAGAAGTTAACTTTATTGCAAAAATTCAAGAGGGGTTTGATCTCACCAATATTAACATCGGTGCGATCATTCATAAAACCGACTTCGATTTTGAAAAATACTTGGAAAGAAAACCTGGGCCAATCACCCAACAAGAAGGGCAGGCCATAGTGGATTTTACCAAAAAAGAATTTGTCGATGATAAATCGCTTCGATATAGTGATGATCCAAAAGAGCGCGGCGGACCTGATGCTTACGATTGCAGTGGGTTTGTGCATGCTGTATATGCCCAAAAAGGAATGCCCTACGGGACTAAAGAAAAACCAATTCCTACCGTACAAGATATTGTGGATGACAAAGAGCACTGGAAAGAGATTTTACAGGAAGACCACTAGAAATAAGTGCACAAATTAGATGGGATGATGATTTAGAAATAGCAAGGGGTAAATTAGCTCCTGACACCCCGGAGCATCTGCCTCCTATCAAGGAATCACCGGCCAAGTCATTTGGTAAGATCTTTCGTTTTCATAGGAGAATCAAATGAATTTTAATTTTCTAACACTTATACCGCTTGCATTGATTAGTTGTTGCTGTTCTTTAGCAAGCGGATTTTCATACGCTGAAGTCAAACCAACTTCGCAAGAAATAGTAAATGCTCATCTTACATGCGATTCAAGTGTTTTTAAAAATTATCAATGGGAAAAATCATCGCCTATTAACCAGATAGCAACAAATAAAATTGTTATTGTCAGCAATGTTAACTTCAAAACTATTCCTCTTAGCTTGAAATTAACAGAAAAAGGATATTTTAACGCTTATAATTTACTCTTTCGATATTTCGATGAAATTTCATGCGCTAGAAATGATCTGGCATTTATAAAAGACGTTTATTCAAATGAACATTTGAAGCAAGCAAAAATTCAAGATAGTTTCCAAGAAGAAACTTACTATGTGATATCCGCAAAAGACAAGAAGCTTTCGTTAAAAAAAGGATTAGATGAATACTACTACTCACTATCTTCTAGCGCTCAAGATGATGAAAGTCCCCTTGATACAAAACAAAGTGCTTTAGTCTGCATGATTCGAATCGAAGATTTTATTAAAGATAAAAATGTAGTCAATATCGATAAACTTTGTGAGGGTCAACCTCAAACCAAAAAAGATCTGATGAAATGGGCAATAGGCAATCTGCATGAGTTTTATAAATCAAAGTATGCCGAGTGGAAAAAAACAGCAAAACCAGATCGCAAATAAAGCAAAGTAAACTACTTTTACCAAAAAGGAGTGAATTTTCAGGTTCCATTTAACCTGTCCATAATTTCCTGATAACAGGCCCGGTTCCCATAATCCCGCTAACATTCCACATGGGATCACCATCCAAGCAACAATAAACTCTCCTGTGCGAGCAAAACAAGAGGAGAAAAAACGCCTCCATTAGCAAGCGTCCGGTACGCATTGGCCAACTCTAGCAACGAAATATCGACTGTGTTTAAGAAAAAGAAATGCTCTTATTGAAATATTACATGAAGTCCCAAACCCCTTATATTGCCAAATATAAAACTAAATTAGTCTAAGTCTAATAATTCGACTTATCATCACGAGACAACCTAATATTGAAACAAAGCAATTCGTGCTTGTGCGTGCCACGCAGTAATTATGGGGTAGAGACCTAAGTACGATGCGCCAGTGCTTTGCTTATCGCTTGAAGTAATTTAAATTATTTGTATAGAGGCCTATCCCAATTTGGAGGTTATGTCCGTTATGATTAATAAGATGGAAAACTACGTCTCACTGCTAAAGAAAGAGATCGTTAAATTAAAGAAGTCTAAAATTCGTTTATCACATTCTTATGAAAAATGTAAAAAAATCACTTTGAAAATCAGCACCGAAGATTATGAGGAGACAGAACTCGAGCACTTTGAAACCCTTACCTCGCGATTTGCGAGAACCGCTGATATCATTACCCAAAAAGTTCTTCGTCTTATCGAATCGACAGAATTGTCCTCTCCAAAAGCATCTTTTCGTGATTTGGCAAACAGAAGCGAAAAGCTAGGTTTTGTTGAGAATGCCGAGCTTCTTCTAACAATACGGATTCTTCGGAATACATTGGCCCATGAATACAATGAAGAAAATTTAAATGATCTCTTTCTTGAAACTTTAAGACAAACGCCTACAATTCTTTCTACTATTGACAAAATTGTAACCTACGTTGAGAAAGAGTATCCATGAGACTTTCTAATGAAGAAAAAAAGGCCATTATTGAAAGCATTCAACAGTTCGACCCTTCCGCAAAAATTTATTTATTTGGATCTAGAGTTGATGATCACCAAAAAGGCGGTGACATTGATATCTTTGTCATCAGTGAACTCCTAACTTTTCATCAGAAGATAGAAATTTTGGTTATTCTTGAACAAAAAATCGGTGAGCAAAAAATTGATCTTCTGATTAAAACATCGAAAGATGCCAAGGAAGATTTATTTGTAAAAACATTTTTAAAAAAGGCCATATTGCTCTCAATGGTCTGAGTGCAATATTTTCTTGCCGTTCAGCGAATCCCACCTTCTGCAGACCGGAGCATGATGTCTTTTATTTTTTTAATCTCCTCTGAATTATTAAAAAACAGCATACCTGCATGTGCACATAATCTTTACAAAAATAGTTTATTTGGAACATTTTTTCAGAGAAATATTTCCACTCCTAAATCACTCCAGAAACGATCCTGTTTGCAAATAAATCAAAAACGGTTCTGTTTGTATCTTGAGCATAATAGCAAGTTGCCTCTTTTCCTTTATTTTGTTAAAACAATTCAGGAGGTGGGAGGGCCAGCTTCGAAGCTGGCACAAATTATCTCAAATTATCTTTGTTTTTTTTGTTCAAGTAACGTCGAAGTATCGCATCAACATCGTTTTTTCTAAAGGGTTTGTATATTGTATCATTGAAGCCATACTGCGAGGGATTTGACATCACTGGATCATCGGAATAACCACTACAAACGAAAGCTATGAGCTTATGATTGTGATTGACCTCATCCTCTCTCTCTCTCTCTCTTACTTTACTGATCACCTCTTTACCGCCAGCACCTCCCGGAATTGTCAGATCTAAAATGGCGGCGACAAAAACAGTTTTCATTTTCTCACTCTCACTGACACTTCCCAAAAGCATTTCAAGTGCCTCTTGGACATTGATTGCAAAACTTACCTCATACCCTAGGTCAGTTAACATTTGTTCGATGATGTCTCGAATACACTCTTCGTCATCCATCACCAGAATGTGTCCCTTTGTACTCGCGGTACTACTACTACTTACTGTACACGCCTTATTTACTACACTTACGGTGCTCGCCGATGCCTCCTCTAGGGCCGCAGGAAAAGACAATATCATTGTTGTGCCTTTGCCTTCGATCGATTCGACCCTAATAGCTCCATTATGTTTAGTTACAATGGAGTGAACGATGGACAGTCCCAATCCATGCCCTGTTTGTTTGGTGGTAAAGAAGGGATCAAAAATTTGCAGCAAACAATGACGGGGGATCCCGCAACCCTCATCTGCAAAAGATATTTGAACGTACTGGCCATTTTCCAAATCAACGTTTCTTGCACTAACAACCAATTTACCTCCATGGGGCATGGCCTGTTTTGCATTGATCGCAAGATTGCTAAAGACTTGTCCCATCTGATTCTTGTCAAAATCACAAAACAGCAAATCCTCTGCTAGCTGAAAAAGGCACAAGATATTGGAACCAACTAGTGCAAACTCTGTGCACTCTTTGATTAAAGGACCAAGCGATCCTATTTCCTTGATGGGAGCACCTCCTTGGGAAAAAGTCAGTAGCTGCTGTGTGAGATCTTTGGCACGAACAAAGGAGGAGAGTGCTTTTTCTAAATACTCTATCCCCTTGACAATACTCCTTGGATCGTCCTTATCTAAAGTGTTTCTTGCAATCTCAATATAACCAAAAATGCCCGACAAGAGGTTGTTAAAATCGTGAGCGATACCACCGCCAAGCACCCCAAGTGCTTCGAGTTTTTGATTGTTTTGTAGCATCTCTTCTGTTTTTTTACGTTCGGTTATGTCTTGAATAGTCCCAATGAGGGAAATGACCTTCCCTTCCTTATCACAAGAAATTTTGCCTAAACCACTCACCCATCGAGTTTCATGATCAGATGGTCGAATAATTCTATACACTTTATTAAAGGGTTTATGTTTTACCATTAACTCTTGGTTTAAGTAATGTTCCATCATTTCTTTGTCATCAGGATGGATAAGCTTAAGCCACCCTTCCATGGTTCTCTTGTAGCTCTGGTCAATACCAAAAATCTGATCTAACACCTCGGATGATTCCCATGAACCAGAGATAAAATTGGTCTTATAAGAACCGATTAAGGCCGCTTGTTGCGATTCTTTGAAAAAATACTCCCGCTCTTTCAGGGCGATCTCCATTTGCTTGCGTTCTGTGATATCTTGAATAGTTCCAATGCGCCTAACTGGCTTGCCTTGATTATCGTATTCTATCTCCCCAAGTCCATGAACCCATCGTTCCTCTTTGTCTTTGAATCGAATGATCCGATATTCATAATCGAAGCGTTTTCTCTCTGATTCTACTCGAGTGTGATAAGCAAAAACTTCTTCTTGTGTATCGGCAGGAAGAAAACTGGCCCATCCTTCTAAAGTGTGAGGGTAGCTCTCATCAATGCCTAAAATATTGTACATCTCCGGCGATATTTTCCAAATTCCAGTGGCCAAATCAGTAACATAACTACCAATCCCTGCTGCCTTTTGTGACTCTCGCAAAAAACGTTCATTTTCTCGCAGCTCTCTTTCTTTTTCTCTCTCTTTTTCTCTCTCTTTTTCTTTTTCTCTCTCTTTCTCTTTAAGCAAAGTGATGTCTTCCATGGCGAGAAGAATAATGCTCGGATCGACATCTTTTCCATGGATTTTCCGAGCATTGAGAAGAATATTTTTTCTGCCTATACCTGTAAAATCACGCTCAACTTCATAATCATTGAAGACGCTATCCTTCAAAACAATCTCATTCAACAGCAATCGTAAACTGGGAATGTCCCATTGATGGTCGTCAATATCATAGATGAACTTCCCAACAATTTTATCGATTGATATTTTAAAGGTATTGCAAAAACTTCGATTGACCGTGAGAATTTTCAAATCAGAACTGAGCACTAAAAGTGGCTCCCGCACGGTCTCTACAATACTTGCAGCATATTCCTTGACACCATCAAACATAAGGCAATCCCTTGTGACATCGGGTTTGGGACATCAGTTTATAGTTCAAAGGCCAGGGAGTTGCCTATTGTTTTTTTTCAGCTACGCACTGAAGCACGGACAACTAAAGGCGAGATCACCCCTATGGGGTAGAGATATTAGCACGATGCGCCAGTGGCACAGATTAAGATTGGTGAAGATTTCAGTATTCGAGTATTCGCGAGTATTCGGGTCAGCACACTTTTGTTAACCACAAGGGTTAATCAAGACTCCTTTTATTAAAGATATCTTCCAAAGTTAGATAGTGCTGAAAAAAATCCAAAGTCTTTAAGGTCGGCGAAGGTCCATATAAGGAAATGAGGGCCTTTTCTAGAGTAAACCCTCGGGGAATTTTTAAAAGAGAACATTTACGATTTACTTCTCTTACAACCTCCACACCGATTTCCTCACTATAAAACTTG
Source organism: Oligoflexia bacterium (assembly GCA_015231955.1). Lineage (GTDB taxonomy): Bacteria > Bdellovibrionota > Bacteriovoracia > Bacteriovoracales > Bacteriovoracaceae > JADGAN01. Next base: position 29,525 of record JADGAN010000016.1, on the reverse strand, counting down.
ATTTCACATACGGTTATTACTTTATCGGCCCGTTCATAGATCAGATCGATTTGAAACCCTTTGTTTTCTTGCTCTCTCTCTGCATACGGGACAGCATTGATAACCTGATCAGCAAAACCCATCCGTTCTGCCAAGTAAAATGCGTGCTTTACGCAAAAGCGCTCAAAGGCATATCCAAACCAGATAGAAAGTGCCGACTTAATTTTCAACCGATAAATCTGTCCCTTTTGCTTGGTAAGAATAAATCTTTTATTTGGAAGTATATAAGAAAAATAAAATGATAAATAATCATCAATCAGGCGATATCTTTTAAACTTGCTATTACTCTCTCTCATGAAGGGAATATATCCTTCTATGAAAGTAGCATTCTCAAGATTTTGTAAATAGGACTTAAGTCCTCCCCCAGAAGAAAAATGAATGGACTCTGAGATTTCCTTGATGGTTAGCGCTCTGTTTTTCAAGGATTCAATGATTCTAATATAAAGTTGGGACTCCCTAAATTGAATGTAGAAGATCTTTTCAAACTCATCGACCATGATCGAATCTTTAAAAAAACAAAGTTCTTCTAAATTTTGATCAAAGGAGCGAGATATATTAATCTCTTCAAGGTATTTGGGTATTCCTCCAAAAGTAAGTAAATATTTCAAGACCTCTTCCCGAGAACGTTTTCCTCTTAGCATCTGAAAGGCCTCGATAGGCGAAAACTCATCAACACGCAACTGGAAATTAATTCTTCCATAAAGCGCTTTGGATTTGATCACCTTGCTGATCATAAACGAAGCAATCGACCCGCAAAGAATTAACATCACCTTTTTATCTTTCCAATAGTTGTCCCAGAAATATTTAATTAGCGAGATGAGCTTACCCTGTCCTGCTGCCATCCACGGCAGTTCATCAAAAAAAAGAATGATTTTTTTATCAGGAGAAAGTTTATCATTTAGATAGAGGAAAACTGATCTCCAATTCTTAAAGATCATTCCATCCAACATTGGATCTTTTAATTGTCTTTTAATCGAAGCAATAAAATGTTGTATTTGCGCTGGTGTCTGCTCGCGCTCCAGTCCTTCGAATTGTAAGGAAGTTTTGTTTTTACAAAATTCTTTGATCAAAACACTTTTTCCAATTCGACGCCTTCCGTAAACCACAACTAATTGCGATGAATGGGATTTATAGCGTTTTTCTAGTTCACTTAACTCTTCTATTCTTCCGACAAACATAAGGCAATAGTCCTGGTAATACTAAAATCCGCTAACAGAGTTATAATAACTCTGTTAGCGGATTATTTCAATACAATACAGGTGCCAGCGTGCTAGGTTGCAGCAGTCGCTTTAGGGCCGGATGCGAGAAGGAAGCGGGTGCTGCTGCTGCTGCTTTTTGCGAAAGCTATAGGGAGAGTCAAAACCTTTTGCCGCCCACACTCCTTGGCGAGTCCATTTCGCCCACTCATAGGCGAGCAGATAGCGTGTGCGCTTGGCGCCTGAAGGGAACTCTGAAAAGGGATAGAGTAAGGCCATGCCATTTTTTACCATCTCATAATTAATGTCGGTATCGCCGACAAAGAGCTGCACCAAAAAACGCCCATAGCGATCGACACCGCGAATTTCAAGGGTGATCGACTCTTGCCTCGATGTCAGCAACAGACGGAGGTACTCTTTAGATTTAAGGCCAATGGCGACACCATCGAAAGAGAGTTGTGCTTTTTCGGGAGCATCAATGTAGGCGAGGCGGCCACGTTTTTTTCCCTGAAAGTTAATCGTATCTCCGTCAAGAACCGTAATGGTCTTGACAGGCAACTTAAGCAAAGGAGGTAAGATCTCCCCACGTGGAAAGAGAATCGCAATCAGAGCAAGAACAATAATGGAATAAAAGAGGATTACGCTTTTCATAGTGGTCGATCGTAGCAGTGGTAGTAAGAAGACGAAAGGGAGAGCTGACCGCAAAAGTGGGTATGCAACACTCTTTGAAAGCTAAGGGGGTTAAATCCCTTAGCTTTCAAAAATGAACTTTTTGATTCTCATTAAGTTTAAGTAAGTTTAAAGAGCTAAGATTTTACGTGCCTCAGCGGGAGTTGCAGGGGCGCGATCAAATTCGCGAGCGATACGCACCACGCGAGCGATGAGGTCGGCGTTGGATTTTGCCATCTCTCCTTTGCGGTAGTAGATGTTGTCTTCAATACCGATACGAATGTGTCCGCCCATGGCAATCGCCATCGTTGTCAGCGGCAATTGATAGCGGCCAACACCGGCAACAGACCAACTTTGCTGTGGGCCTAAGCACCTATGCATCTGATCTAAAAGCATCACTAAATTTCTCGCCTCCCCACTCATGCCTCCAGGTACGCCCAAAACAAAATCGACGTGGAATTTTTTAGGGATAAGATTTTTTTTCAGATAGCGCTCGGTTGCCTCCATCATGCCAAAGTCGAAGATCTCTAATTCCGCCATGGCCCCACTATCGTTAATAGAGCTGGCAATGGCGGTGATGGTGCTCTCGCTGTTTTCAAAAACGTCACTGGCAAAATTCATGGTTCCCATGGAGAGGGTGGCCATCTCAGGACGTAAGTTTAAAGGGGCACAGCGATCAGCGACCGGAGTCCCCACGGCGCCACCTGTGGAGTATTGTAAAATAACATTACAGCGCTCTTTGATCTTTTTTGAGACCTGCTCGAAAACATCTACTCGCTGGGTAGGACGTCCCTGCTCATCACGAACATGGAGGTGAATAATGCTGGCACCAGCGCGGAAGGCCTCTTCAGCAGCAGCGGCAATCTCATCAGGGGTGGTTGGAAGATGAGGATAACTCTCTTTGGTCAACTCTGCTCCCACTAAACAACAAGATATAATAAGAGGTGTGCTCATCTAAAATTTCTCCTTTGTTGCGGCCAAACTTTCAGCAATCATCTCTGCCGCATAATCAAGGTCGCGCTCTTCATGCCTGTAAGCAATATAACCGTGGTGGTAAGGTTGCAAGAAAACTTTTCGTCGAATAAGTTCGGTGTAAAATTGTACGCGCATCTCTTTATACAATTTCTTGGCATCGCGATTAAAGGTGATAAAGGGCATCCAAGGTGCACCACTTACGGTACAGTCAATTCCACTCTCCTTGGTAATCTTACTCACTTTGGCGGCAAAACGATTTCCTCGCTCCTTAATCTTATCGAGAACGCGTTCACGCTCTAAGATTTCAATGTTTTTCAGCGCTGCCACCATTTCTAGAGAGTTAGGAAAAAAGGTGGAGCTTAAGAAGGCCTTATCCACCAGCACATCCATCACCTCTTTACGGCCAACCACTGCGCTAATGGGATAACCATTGGCCATGGCCTTGCCAAAGACGGAAAGGTCGGGAGTGACCCCAAACTCTTTTTGTGCCCCACCCAAGTTTACGCGAAAGCCACTGCGGATTTCATCGAAGACCAGCACACTCTCATGCTTTTTACATAAAGACTTCACCCCTTCTAAAAATCCTGGTGCCGGCATCTGCACCTCATCGGCAAGAGGGTGGCCCACCGGAGTAACGATCACTGCGGCCACCTCACCACGATGCTTATTTAAAAGCTCCTCGAGTTCATTTAAGTTATTGTAGTGAAACTCAAAAACATCCTCGTACAACTTTTGCGGAACCCCACCCTTTACCTCCACACACCAATCGTGCCATCCATGGTATCCACAGCGAAGCACTTTGGTTTTTCCAGTAAAGGCGCGTGAAACTCTAATCGCCACACTGGTGGCATCGGAACCAGTTTTAACGAAAACCAACTTCTCACAGGAGGGAATCAGCTCACGTAAACGATATCCCAATTTGAGTTGAATCTCTTGTGTGAGCGACATGCAAAAGCCGTGGTCACGCAGGTGTGCAACCACCGCATCGTCGATCTCTTTTTCACGATGGCCAATGATGATGGGGCCGTAAGCACAAAGCATATCAATATATTCGTTGCCATCAACGTCGATCACCTTGCCACCACTAGCACGATCAAAAAAGATGGGGTACTCACCAGGAACAAAGTTATAGGGGCGACGAATTCCTGCCACTGCCCCAGGAAAAAGCTCCCAGGCCTCTTTATAAAGTTGTTCTGAACGCTCTAATTTTAATTTTTTACTCTCTACCATCACTCTTTCCTTGTTTCAGTTTAAGTTCATAACCGTATGGTCAAAACTTTTAACGATACTCTGATACATGTATGCTTTCGATACACCCTCAATGGTCACATGGACAGCATCGGAGCGCTCGGTTAGCGTTTCAATAATTTTATGCTTTGTAAGCTCCTCAATCCCCTCTTTACTCATCGGTAATATCTCTAGGCGCAACTCTTCCAGCCGTAAAAACTTGACCACCTTGGGATCAGTGGCACCTGCATAAAATAAGATGATGCGTTTTAAGATGGCAATAGCGGGGTGGCCTAAGATTAAAAAAGTTCCGTTATTGATCTCCTTTTGCAAATAATCGTGAAGTTCGGCAAAGGATTTTTCATTGATCTCCAAAACTCCCTCCGACAAATCTTGCTTAGAGTTTAAAAACTCATTTTCTCGAAGCATCTTCCAATAGGCGGTAAAAGGGATCACCCCTTTTCCTAAAAGATCTTCCATCTCCTGAATCATCTTCTTTGACAGAACCGGGGTCTCCTGGCGTGCTTTCTCATAGAGCACCTTTAATGCTTTAGTGTAACGAAACAGTTCACAATAAATGGCCTCAGCAATTTGATCTTTTTTAGCATGCTTCTTCTGAAACTCGTATACACTTTGTAAGAGCGTCAGCCGCTGATCGGCATCACGAAAGCGATTACAAACTGCTCGCATCACCGGCATCACCCACTTTGGAAGGTTTTCCATCTCTTTTGAGCGCATGTCACCATTAATCTCCACCAAGGCCACATCGGTAAGCGCTTCGACAGAGGCAGAGCGTGGCTCCCCATCTAGAAAACTTAGCTCTCCAAAAATCTCCCCTGATCCTAAGACCGCAAGTGCAATCTTTCTCCCTAAATAACTTTTAAAAACTCGCACCTGCCCTTTTCCAATGATGAACATCTTTCTGCTCTCATCATTTTCTGCAATGATTTGTGTTCCCGCCTTGTAAGTGACCACATTATTTTTTAACTGTTGTAAAAGAGCACTCATCCCATCCCCTTTGTTGTGCTGTTTTTTTGCTGCTGCTTGCTTATTTTTTGCTAGCGATTCTTGTGCACAATTTTTGTTACAATAAAGGAAGCGACTTGCGAGGGAACTGTACCCGGGCCAAAGCCTGCATCATACCCTAACTCCACTGCAAGCTCATGATTAATCCGCGGCCCACCCGCAATCAACAAAAAGCGCTTGCGCATATTTTCTGCCTCTAAAAGCTCTATAAACTCTGTAAAATTTCTAATATGTGCATCTTTTTGTGTCACCGTTTGCGAAACCAAAATCACATCGGCACTCACCTCTAAGGCGCGCTTTAAAAGCTCTTCTGCAGGAATTTGCGCTCCTAAATTATAAGCACGCATCTCTGGGTAGCGTTCAAGTCCATAATCTTGGTTATACCCTTTCATATTCATAATGGCATCAATGCCTACGGTGTGAGCATCGGAACCGATGGTGGCACCCACCACCACTAAAGGACGATTAAGACGATTTTTAATCATCTCATTAATGGTGTAAAAATTTAAATTCTCCGTTACCACTTCAGTTGCCTGTACCTTAGAGTAATCCAAGGCAGGTTCCGCTTTGCCGTAAATCACAAAATAGGTAAAACCATCGGCAATCTTCTTATAGTGTGCAATGGAAACTTCACTAAAATTTAACTTTTGAGCATAAAGCTCTGCCGCCTTCTTTGCTCTTGCTCCACACTCTACGGGAAGAGTAAAGGAGAGCTGAACCACACCATCATTCATGGTATCGCCGTAAGGTTTGATCAGCTCACTGAGTTCATGCTTTTCATTTTTTTCATTTTTTTCTTTTTCACTATGTTTTTTCTTCATTAGGAAATCACTCCATCACGTTCAATAATATCCATAATGGGATTGGAATAGCGAGTATCTTTTTCAAACACTCCCTCGAGTCCCTTACCTCCGAGTATGGGCCTTTTGACATCGGCAAAGGCCCCTTGTGCAATCGCCTCCATCAGTCCCATCTCCCGCACGCGTCCTAAAAACTCCTCCACCTGAGAGAGCACGCTTCGTGCTCGCCTCTCTACAAAACCATCACGTTTAAACTCAATCTCCTCCCCCAAGTGGCGAGCGATATTGAAAACGTAGTTGATACTAGAGAGTGCCTTGTAGCGATCTTGCATTAGTGGAGTGTGAATCGCCTCGGTCAAAATTCCTGCCAAATGAATTCCTTGATTGGTGGTCACGGAAGTAAAATTGAACATGGTATCCATCGCATGAGAAAAGAAGATATCGGTGCTCTTATACTTTGTTGGCGGCATATATTTTAGTGGGGAGTGGGGAAAGAGCTCACGTGCTAGTTGCGCATGCGCCAGCTCATACAAGAGCGCATCCTCAACGCTAGGATTAATCTCAAAAGCGTGACCAAGGCCCAAAAGATCTTCGGTTAAAAGCGCCCGCTTGGCCATTGCCTCATTGATGAGGTCAGAGGCTGTTACGGTGTAGGCGGCCTCAATGGCATCGGCAGTAGTTAAATAGTTATCTTCACCGGTATTGATAATAATTTTTGCGCGCGAACAGATCAGGCGGCTAAAATACTGATCAATGAAGGTGCGCTTGGGATTGATATCACGAAAGAGAATCCCATACATAGAGTCGTTTAAGAGCATATCCAGGTCTTCCATCGCCGCACAGGCAGCGATCTCTGCCATACAAAGCCCCGAAGAGTAGTTCACCAGGCGCACATAGCGTTTCTCCTTCTCCATCACCTCATCTAAGGCCGCTCTCATAATTTTAAAGTTTTCTTGAGTGGCAAAGGTTCCCCCAAAGCCCTCGGTGGTTGCACCATAAGGAACGTAGTCAAGCAGTGACTGCGCTGTGGTTCTAATCACGGCAATGATATCGGCGCCCGCCATCACCGCCGCTTTTGCTTGCGTACGATCCTCATAAATATTTCCAGTAGCAACGATGAGGTACTTCCAAGGAGAGTTTGGCACTTTTAAGCGCGCCTCTTTTGCACGTTTTACCTCGCGTGTACGATCGAGGCGGGCCACTGCCACTTGAGAAAGCTCCTCCTCTTTGCGCTTTACCTCGGCAGGCGGAAGCTCTGCCAGCGCCTTAATCCAATCGAGCTTCTGACTACACACTAACTCTGCAGTAGTTTTAATATCGCGACCAGACTTTAGCATGGCCGCTGCAATATAGGGAGAGACACCTCTAGAGAGCATGCCCTGCTTTAATAACTTCTCGACGAGAATGTTAGGATAGGGAGTGCTCTCTTTATCCACTCCATCAACACCATAAAGCCGAAGTACGGCCCGCTCTACCGAAACCGACGAGTGCTTTTGCACAAACTTGTAGATACCTTCAGACACCTCGTGTGCTAGCACTTTAGTTCGCGTAATCTGTTCCTGATCTAAATGAATTTTAGGCATAACCTCTTCACCCTCTTGTTCCTATGCTTACCTTACTAGGATTGCTAAAAAGCATTTAACTTTACCTTAAAACTGACGAAGAGAGTATGATAAAAGCCAGTATTTGCCCTGCACTTGGATCCTCTCTTTTGGAACATTTATCACACTATTTCACTCAAGTTTCTCTACTCGCTCCCGATGAGTTTGGTGCATGCACTCAGTGCATTTGCAACCAACCAAACCCTATTCTCGGAGGAGAAGACCCATGTTCAAACAACTACTCTCGTTTCTACTTTTTATGATCTTATTGCCGTATGCACTGATGGCGCAAGTAAGTTCAGGCAACAAATTTTCTTTAGATGCCAAAAGTGTGCAAAAAATTATGCAAGATTTAAGTCGTACCCACTCCGATAGCGATTACTACTTAAATCCCGATATTGCAGCAAAAGTCAAAGAGCGCTTTGTGCTACCATCACAAGAGGAAATTCTTACTTTGCGCTCGATAAAAAAAATTGATGAGCAGAGAAAAAACACTCAATCCCTACAAGCGCAACCCATCGATTTCTCCCAGTACCCAGAGAGTATTGACCTGCGAGCACGTGACACCAAAGTGAAATCGCAATTTGGTGGGACATGTACCACCTTTGGTCTTGTAGCAGCAATAGAAAATCTTATCAATAATAGCTACAACATTCCTGATCCCAATAGTAGTGAACTCTCGGAACGACACTTTTGGAGCACTTATGGCGTTTATAGTGTCGAGAGTGCTATCGCTTCCGCAAAGAAAAATTATATCACCGAGGAGGCCTATTGGCCGATCGATCGCTCCTCTCCCTATAGTGGGTATCTCGATCATGCTCACACTAAACTGATCGACCCTTTATACATCGATGATAGCGTAGAAAAGGTGATACAATCGCTAGTGCGTGGCCATCCAGTCTATCTTGGCACCTCTACCACCGCTGGTATGTCCAGCTGTGCTGCCGTTATCAGTCCCTATTCTAAGGCCAATGGGGGTGGACATGCGCTGTCTATCGTAGGTTATCGCCAAGATAAATCTATTGAAGGTGGTGGATACTTTATTATTAAAAATAGTTGGGGTAGTGATTGTGGTGATAGTGGTTATCAATACCTTCCTTTTTATCACTGTATGCGCTCCGATCTCTACTGTATGATGTGGGAGATTGACAAAGTTGAAACTGAATTTGGCAATCAAACAGCGGCCACTTTTGATCCGGGCCAAGTCAAGGCCAGCTTCGCTTACTACCGCCGTGCTTTTCAATACTATTATCGCGTAACCCTGGTGATGGAAGGACCACAAAAGCAGTTAAAGCTCATCGATAACGTCACTTATACTCTTAGTAGTAGTGGCAACAACAAAAGTATTAGTAGCGAAAATTTTGTTACTGGCTTCTCCTGGTTTTTTCAATCACGCACCATCAATTTCCCAGTCATCGTCACTGTAAAACTCAAAAGTGGTGAAGTCTTTACTTATAATCTCACGGTGAAGTAGAGGGATAGCAATCCGCCTTTTGCAAAGACGCTGCATGTTTTTGCTGCAATATTTTAAAATCGCTACGCTTGCTCGCCTCTTCAATAAATTGTAAATTTTTACTCCGAAACTTCCGCGGATTATGCGAATAGTATTCGTACTGTGCACGATTCAAAGAGGCAATTCCCAGTGCCTCTAAGAGCGATGAGGACCCCGCTTTTGCATCGATTGTATTATCAACCCATGCGCCTCCCTCAAGGTAGCGTAGTGCCATCGCCACCATACCCGTTCGATGCATTCCTCCCATACAGTGGAACAGCACTGGCTGATTCTCTTTGTCTAAAATAATCTTCAAAATATTTTTAAATTTTTCATAGTTGCTACCATCCCCTTGTAAAGGATTTTTTCCGCTAATATAGGTATCGAGGGCCTCACCCTTATGATGATAATACTTATACTGAAAATCGTCTTGTAAGCGCATCTCATCTCTGGCAAACCTTCCTCGTGGTTGCCAAAGATGGTATCCCATTTTATGCAGGTAAATAATCGTCTTTGGTGGCTTAAGCTTTTGCTGCTGCAAATGCTCTTGTAGGGCCTCCATCCGATAAGCGTTTAAATAAGCGCTACGGTAGATTTGATAATCTTCATTATATTTTACCACCCCAAAATTCAAGAAAGGTAAAGGTGCAACCTCACTTGAAAGCATCTTTTTTTCACAGCTCACGGCCACCGCCTCGGGAGCACAACTCTCTATTGCGGCAGCGGCACCACCACTACTCATATTCACACTTACCACTATCACCATCCACACTAATGACATCAAGATCTTTTCCATGATTTTTTGCCTCCTGCCTTCCTCTATTCTAACCAAACTCTCTATAAATTTTATTGAAATTATTGTGTACTATAGATTCTAATGGGTTATCATCCAGCTTTTCTCCTCTCCTGCTCCACCCTGCCCACTATTGCAGGCAGTAGTTAAAAAAATTAGTAAAAAAAATTAAAAAGGTCTAAGGTCTAATAATGAAACAAAAGATTAGAGTTCTCCTTTCTGATACCTTTGATCCGTGGTTTAACCTTGCAACAGAAGAGCTGATTTTTCACGATATGGATCCTTTTTGCAAAACTCTCTTTCTCTGGCGCAATGATAATACTATTGTCATTGGCCGTTTCCAAAATCCCTGGCAAGAGTGCAACACCAAAAAGATGGAAGCGGATGGCATAAAGCTTGCGCGCAGGCAAAGTGGAGGGGGGGCAGTTTATCACGACCTGGGAAATAGCAACTTCACTTTTTTGTCAAGCAAACAAAATTTTGATAAAAGCATTCACAACACCATCATCACCACCGCCATCAACTCCTTTGGGATCCACTCTTTTGCCAGTGGGAGAAACGACATTTTGGTTGCTACTGCTACCGGGGATAAGAAGATTTCTGGCAGCGCCTTTAAAGAGGGGAAGGATCGTTGCTTTCACCATGGAACTTTGCTTATAAGTTCCGACTTAAGCAAACTTGCAACTTATCTCTCCCCTGATCCAAAAAAATTGCATTCCAAAGGGGTGACTTCGGTAAGACAAAGGGTGTGCAACCTTTCAGAGTTAAATGCTACGATTACCCACGAAGAGCTTTGCAAAAGAATCATCGAGCAATTTTTCCTTTATCATCAAGAGGAGTGCCCTCTGGAGCTTTTAAATCATGAAGTGCTAAAGCAAAACCCCATCCTCAAAGAGCGCTATGAAAAGATGAGTGATTGGAATTGGCGTTTCGGCCACTCTCCTCCCTTTACCCATACCCTTTGCGAGAGGTTTGCTTGGGGAAATATGAACCTCCATTTTAATGTGGAGAAGGCGACCATTTCTGAGATTAAAATTTATTCAGACACCCTGTATCCTGAAATGATTGAACTCCTCACCACTCACTTAAAGCATCAAAGTTATACTCCTGCAGCAATCAAACTTGCTCTTCAAAAAGTAAAGAGCATGCTACCAACACTCACCGAGCAAATTGATGAGTTTGAAAACTTCCTCCTACACGCTATAGAATAGCGTTCCTATAATTAATTTTCTAGCTTGCGGTTTGACTACAATCGGCCCTAGAATATTTTTTTTAGAGGTGAACCCATTTAAGCATGACGCAAACAACGCTTAGCAAGGAATCACTACTCATGGATGCAAAGATCGCAGCAAACAATACTCCCGATTTTCAAGCTCTTTTCGAGTCCTCACCTGGGGCCTACTTAGTATTGCTCCCAGATACTCCTTGCTACACTATTGTAGCGGCCAGCAATGCTTACACCAAACAAACGTTAACCAAGCGTGAAGAGATCATCGGCAGAACTCTCTTTGAGCTCTTTCCAGATAACCCAAGCAATCCCGATTTACGCTCCTCACTTTCACAAGTGATAAAAAACCAAGCTGCCGATTCTATGGCCATACAAAAGCACAACATACGCCGTCCCGAGGGAGAGGAAGGAGGCCTGGAAGAGGAGCGCTATTGGAGTCTAGTTAACTCACCCGTATTCGATGCTAGCGGTAAGCTTACCTATATCATTCACCGAGTAGAGGATGTGACTGAGTTCGTTCGGCTAAAGCAAAGAGCAGAAGAGCTAAGTAGCTTACATAATAAACTCAACAAAATGGATCAACTCAAAACCACTTTTTTTGCAAATATCAGTCATGAGCTTAGAACACCTCTTACCTTAATCTTAGGCCCTGTGAGCAAGCTTTTGTCTAGTACACAACTTCCCCTAAAAGTTCGAGAGGACCTGGAAGTGATCGGACGCAATGCCCGGGTTTTACATAAACATGTCAACGACCTTATTGATGTGGCAAAGATCGATGCTGGCCAAGTAAGTATCCATTACATGCGCAGCAATTTAGCAGAACTAACAAGGTTGACCGTCTCGAACTTCGAAAGTTACGCCAAGGAGAAAAAAATCGATTTGTTGGTAGAGGCCCCAAGTTTTTTTTTAGCAGAAGTTGATCAAGATAAAGTACATCGTGTTCTCACAAAGCTGCTCTCCAATGCAATTAAATTCACTCCAGCGAAAGGTAAGGTTCGTTGTACGCTTCATTCGAAGCACCCCTCTTCCGCACACCACGCCCGCATTGAAATCGCCGATAGCGGACCTGGCGTTGCCTGGGCCGATCGTGAACATATCTTTCAACGCTTTTTTCAAAAGGAGGATGGGGCCACTCGCCGTTTTGGAGGAACAGGACTTGGTTTGGCAATAGTAAAAGAGCTAGTGGATCTCCATGGTGGCAGCATCACTCTTGAGGCCGCCCCTGAAGGTGGGGCGCTTTTTGTGCTCAACCTCCCACTGAAAGCACCCGCTACTGCAACACTATCCAAAGCAAAATCATCCGCTATCAAAAGTAGCAGTGATAGCAATGAGCTCCACTTCCACGATACCATCAAGCAAGAGAGTGAGCTTAAAATTTTCCATGCCCCTTCCTTTTCCACTGAGGCAAATGCTAGCTTTTATCCTCTCATCTTAGTGGTGGAAGATAACCCTGAGATGAACCGTTTTCTTTGTGAGGCATTGTCTCAAGGTTATCGCACCGTAAGCGCTTTTACTGGCCAGGAGGGACTGCATCAGGCAACGCTCTCTGCCCCCGATCTTATTCTCACAGATGAGATGATGCCAGAGATGAGCGGCTCGGAAATGGTCAATAAACTCAGGTCAAAAGCGGAATTTAATCTTATCCCTATTATTATGTTAACCGCCAAAGCAGATGAAGATTCACAAGTAAGAATGTTAAATAAAGGAGTTCAAGACTATATTTTAAAACCTTTTTCTGTAAACGAGCTGCTTGCAAGAGTAAGAAGCCTTATCCTTGCAAGACAGATACAAACAGCGCTTGCTCGCTCGGAAAAAAAATTTCGTGATTTACTAGAATCCGCACACGACTCTATTGTACTGATAAATGCAGAAGGGAAAATTGATCTTATCAATAAACAAGTGGTCAAATTGTTTGGATATGCATCGTCTCAGGAATTAATTGGAGTCCATGCGCGCGCACTACTTCCAGATTATAAGTTAATTGCAACTTCCAAAGCAATGGAAACCAATTTTGATTTTGTTGCCAAAAGGAAAGATGGCACCGAGTTCCCTGTCGATGTTTCTCTCACACCTTTTCAAACAGAAAAAGGACTCATGGTCTCTGCAATCATTCGCGATCTTACAGAAAAAAACAGAATTTTGGGTGAACAAAAATTTCTATCACAGCTACTTAGGAACTTAGAAGAAACCGTCCATTATGAAGAGCGATTACATAAGATGGCAGAGCTTCTCGTCCCTGAATTGGCCGATGCCTGTATCATTCACATTCTGGAAGCAGAGTCCTTTAAGGTCAAAGTTGCTTTCTCTGCTCCGCAGTTGAAAAGCAAAATTTCAATTGAAAACTCTACTCACTACAATTATCAAGGAACAAGCCTCTCCCCTAAACAGCTTACAGTTCCTTTAATTGCACACGATAAAATTTTGGGTGCGCTTACCCTGCTTTTGCTAGAGTCTGATCGAAGCTTCTCAGAAAAAAAATTTAATTTTATAAAATCCATTGCTTCCCGTGCGGCACTGGCCCTGGAGAATGCAAGACTCTATCAAGAAGCACAGCAAACCATTGGGGACAAAGAAAACATGATCTCCATCGTCTCTCACGACCTCAAAAATCACCTAACCACCATCCAGTTGGGTGCAGAATTATTGGAGTCAGAGTTTCAAACAACAGGCATCTACAATCATGTGATGGCCCATAGAACTATCGTTAACATCGGTAAATCGGCCAAGATCTCCACAGACCTTATTCATGATCTTCTTGACTTGGCAAAATTTGAAGCAGGTACTTTTAAAATTGAGAAGCGGCAAACAGCAGTAGCAGAAATACTCTCTAAAGTTACAGAGTCGTTAGATGCCATTGCCAAGAAGAAATCCTTAAACATCACCACTGCACTTTCGCAACAAAATCTCACCGCTAGCTGTGACCAAGAACGTATTTTTCAAGTCCTTTCCAATCTTGTAGGAAATGCAATTAAGTATACAGAATCAACAGGTTCCATTCACATTGCAGTTGCAACTATTGCAGAGGGCGCCCTCTTCTCTGTGGCCGATACTGGTAAAGGGATTGCTCCAGAAGATCTACCTCATATTTTCCAACAATTCTGGCAAACAAAGGACACCTCTAAACTTGGAAATGGCCTCGGTCTCTTTATATCCAAAGCAATTGTGGATGCTCACTGTGGAAAAATTTGGGCCGAAAGCAAGCTAGGAGAGGGGACAACAATCTATTTTACCTTGCCGCTGTAAAAAAATTTACTGTCCGTGTCCAAAAGAGCTGTTATCCCACGGAATGACAGCATCGTTTCCTAAGATCAAAAGGCAATGAAAATTTCCTTGAGGTGATTTAACAGGAATAACCACAATGGGTGTGATCTCGTCCGCTGAGAATACAAGACGATCACCCATCACAGTCATTGGGATATTGTTGTTAAAATTACCACCCAGCTCATCGTTTAATGATGATTTTAAATTACCAAGGGTAATATTTAACCATTCAGCTGCAAGATCACGGATTTCAGGAGTAACTGCTTTAAACTCTTCTCCAAACATAGAGGAGACAAATTTTAAAAAGACCTCTTCAGGAAAACAGTACGCAATGGTGAAGGTTAGCTCTGGAGAGTAAAGTTGTGCGGTGGTAACCACATTTTGCATACTTTCAAGGGCCCATTCCTGGCCGCGTGGTTGCAGATAGGAGTTTTCAAAGGAAAGAGTGACATTACATTGAGAGGCGAACACACTCTTCATAGTCGCAAACAAGGGTTTTAGCACAGCTTTAAGTTGCATGATTATTTATTCCAAAATGGAGTTGATTTGCGCCAGATAACCTTTTAACTCCTCTTCACTAAAGGGTTTTATAAGATATCTGGTAACACCTGCGGCCTCTGCCTCTTTTTGAGTTTTACTCTCCTTCTCTGCAGAGATAATGAAGAAGGGGAGCGTAGCAAAACGTTTGTCTGCACGGATTTTTTGCAACAACTGAATGCCACTCATTTCAGGCATGTTAATATCAGAAAAAATGATATCGATCTTTTTATCTCCAGCAGTTAATACTTCCCACACTTTATTCCCATTGCTGGCCTCAATGATATTACTAAGGCCTAAGGCCTTTAATTTTTTTACGACAAAAAGTCGCATGCCTGCCATGTCATCGGCCACTATGACTTGAATATCTTTCTTGAACATAACACCTCACCTGTTGAACGGTATGTTTTAATTCTACACCTGCGCTCAGCGCATTTGCAACTGCGAAACCACAAGAACCACAAGTGCCATGCACTTAGAGCTCCAAGAGCTTAGAGGGTTTGGGGGTTGATGAGAAGTTCGACTGTTCCAATGGAGGATTTTAAGCGGACATTGATGGTGGTGGGATACTGGATTGCTTTTTGAATATTGGATGTGGATTGAATAATAATCGGGGTGGCCTTGGAGATTTCATAATTTAAAAGCTTAATTAAGTCGCCTTTTGCCATCTCAAAAATATCTAAAAGTAACATTTTTGTGAAATCGATGGCGGCCGGCAATTCAGAGATCTGTTTTTTTTCTTTGACAATTTTTAGGTAGTTTTTAAAAACCTCATAGCTAAATAGTTGCAAGATGGAGCCGCAAAATTTTTCACTCTCCACATTGATGGCAATGGCAAAGGAGGCGTTCTCACACTTGTATTGATTCACAATCTTCGGGCCACCCGAGAGATTTAAAGTGACATCGATATGTTTTTTATAGGCCTGCATCAGGGCCGCAATAAAGGGATTAATAATTCGTACATCTAAAGTAACATATTTGCTCGCTTCCGGTTTACTCTCCTTTATAAGTTGATACTCCAGCAAAACTTCCCGCAGACCCGATTTAATTTTAAAAGCATCAACAATTCCACCTTTTTTTAAGTATCCTTGGACTAGATCTTTGACAAAGATACTGCGAAAGCGCCGATGATACTTTTCTAGTCCCGTAAAGAGTTGGAAAAGTACCCGATGGCTATTATTACTGATGTCACTAAAGTTTTTAAAATTAAAGATGAGAATATCTTTTTCTTCGCTCAGCAGTGCCTCTAGTTTTTTGATTTCACTCAAGGTGTGCTTGGTAAACTCCTCCGGCATCGTCACCATCTTATAGTTGTCACCTTGCTCGATCTTAAAAAAGGAGACCCCATTAGGGTAATATTTCATGAGAGTCGCTTCTACTTTCTCCAGAATTTGCACGAAATCAATATTTTTAGGATCAACCACAATGGTCACGATAGCAGGATCACGATTGGCCAGCACCAGCGCTTCACTTTGAGCATTGGAACCAGCGCCACCTTCAATAGCGGAGTTCATCAGCATCTCTTCCACAATAATCACTAGCGGTAAGCTTTTATAGGCAGGGCCTCTTACATAGCTATAAAATTTTTTCCACTCTGGCGAGGCCATCACATCGGCAGCAAAATAAAAAATGGCAGAATGAACGATCCCTTGCTGACTCAAAATTCGTTGTAAATAATCTTGCGCCCTTATCAGTGAAGGTTGCACGACAACAGAAGAGATAGCAGCTTCTTGAAAAATCTCTTTAAATCGGCCGTTCACCTCATCTCGAGCACAATAAAGGATGGAGTTCGCACAAGTTATAAAAGGAAATCCCACGCTTCTACGTCCTAACTAAATAAATACATATTTACGCTATATTCGCAATCACAGTTTTGTGATCGCCCCCTCTTTCATTGTCATCCTGCTTCGAACTTTTCTCAATGATTTTTTCAATCAAGAGTTCTACTTTTTGTGGGCCAATCAAAGCAATGCACTCCCGATTCTTATCCCACAAAACATCTCCTATGAGCGATGATAAGCTTCCAAATTCACTTTTGGCAATACCAGTTGAGCGATCCATTAAGTGTAAGCGCTGAACGTGGCACACTTTATCCACCCACAAAGCACACACATGTTGACCAAACTGTGCGACTATTTGTTCTGGGTGCTCCTCCTTGGCAAGTAGCTGTAACTCTCCACCCACCACTCCTTTAAGTCCACTACTGCGAATACGCCGAAGATCGATCACGGGAATGGGACTACCACGAAAACTTACGATTTGTGAGGCGGCCTTGATCATATTAGGGATAATGGTGGCAATAGTAGCACTAGAGATCTCTTTGATAATATCAATGACGATACCATACTTTTTTTGTTTAACATAAAAGGTTAAGATTCTCGCATGAATCTCTTTTTCCTCTAAAATGGTACTCTCACTGGAGACGCTGTACTTAGGAATCTGAATCTCAATTCCTAGATCAAATTTTTTCTTGCGAGATAAAACGATCTCTATAAATTGATCATACTTTACCTTTTCTGCATAAACATCAATTCCTAGCTTTTCCGCTTCTATCTTAATGTGCAGATCTCCTACGGCGGTACAGAGTGCGACTGGGATATCTTTAACCATGGGATTTTTACGAATCCAGCGCAAAAGTTCAATCCCATTCATTCTCGGCATCTCATAATCGGTAATGATATAGTGGATGCCAGCACTTCCAGAAGAGAGTAGCTCTTTGGCCTCTAACCCATCTTCACAGATAACACTTTTTATTCCATTGGAGGTCAAGTAATCACTTAAATTGGTCGCAAAAAATTTATCATCTTCAACGATAAGCACATTAAATTTTGAGTTGCTCACGGTAGCGGCAATAACATTTTTCTGACTAACTTTCGCTTCAAAATCTAGACCAAATAACTTTCGAAAGTTGGGAACCAGATAAGTGATATTATCCTTGGTAATCGTTCCCATGATAGTCTCACTCTTAATACTGTCATCAAACTCCCGTGGTAAACGATGAATACCCAAGAATTCGTCACACACGATGCCTGCACAAATATTATTAAAGGTAACCAGCAAGATTATATAGCTCTCTTTGCAAAACTCTGTTTGTGCGCTTTCGAGTAGTGAGGCCAAGCGGAGCATAGGATAGGTTTTATTGCGATAGGTGATAAAGAAGCGATCATTTAACTTATTGATCGCACTCCTTGGCATCTCAATCACCTCCGTAATGCTTTGTACCGGGATGGCCAAACTCTTACCCGATTTTACAAAGGCCATCTTTTGCTGACTCCTAAAAACATCGGAGACATTTTCACTCTCCCCTAGATCCAAATAGTTATTCCCACGCGACAGCGCCATCCTCTGCGAAATCAGATCAAAAAGCACCGCCAAATCCAAGAGTTCAATATACTCTCCAGAGTTAAGTTGCCCCACTCCATTAATCACATTGATGTGTGAAAAAATCTTCGGTGGCGCCTGGGAAACAAAATCCCTGGTACCCACAATGGAGTGTACCTTTAAAGCAAAACGATCAGTGCGATATTTAATCACAATATAAACAATCGCCTCATTTTGGGTGGGAATTTTAAATAATTGATCGATAGCAATACAAGGAATCACTTGCTTGCGACGATGAATCACCTCTTGCTCTCCCTCTAACGAAGAGAACTCTTTGTTACGAATTAGCGCCTCTCTGGTTACCACCTCCTCTACACTCACTTGTGGGATCGCGAACATTTGCTCTCCCACGCGAAAGGTAAGCGATTTCACAATCGCCAAGGTCAGTGGTAAAATCAAGACCACGGTGGTTCCAAGCCCAAGCTCCGAGGTGATCTCCACCGTTCCCCCCACCGATTCCACTGCACTTTTAACGGCGTCCATCCCCACACCACGGCCAGAGACTTGAGTCACCTTCTCCGCAGTGGAGAAGCCGGGGGCAAAAACCAAGCGTAAAATATCTTTGCTGGTAAATTGTGGTGCTTGTTCTTTGGTAAGCAACCCTTTTTGAATCGCCTTACTTAAAACCTTTTGCGCATCGATACCCTTACCATCATCAGTAATCACAATAATCACTTGCCCCGATTGCTGGGAGGCCTCAATGTTGATGGTACCATACTCATGCTTATTTTTCTTTTTCCGTGTCTCCTCATCTTCAATGCCATGATCGATGGAGTTGCGAAGCAAGTGTACTAAAGGCTCTCTTAGCATCTCAATCATGCGACGATCCAGTTGCGTGTCCCCACCCGAGACTTTCAAGTGCACCTTTTTCCCCAGGTCTCTGGCGGTATTGGTGACAATACGATTGAGCCCATAGAGCAATGGCCTTAGCGGCGAAAGCCT
This sequence comes from Oligoflexia bacterium, assembly GCA_015231955.1. Classification (GTDB taxonomy): domain Bacteria; phylum Bdellovibrionota; class Bacteriovoracia; order Bacteriovoracales; family Bacteriovoracaceae; genus JADGAN01. The sequence continues at coordinate 10,358 of JADGAN010000016.1, read as the reverse complement.
AATGGAGAGAACAAAATTTTGTAACATATTAGAGAATCTTTTGACATCATTTACCATCGCCAGCGAATTGTTTAAGCTGGAGAGTTCGGGTATAATCTTATTTTGAAGTTGAATAAAATCGGAGACAATCTCCATCATTTTGCTCGCCTGATATCCCGTAATCCGGATCGATTCATCGTTATCTCCCTCTTTCTCTTTATCCTTATCTCTATCTTTTTTTCCACCATCCTTGCTCCCATGCTGCCCACCACTCTCTGTTGCTTTTTCCCCTTCACACTCTTTTGCAGTAACAGTCAGTGCCTCATCCAAAGCGTAAAGTAATTTATACGGTTTTCTTAAGCTCTCTATCTTACTTTCTAAAGCTGCATTTAAGAACAATTTAATATAATCAAGCGATTGTAATAAGACGTCGATCGCTTGCTGCTGGGGTGTAAATTTCTTCTCTCTATAGATAGATAAAATACTCTCTGCTATATGAAAAACCTCTTTGGGGTGCTCCCATCCAAACATGGAGGAGGTGCCTTTAACATTGTGATAAAAGCGAAAGAGATGATTGACGTCTCGATCAAACTCGAAAGCATCGGGGTTACTGGTGTTGACTAAAATATTTTCTACATCAATGATGTTGGTTAAAATCTCGTCAACAAAAGTCTTAATATCTTCCTTGCTATTGATACTATCATCGGACATGTGCCTACTCCTTTACTTATGCTCAAAAATCACTCATTGACCAGGCGTAGTTTGCGGCCACCTTTACTTTCACTGCTCTCACTGCTCTCTTTCTCCTCAAGCTTTCCACTGCTACTCTCCATGGGTCGACGAATAATCACGCTCCATCCTTTTCCTGAATAGGTATTATGTCCCCGGCCCTTCGCTAGTCCAATCGCATACTCCCGACCATCAAGGGAATCAGTTTCACTTTGCACACCATTTTGTCCCTGTTGTAAAAGCACATAGGCCTTCAAATGCTTAAACGATTTTTCTAATATTTGTTCACGATCATTAGAGCCAATCAATATCCCCTCACTATTAATCAAAGAGACTTGGCTTCGCGAATCCACAATCACTGCATCGATAATATCGTAAATATAGTTCCAATTAAAACGTGAAGAGATCACCCCTACCGCCTCTCCATTCTTATCAAAAATCGGAGCACTAAAATTCATGGTCAGTGAATTAATAGTCGCCGATTTATACACATCGGTGAAGTAGACTTTCCCTTGCAAGGCCTCTTGAAACCATTTGCGATTAGCATGATTTTGTCCGATGAGTTCACGGCGACTACCACTGGCAATAACCTTGCCTTGAGTATCTAAAAGCGAAATATCAAAGTAGACTTCGTAAATTTTTTGAATTTTATGCAACAGATCGCTTGCCTCAAAATTGCGATCTTGTCCCGCTTGCACCGCTTTTCTAAAACAGGAAAAGGATGCCCAGGCCTGAATGTCACAAAAGCGCTCAAAAAGCATACGATCAATCTTATCGATGGTATCTCTAGCAGCATCACTTAAACGGGCAGCAACTGTTGCACTCACCTCTTTTTGCAAATCCTTGGTGGTCTTGTTCACCTCATTCACAAATCCCACACTCTTTTCTGCAAGTCCCCCAATCTCTCCTGCAATCACTGCAAAGCTCTCCCCTTCGGTTCCTGCAATCCCTGCTTGAATAGCGGCATTGATTGCAAGCATATTGGTTTCATTATTGGTGGTATTGATTTCACTTACAAGATGGTTGATATTATCCATACATAAAATCAACTCTTCATTGACCTTTTCCGATTCAATTCTTTTGCGTTTGTTATTAAAGAGCAATAGATTATCCGCCTCATTATTAATTGCGTTCAATTCCTGCTCATCCCGGCCCACTCGGTGTAACATATGTTCAAAGCAGATATTTCCAAGCCGTGATAATAAAAGCCCCGTCCATCCACGTCCTTTGTAGGTGTTGTAACCTTTCCCTTTTGCATAGCCAACAGCAACTGGGGCACCATTGCGAGCAGTCTCAATCGCAAAACCCGAGTAACCATTCATGGAGTCTTTACCCGCGTCCAACCAATTCATCGGCTCGCGATAAACACCAAGCCCACTGGTATCGGAGTTTGCAAGCACCAGCCCCTGTTTACTAATAATATAGGCCTGAACCGAATCATCAAAGTGGCCATTATCAATCATCTCTTGAGCGTAATCCCAGTTAAAGCGCGTGGTGATCACACCAATAATCTGCTTCTCATTATTGTAAACAGGGCCAGAGTAGCGTACCACAAAACTTTTAAGCGCAGGCTCGAAATCCATGTCGGAGACATCCACCTCTCCACTCATGGCACTTTGGAACCAACTACTCTCCGCTACATTGGTTTTGCCGATAAGATTGGGATGCTTGGCGGATACCACCACAAATCCCTCTTTATCAATCAGCCACACATCGGAGTAGACAATATAAATCCCCATGATCTTTTCTAAAAGCTCTCTTGCCTGCTTTACATCACTACTAGCAAGCAATTTTGCATGCAACTCCTCTTTTGAAACTTTGTTAAAATCGAGTTCACGCTTTAAAGCTTCCACCTCCATCAAACACTTGATATTGACATCAAAGACGGCCCACGCCTGTACATCGCAATTACGGCAAAAGAGGTTGCGCTCTAGCTTATCAATCAAGTCCACTGCCAGTTCATAATAGCGAGCAGCAGTTGAACGTAAGGCCACATTGTGAAGTTTTTTTACCAGTTGCCCGAGCTTTTCACTAAGCTCCATATTTCTCATGGCCTGGGTTAAAATCTGTTCGGCCACGATAGAAAAAGAGTCTAGGCGTCCACGCGTGCGTGCACCTTCAATGGCGGCATTAAAGGCAATCAAGTTGGCCTTACTATTAATTTGATCGAGTATTTGCAACGAAACCTTCATCCTGGTGGTAGCGGTCAAAAGGTTAGATTTATCCGCCATCTTCAGAACGTTGTTGTTGGAAATTAAATGAAAATTCATATTTTTCGCTGACATAAAATACTTCCCCTTTCGCTATGAATTTATATAAGCATTGACTATATCAACATCAATATCGGCAATAGGAGTTTAAAGTTAAGCAGAAATCACGTGGAAAGAGAGTACTTTTGGTAATTACTAAAAAAATAACAAAGTGTTTTGGTCTGTTTTTTCTAAAAAAAAGAGGAGAAGGATCCCCTTAGTATAGCTCAGGGAAATTTTTGCAACATCATTTTCTCTGCTAATGCCGCTAACATAAAGACCACTAGTGCTAAATTTGTAAGCATAAACCCACGCTCTCTGCGTATCGTTGCTCCCAGAAAAAGTAGTGCGGCCAGCACACTTAAAATTTTAGGAGTTAAAAAATGAAAATGCAAAAACCAAGGTGCACCCAAGACTAAGATGGCAATCAAGAGCATCCAGGTGATAAAAATTCGTCTAAGGGCATCGGTTCCGAGAAGATTTAAAAGCGTTGCCAGTGGCGTTTTTAAATAGTCGTCCCGATTCTTTAACAGGGTGATCCAGGTGTGTGGAAACTGCCATAAAAAAAATAACAAAATTACGTACAGAATCTCATAGGCAAACAGTTCCCCGCCAGCACTCACCCAACCAATCCATGGAGGTGTCAGTCCACAAAGTGCACCAGGAATAATCGCCAAATGAGTTCTGCGTTTAAGTGGAGTGTAGAGGAGATTATAAAGAAGCAAGGAGAGGGTTCCTAAGATTTTTGCTTCTAAGGAGTTGCAAAGGTAGAGTCCCAGGAGGATCAGCGTAGCGGCCGCTACCACCACACCAGGTACCCCTATACGCTCTATATGCTGTTCGCGTACACTCGTCCTGCGCATTAGCGGATCGAGATCGCGATCTTGCAGCTGATTAATAAATGCACAAGCAAAGGCCAAAAACAAGACCCCAAGAAAGGTGAGATTTTGCAGTTGTAAGTTATAGAAGAGTTGCCCAAAGAGTGCAGAGAGTGCGACTAAAGAAGAGAGACGAAATTTACTTAAACTTAGGAGGGACATCGCTATCTCGTTAATGGTTGTTACTACTCTTCTCACCTAGACTCTCTCCCTTAAGCCAACGTTCATAATCTTCTTTACTGACGATCTTTAGCTTTGCATGCATGCCGGAGTGCCCAACACCACAATAGACGGTACAAAAGATATCGTACTCGCCCTCCTTGTCCGCATAAAACCAAGCATTGGTGGTCATTTTAGGAACTGCATCCATTTTGATTCGGTAGGCAGGTAAGAAAAAACCGTGAAGCACATCTTCCGATGTAATATTGAGTTTAATCGCCCGTCCCACAGGTACCACCAGCTCATTTTGACTCTCTTTCCCCTCTTGGTAACCAAAGAACCAATTAAACATTTCGGCAGAGACTTGAATCTCTAGTGCATCTTTGGGAATTTTTCTAAGATCGAGATAAGAGATCCAACCAAAATAAAACATCGAGAGGGCGATCAGCGAAGGGATGACCGTCCAGAGAATCTCCAGTCCAACATGGCCACGAATCTGTGTTGCCACGGGATTGCGCTTATAATGGTAGCGAATCACAAAATAGATCATGGCGATGGTGATCCCAATCAAGACAACAATCGATATCCCCAAAATATAGTAGAAAGTCATGTCCACTTGCTCTACCGGGGTGTAATGCTTATACATCTACAGCTCCTTCGCTATTTCTTATCTCTTCTTCTATCTCTATTTATACCTATAGGCCAAATCCCAAAAGATAAAACTAATAAAGATGGCCAAGATCATAATCGCAGTGATGAACATATATTTAAACACAGGCTTCTCATACCTTAAATGCATAAAGTAGAGCACCACGATGCTCGATTTGGCGCTGGCAATGACAAGTGCAATCCAAACATTTGCCTTTCCAAAATTGAATGAAGCACTGTAGATGGTTATTGCTGTAAGCACTAACAAGCTAAACAGCACCAGCAAGAGCTGTTTATAACTAGAGATGTGCGACTCCTCAAGATGTTCATGCTCCCCATGCTGTAATTTTTTTTCGCTCATAAATCACACTACCAAGTAAAAAAGTGGAAAAACAAAAATCCAAATAAGATCCACTAAGTGCCAGTAAAGCCCTGCATTTTCTAAAAAAACAAAGCGCTCTGCCGTGATTTTTTTCCGATAGATATAGTAGAGTGCAAATGCCAGCAGTGTTCCTCCAATAATCACATGCAGCCCATGCAGCCCAGTCACACAGTAATAAAGACCGTAGAAGATCACCTCTCCGTTGGTGCGATCTTCCAGTGCAGGCCCACGAGGATAGATCCCGAGGTGAAATTTGTGTCCCCATTCAAAATATTTATTGATTAAAAAGACCAGCCCGAGCGTAATGGCACTACCAACATAGAGCATAGCAATCCTCGGAGCATTCCTACGAATAGCGGTAATACTCGCCGCCACAAAGTAGCTACTCACCAAGAGGATAATGGTGTTAATGGCACCAATCGTACGACTAAGCTCTTTTCCCGCTATCACAAAGTCAGCAGTATATTTTGTTAAGTAAGAGGCATAAAGAATAAAGAGCCCACCGAAGAGAAGTAGTTCTGAAAAGAGAAAAAGCCACATGCCCAGGCGACTCCCCTCTGGATCATAGGGCAAATGGTGTTCGTGTTGTTCACTAATCATAATTTTTTTCCCTCCTCAAAATCGTAGGGATAGGCCTTGACCTCAGGAGCACTCTCAAAATTTTCTGTCGGCGGTGGTGAAGGCAACATCCACTCTAAGGTAACACCACCCCAAGGATTTTGTGGTGCCCGCTCACCATGGCGTAATCCTCGCCACAGGTTATAGACAATCAGAAAGATTCCAATCATCATCGTCATACCACCAATGCCTGCAATAAAATTCCCGGTAGCAAAGCGAGGAACGTAATCGAAGTAACGCCTAGGCATCCCCTGCAATCCTAGGATAAACATCGGGAAGTAATGAATACAAAAACCTATAAAGAGCAGTGTTGATCCCCGGTAAGCATTTTTAAAGTCGTACAAGCGACCAAACATCTTAGGGAACCAAAAGTAGACGGCAGCAATAAAAGCAAACGCCGTTCCTCCAAACATCACAAAATGAAAGTGAGCTACTACAAACTGCGTATCGTGAACGTGGATATTGGTGGAAGCTGCTCCTAGCACTAGCCCAGTTAATCCTCCAATGGAGAAGAGAAAAATAAAATAGAGTGACAGCAAAAAAGGTGGACCCATCACAATCGAACCTTTGTAGAGTGTTGCCACCCAGTTAAACACCTTGATCGCACTGGGAACCGCCACAATAAAAGTAAGGAAAGAGAAGACCAAAACTGCCATATCACTCATCCCACTGGTATACATATGGTGGGCCCACACCAGCGATCCTGCAAACGCAATCCCCAAACTTGAACCTACAATTGCTTTATAACCAAAGATCGATTTGCGAGCGGCCACAGGGATGATCTCAGAGATCACACCCATAGCAGGCAAAATGATGATGTATACAGCAGGATGCGAATACATCCAGAAGAGGTGTTGGTACAAAATGGGATCGCCCCCCTTGGAGGGATCGAAAAGCCCTATTCCAAAAACACGCTCTAAAATAACCAACAACAGGGTGATACCAATGATGGGAGTTGCCAACACCTGCACCCAACTTGTGGCATAGATCGACCAGGTGAATAGTGGGATTTGTAACCATCCCATTTTCTCCGTACGCAAGCGATGAATGGTAGTAATAAAGTTGAGTCCAGTAAGAATGGAAGAGAATCCCAAAATAAACGCCGCCGTCGTCGTTAACACCACATTAGTCTGGGTCATAATGCTAAAAGGAACATAGAAGGTCCAACCGGTATCGGGAGGCCCATCAAAAAAGAGAGAGAGGAGCGCAAACAGCCCACCGGCCATATAGAGGTACCAAGCAAAGAGATTTAAGCGCGGAAAGAAGACATCTTTAGCACCAATTTGCAGTGGCATTATAAAATTTCCAAAGATCGCAGGGATGGCGGGAATTAAAAAGAGAAAAATCATGATCACGCCATGAAGAGTAAAGACAGCATTATAAGTTTGTGCTGTCATCAACTGCTTTCCTGGAAACATCAGCTCCAGCCGCAGGGAAAATCCCAGCAAGGTTGCAATCAAAAACCATAAGCTGGCCGCAAACAGATAAAGTAGAGCAACCCGCTTGTGATCGCTGGTGCCAAGCCAACTTAAGATCCCACTAGCGCTCTCTAAATATGAGACAGCTCTTTTTTGCTCATTCATACTTGTCTCCTCTTTTTTCTTCGAAGCAGAGTAAAGTACACCAAGGCCAAGGTCACAAGGGTAAAGGTTGCAAAGATTCTTGTGACATCAACAACATATTTTTTCCCTTTGGGATCGTAATTAAAACAATATGTAAGTAGTTTGCGAACAGAGATACTTGCTCGACCGGCGGTTGCCTCTAAGAGTGACATCTCCACATCAAAGGGCAAAAACTCTGGGCCATAAAGGTAGCGAATAATCTTTCCATCATGCGCCACCGTCATCATTAAATTGGGATGAATAAAATCGTGTTTAGCAAACTTGATAAAATGGTATCCAAATGCGGCCAGTAGCTTATCGATATTCTCCCTAGAACCTACTAAAAAGTACCACTCGGCCTCCGGAAATTTTCCTTTAATGATTTCCGCATACGACGCTTTCGCACCTTTGGCATCGCTAGGGGTCTCCTCTTCATCAAAACTCAGAGAAATTGCTCGATACTCGTGCCCTTTGGGCATTCCCAATTTTTCCAATACCATTGCTAGCTCTGCATGCATGATGGGACAAGTCCCTGGGCAATGGAAGAAGATAGGCAAGATTAGCGTTGGTCGATTGACAATCTCACGAAGCAGAAGCTCCCTTCCCGTTTCATCTTTAAACTTAAGATCTAAGGGAATGTACTCGCCAATCTTCTCCTCGATCGCAAGCTCTCTAGCAAGCTTGTCCCGATCAAACTTTTTTTGTACCTCTGCCTGCTCTGCTGTTTGCCCCTCGACAAAAGCAAGCAATGCCAAAAAAACCACAACACACCATAATCTTCGCATACAAAAACCTCTAATTAACGGTAGAGAGTGCAAATGGGACAAAAAGACTATAGATCACATCGCCATGTCATTTCAAGCAAATCGCACGATCAGAAAAAACAATTGATAGGTGACATGCACCTGTGGTTTCGTAGCTGCTAAAAAACGAAAAAAGTATGCCTCTTTTCCCATCTGGCCCCACGTTTACTGCGACCGCAGACGGAAAAGGAAGGCATAACTTTTCTGAGGGTAGGTGGCCGAAGGCCGTGAGCAGTTACTAGATTTTATTGAGAATTCAATCCCCATTTTTTTGGCACTGCCTCGATTAGAGACCACTAACGCAAATAAATAAATCTTAATGAATAGACCAAGTAAGCATAATCGTTGTTCCAAAAAAATATTTTTAAAGTCGATGAAGGAGAAAAGTTAAAATAGTAATTGTGATCTTAATATTTATCAGGGGGAGAATAATGGAAATCAGGAAAGTCGAGCAAACTAAAACAAAATACTTTAGCTTTTACATGGACATTATCGCTGTGTCACTTTCCTTAACACTCTCTTTACTCTTTACTTCTTCTTGGTCTGCATGGGGTGTTGATGATGATCCAGACCATGTATTCACAACGAGTGAACTAAATGAGCTATCCGCAAAGGGAGTGAAGGCCCATTTGGCCGCGGGCCTAAAAGTTCAAGCACCAGAAATAACGATTGTAGAGATCATTAAATTATCGCAAGCAGGAATTCTCAGTAATGATTCGGCCGAAGCATTAAAAGCGGTAGCGCCTAAAATAACCATAGAAGAGATGATCACTATGTCACAGGCAGGAATTAATTTATATGCCGCCAGTAAATGGAAAAAGTTAGTGCCTGAGGCCACCACCGCAGAAATGATTGAAATGAAAAAAGCAGGAATTGATTTATACGATGCCAGTGAATGGAAAAAAGTAGTACCCACGACAACTCTTGCAGAAATGGTTGAAATAGAAAGCACAGGGATTGGCCTTTATGGTGCTGCTCAAATGAAAAAGAAAGCACCAAAGACTACTATAGCAGAAATGGTTGAAATGAAAACGGCAGGGATTAATCTTACGGATGCTGCTCAACTGAAAAAGAAAATGCCAACGATCACGATTGCTGAGATGAAGGAATTAAGCAAAGCAGGGGTTGATTTAAATACTGCTTCTGGGTGGAAAGAGGATGCACCTGCAATAACCATTGCAGAAATGATCGCAATAAAAAAGGCAGGGATTAACATTGATGATGTTGCAACAATAAAGCATGTAATACCAACAATGACTATTGCAGAAATAATCAACAAATTACAATCCTTGCCTAACTCAATCAATACGCTATCCTCCTCCCTAGCGTGTCCTGCTCCTAGTGTCCCAAAAAAAGTGGAAGTGCAAGCAAAGAACTGTCTGGCCATCGAACAAATCATTGCTATTAACGGAGGAAATGGAACTCAAGCGGCAATGGAAATCCCTGCCGAAACTAAACTAAGCTACAGTAGCAAATCCTCCAGAGAGGAAAAATCAATTACGTATAGCGATTTAAAGCAAGAAGCAAAAACGCTTTTACCAGGGAATAAAATTCTTTACTGGGGAACAGGATCAGGAGCAAAAAATGCAGTGATTGGGGATGCAGATATCGAAAAAAGAGTGAGCAACTTGTTTAAAAAGGGGCGGGTTAAAGATGGTTTGGGTACCAATTTGAGTGAGCACACGGGAGATAATAAAACCAAGGAACAGGAGTCTGCTTTTCATCCCACATCGGAAAACATCAATGTTGCGATGAAATTTGCGAGAAAGGCCAATAACGGTGGAATTGTGTTTTTGCTTGACCCTAAAAATTTACAAAAAAGCATGATATCTGTCCCCCGTTTTTATGAACAAGTAGGAGATAAAGAGACATTTCATGAACAAGAGATGTTGGTTTACAAAAAAATTCCGAAACAAAATTTCATTGCCGCCTATTATCCCAATAAACATATTATGTTTGTTCGGACTGCAAAAGACAGTAAGGGCATGATTACCATGAGTGACTTGGCAAAAGAAGCAATCAAACAAAATCTTGCTTGCATGAGTTCTTCTGACACGGCAGCACTATTGAAAAAAAATGGCGTGGTCATTGATGAAAATCAAAAACCAGATGAAAAAGCGATAGCTCAATTATTGGAAACTGTAACCGCTAAGAGTAAGTAGGACGGGAAAGGAAAGCATAACTTTTTTTGTAAGTTTAAACTGGATTCCAGTAAAACAGTTTTACAAATCCAGCAAGCAGGTAGCAGGGTGGCTGGTAGCAGTATTTGTTAGCAGTTCCAGTGTGAAGCTAGCGGGGACAGTTGCCAGTTA
>JADGAN010000015.1 GCA_015231955.1 Oligoflexia bacterium | reverse complement strand
TTCCATCAGGGCCACAGGGAACTGAATCCCAATAAAGATAGGCCGGATATATGGCAGCGATTATTTTTATTTTGCTATTAAATTAGAATTTTTTCTTGCATTTACGGCGAGTCCATATAAGTTACGAAAAAACAAAAATACTAAAAGTTATTCCATGATATATTTTAGTTCAATAGGGAGTTCTACTGTAGGTTTATTGCTGCCGGCGCTAGCGGCCTTAGCAGTGCTTGCGCTCTTGCGATAGGTATTGATGACCTCTGCATACACATCCTCTCCAAGCGCCTTGGCCATAACCTCATCCCCAAGTGAGCGACTCGATAAGGCATCAACCCCCCCATACCACAACTCCTGCTTTACTTTATTAAATGTAGAAGTATCTCTTGTTGCCGCCACTACCAATAGAGATGAATTTCCAACAAAAAGCAGGAAAAGCAGCAGGAGAAGAGGAAGGGTGTAAAATTTTTTTGCATTCGTAAAAAATCTGGACACTTTTTTTACCCATTTCTAAACGTAAAAGCTTGAAACTCTATTTACTCTACTTTTGGAAATGCAAATTCGAGGCCATTAAAAGAGATTTCGCGAATTGCTTATAGACGTGGCAATGCCACAACAAATACCAAAGGTGAGCAAGCTTGACCCTCCGTAGGACATCAGTGGGAGAGGAATGCCAACGATGGGAAGCAGACCTGTCACCATCGACATATTGATGAAGGTATGCCAGAAAAAAATCGACATTAGTCCAATAGAGACCACCGCATCGTAAAAATTCACCACTGAAGTTGCCAACCAGATAAAACGCATGATCAAGACCACATACATGGTGATGAGTACTAACGATCCAAAAAGCCCATGCTCTTCATTAAAGATGGAGAAAACAAAGTCAGTATGATTCTCCGGCAAGTAACTCAGCGATGCCTGAGACGATTTTTTGAAGCCTTTTCCAAAGAGTTGCCCTGAACCAATAGCAATTTCCGACTGAATTGCATTGTACCCATACCCTTGAGCATCTCCCCAAGGATCTAAAAAGGTGATCACCCTCTGCCGTTGATACTCTTTAAGTCCAAACTTATACATCACTCCTGAAGTTGCTATACCTAAGATCACCAACAGAATAATGGTCTTCCACTTAAGACGGCGATAAAAGGTGATAATAAAAAAGATTAGCAATAAAACTAGTCCTGTTCCTAAATCAGGCTCAACAATCACCAACACTGCAGGAACTAGCGCCAAGATGCCAGGAATAATCATCTCTTTCAGCCCCACATCCACTTCGGGATTAAATTTAGAATACCAGCGTGCCAGTACTAGTACGATGGAGATTTTCATCATTTCTGAAGGCTGAAGTCGTAAAACACCCAAATCGAGCCAACGTTTTGCTCCTAAAACTTTTACTCCAATTAAAAGCACCAACACCAGCAAAATCACATTGATCCCATAGACCACATAGCTGTAACGAAAAAAAGTTTTGGGTCTAATAAAGCTAATGGAAACCCCTACAACAATCGAAATGCAAAACCAAATTGCTTGTGTTTTATAAAGATCCAAGAGCGCCTTATCGTTGGTAGCATGGGTTGCTGAATAGAGATTTAAAATACCAATAATGAAAATAACAATCATTGTGCCAAAGAAGCTAAAATCATAACGCCGTAAAGCATAGGCATATTTTGAGGGAAGGTTCGACTCAACCATGATTAATCTCCTCCATTTTCATTCTGTTGATCGTCGTCTTCTTCTCTGACGCTCGAATTAATTCCTGGAACCGGTAGCGTAGGAGTAAGTTTCTTATTTCCCAATACGCCATCGATTAAATTTTGCGAAGTAGAGCTGCTTCCGCCATGGCCAGCATCTTCATCCTCTAAAAGGACTGTATCCTCATCCTCTTCTTGAAGCTTGCTAGAATCTATCGTTGGTACTGCTCTAAATAAGATTCCCTTGCTCTTCTCCTCTTGCAAATACTTCTGGTGCAATTCCGGATAAAACTTTTTGAGATAGGTTGCTACAATATCAACTACCACCGGAGTCGCAGCAGAAGCGCCATGACAACCGTGTTCAACAATAGCGGCCACTGCAATTTTAGGATCATCGTAAGGAGCATATCCGATAAAAAGTCCATGGTGACGATACTTATACTCTGTCTCTTCACACTTAGCGAACAACTTTTCTGCACTCATCTTAATCACTTGTGCAGTTCCAGTCTTTCCTGCAAGTGCAATACCTCTGCCATGCCCGTAATAATAGGCAGTGCCTTTAGGATCATTCACCACTTGTCGCAATGCTTCTTGTACAATTTGAACCGTTCTCGGCGATAAATTCACCTTTGAGAGTAGCTCGGGTGAAAAGGTTTTAATGGTCTTACCAGAGTTGGTAAAAATTCTCTTGACCACATAAGGACGATAAAGCTTTCCACCATTGGCAATCACCGCATAGGCAAGAGCTAGCTGCAGCGGTGTCGCTAAAACATACGATTGCCCGATCACACACGAGAGCGTTTCTCCCAGCATCCAATCTTCACCATTTCGCTTCTTCTTCCACTCACGATCAGGCATAAGCCCTGCCACCTCTCGAGGAAGCGCAATCCCAGTCTTATGTCCCAGCCCCATCGATTTCACATAGTGAGCAATGGTGTTGATGTCCATGCGTTTTCCCAAACGATAGTAGAAAGTATCACAGGACTCTCGAATCGAGCGATAAATATCCACCGAACCATGGCCATGCTTCTTCCAACAGTGAAACACCTTCCTTCCCATTGGAAACTGTCCTGTACAACCGATCTCCCCTTTCTCCTCCGCTTCACCCTCCTCCAGCGCTGCAACCGCAACTAACGGTTTAAAGGTCGACCCCGGAGAGTAGTGCTCTTGGATCACACGATCGCGAAGTGGCCGGCGGGGATCATTACTCAGCACGCCCCAGTAATTATTCGATAATCCTTTGCTAAAAGACGAAGGATCAAAAGAGGGCACCGAGACCATGGTTAAAATTTCCCCTGTATTCACATCAACTGCAACTGCTGCCCCCTCTCTTCCTTGAAGAGCATTAAAGGCACTCAGTTGCATATCCCGATCAATGGTTAACATCACATTGGGTCCAGGAATCGCAGGCTTGCTCTTAATCTCCTTAAAAAAATCATCCTCGCTCTTCACGCGAATCTTTCGCCGGCCCATGGCATCTACTTCCACAAACTCGTAGCCGTTTTGCCCACGAATGATGCGATCCAATTGCTGTTCTAACCCCGACTGGCCAATGAAGTCACCCAGTTTGTAATCAAAATTATCACGACTGCGATAGCGTGGTAATTGCGAGGAAGATATCTCAGAAATGTAACCGAGAAGGTGTGCTCCTACTTCCCTGTCTACATACTCACGACTAACCACCATCTCCACCGCCACACCAGGAAGCTCATCATTTTGGGTCTCAATGATCGCCACCTCTTTACGAGAGATATTTTTTTTCACCACTACTGACTTGTAACTGGCAATATTGGACTTCTTCGCCATCGCTTTATAGACAGCATCCTCTGGCATCTCCAAGATCTCTGCCAATTTTCTAATCGTCTCTTTTTTATTTTGTAGGTACTGAGGAATAACGGCAGCATCAAAACGAGGCACATTGTTGACAATTAAACTACCATTGCGATCAAAGAACATCCCACGAGGCGCTTCAATCTCTTCACGCCTTAAGCGATTTTGCAGAGAATAGTTTAAGAGTTGTTTTCCCTTATAAACTTGCAAGTACCAAAGGCGAGCAAGAACTAGAGAAAACAGTAATAAAATAATATTGGCAATTAGATTGGCCCTTGCTCTATGTAGCTTGATCAGGGCCTCATGGTCGAACATCAAACGTCAACCCCCATTTTGTCTTCCTCTGGATCTTTCCAAAGTCGATCTAAGATAGAAAAGATAAACGGTGAAATTATTGCCAAGACAATACTTTCAGGAAAAAAGAGCTTGAAGCGCTCAACGATATAGCGAAACTCCTCCACTTTCACATAGAGTAGCACTGACTCTACAATAAACCAAAAAAAGAGCAGTAATTGCACACTTACCATGGTTACAAACTTTGAATTAAAATGCATGAGATCCTTAAGCGATCCAATGGCAATCGAAGTTAAAATGCCAGCAAAGGTGCCTATGGCCCATCCCTCAATAGTAAACGCAGAGTGCAGCCACTGTATCGACAAAATCATCAACGGCAAAAGGGGTGTTTCCAGCTTAAATGCAAGAAAAATCACAATCAGCATGTAAAAAAGTGGCCGATATTTAACTATTCCTAGTGCAGGAATGATAGCTGTTGCCATCATCTCAAAGAAGAGTAGCAATAGCATGGTAACCAAAAACGCCGTAATAAATCTTCCAACCTTCACATTCTATATCACTTGTTAATGAGAACAATAACCTCTTCTAACTTTCTAAAATTCACACTAGGATTAATCTCAATCAGCTGAGTAATACCATAACTCTCCTTCTCAATACTGGCGATGGATCCAATCCTAAGCCCTTTAGGATAAATATTTCCAAGACCTGCCGTGATCAACTCATCGCCAACCTCCACAGGTTCTGTACGAGTCACATATTTCATAATGCATTTTGAATGGGAGAGTCCTTGTACAATGCCATGCGATCTTGTTCTGGTTACGATCGCATCAATACGCCCATTTTGATCTAAAATGGTCAAGATGTCTGAAAAGTAGTCGCTCACTCGATACACGTAGCCCACCAGACCTTGGCCTGTCACCACTGTCGATTTCAACACCACACCATCGCGCAGACCTTTATTAATCCGCAGCACCTTAAACTCACTCGAAGAATCAAATCCTACCACTTGCGCCAGCACCTTCTCTCTTGGAATCTCCTCTCCAAACTTTAATAACTCTTTTAAGCGCTCATTCTCTCGCTTAATTTCTCCAAGCTGAAAAATGGTATACTCAAGGTCATGTACCTTTTTGGTGAGTTGATCATTCTCCATACTCGCATTCACAATAAAAATGTAGTGGCGAAAAAAAAGCAGTACCGAGCTTCGAAGGTTAAAGACAAATTGCTGCATCGGTGCTGTAGTGTTAATGACTAAACGCTGAAAGAAAGTTGACTCATCGACGATAAAATCTTTTTTGGCCGCCCCATATAAGGAAATAAGCAACAGTAGCACATTCAAAATCAATTTTAACCTTTTTGGGGTCTCTAGAAACGTAACCATGCACTTTCCGTCTTTTCTTCATTTTATCTTTTTTAATTCTCTTATGAAGGTTACCTAATGGCAATCGATATGCCAAATTCTTTGAAGGAGAATTTGACGTACAAAAAGAACAACTATAAAATTCTACAAAAATAGGTTCGATCTAAGCTCGTTCTTAATTTTGATCAATTTAAAAACATAAAAGGGATTTGCAATGTCATCATTCCAAAAGAAAAGCGCAAGCATCATCGCCTCCTTGTTTATAGGACTCATTATTTTGTCATTTATGTTTAGTGGATACTACACTAAAATGGGCAGTGGCCAAATCGCTGCTGACTCTGTGGCCAATGTCGATGGCATGCAGATCAGCGGGATGGAATACCAACGCGCCTTTGCCAGTCAGATTGAGTTTTACAAGAAGGTTTTTAAAATACAGGACCTAACAACTCAGCAGATTGAACAATACAATATCAAGCAAGAGGTTTTAAACCAGCTGGTCAACCAAAAATTGCTTATAGGCCTTGCCAATCGCTATGGCATCAATCCATCCGCTAAAGAGATTGCTCATGAGATTCAAAACCAAAAATATTTTCAAAATGGAGATCAGTTCGACATTAACATTTATAAAGAACTACTTTCAAGAAACGGTTATACTCCAAGCGACTACGAGGCCATGGTGGCCGACGATTTAAAAAGTCGCGCGATCTATAAGATTCTCGCGGCCCCTGCTCTCTCCAATGGCTACTTAAAGCAACGTTCTCTTCTAAAAAACGATACTGCAAAAGTCCAGGCCGTTCGCATTACCAGAGATTCCCTTAAAGATTTTCTAGATCTTCCAGCAGAGCGGATTCAAAAGTATGCTGACGATGCTGCCAATAAAAGCAAAATTGAAGGACTCTTTAATGCCAGAAAAGCAGAGCTGGATCAAAAGGAAAAAATTGAAGTACGCCACATCCTACTCGTCGCAAAAGATAAAGAAGATACTAATGCTGGCGATGATGAGTTAAAGAGCAAAATTGAGGCCCTTGCCAAAGAGGTCACTCCTGCCAATTTTGCAAAAATGGCAGAAGAAAAGAGTGATGATCCCTCTGCAAAAGGCAAAGGTGGTCTGATTGGCTGGATTGAAAAAGGACAACTTGTTCCTGAATTTGAAAATGCCGCTTTCGCACTAAAACCAGGTGTGGTCTCTGCTCCCGTAAAAACTGCTTACGGTTACCACCTTATTCTCGTCACCGATAAAAAGGAGGAAAAGATTGCTACCCTTGAAGAGCATAAGCTAGCACTTGCAAAAGAGTTAATTCAAAAAGAGAGCACTGAGGAGAGAAAAAAGATCGAAGACGCATTCCAAGCGGAGATCCAAAAATTTCTAGAGAGCGGAGACAAGGCCGCTCTTATCAAAGCGCAAGAAAAATACAAATTCACCTTGGCCTGGGATAAATTCATCAACATCCTAGATGAAGATGTCGATGGCATCATCTTAAACAACGATACCCTCTCTAAAATCTTTGCCCTCCCAGAGGGGAAAAAAGAGATTTTCGTCTTAAGTGACGCCAATACCATTGTCCTCGTCAATGCTCAAAAAGAGAAGGCCCCTGTAGCAGCAACTGCTGAAAACAATAAAGATGATAAGGGAGAGAAAGAAAAAACAGAAAATCCTACCGTTGAAAAAGAGTCTCAAAAACGTGCCATCTCCGACTCACTCCGCGAAGAGACCCTCAAATACCTCAAAGAGCAAGTAAAAATCAAAATCCACTCCAACCTCATTTAAATCCAACTAACTAAAAAAGAAGATTAGCCTAGTTTTTGTTTTAAAATTTGCCACATCATTCCCCAAAAGCGCTCTTTCTCCCAGGCAATCTTGATAAATTTAGTATTCTCGTTTTTAGGAATTTTAGGAGCATGCTTTCTTGCAACTAAAGTAAGCGCCCCCTTCTTGCAAAAGCGAATGCATTGTCCACAACCCAAGCATTTATCTTCGGCCACCGCTACACGTTTTTGCTCAAGCGTCAGCGCACTGGCCTGGCACTTCTTGGTGCAAAGAGAGCATCCATTGCACTTTTCTTTATCCGCAGTGATAATAAAGGGTGATGGCGATACCGAGTGTTTAACCTCTTTTTCAAGTGACCCTCGCAGTAGGCCGCAACAACAACCGCAACAGTTACAAAGGAAGGCCGGTCGCTCACGAACATTATCCGTCACATGAATAAGCCCTAGCTTTCCTAGCTCCCGCACTTTTTCAACCATCTCATCAACACCCACGGCCCGAGCATAACCTCGGCGAATTAAAAAACTACTTCCCTTGCCACTAAGGGAAAAGCAGGTCTCCTTATGGGTGGCAACTTTGCAATCCTTTCCTATGATTGCTTTTTTCTGACGGCAATAGCAATCTTGAATGGCCCCCCCTCCGCTCGCTCTAATAATGCTTTCCACTTCATGAATGGGCAACACCCGTGAAGTCACAGGAATGTCCATGCCCACCACTGCTCTCGAGATCTGGGTTTTAGAAGCAAACACCTCTTTCCAGAGATGATTACTTTCATAAGATTCTAAAATCTCTGCAATCCTCTTAAAGGGCACTCCAGTTCTAAGCTTCATCAAAGAGAACTCCACAAAGCCAATGACGGAAGGGGTAAGCAACCAGTAACGATGATCGCTCTCTTCTTTGCCTCTCATTTGGAAATCCACCACCGTACCCTTCTCGGCCAAGCGCTCTAACACCTCTAACACCTTTCCCTCGTCCCAATTAACCTTTTTTGCCAGCTCTCCTGATGTGGTCTCTTTAAAAGGAAAGATCGAGGCAAGCTCCATCTCCTCCTGATCAAGGTAGATGGAGAAGAATTCTCGAATTTCAGGAGCATCAGGCAAGCCAATAGGATACTGATTAAGACGATCGATAAGCTTAATCAAGCTCTCTTGATTAATTTCACTCATATAAAACCTTTAATTCCTGTAAGGTGCCTCAAATTTTGGGCAGAATTTGATAAATATTATTGAAGGAAAATTTTTTGTAATGTGATGACGAGCATTTTAAATTGGTAGGGCCAATGAGATTTGAACTCATGACCCCTACCATGTCAAGGTAGTACTCTAACCAGCTGAGCTATGGCCCTACATTCAATTTAAATTTTTACTATCCTGCTCTAATCTGTTAGATATTCCGAAATAGTCTTATTGTAAAGTAGAGTTTTTCGAGGATTTAACATGAAAACAGCATTGATTACCGGCATTACAGGTCAAGACGGTGCCTATTTGGCAGAGTTGCTTCTACAAAAAGGTTACATTGTTCATGGAATAAAGAGGCGTAGCTCCTCTTTCAATACAGCACGCGTAGATCCACTCTACGACAATCCTGAGTATCACGGTCGATTTTTTCTTCACTATGGTGATTTAAGTGACTCCACTAATCTCATTCGCCTGGTGCAAGAGACCACCCCTGACGAGATTTATAACCTAGGGGCCATGAGCCACGTTAAAGTCTCCTTTGAGTCGCCCGAATACACGGCCAACGTTGACGGCATTGGAACTTTACGCTTGCTCGAGGCCATTCGCATCTGTGGCCTTACTAGCAAGTGTCGTTTCTATCAGGCATCGACCAGTGAACTCTACGGTCTAGTACAAACTATTCCGCAAAATGAGAAGACACCCTTTTATCCTCGTAGCCCCTATGCTGCCGCAAAACTTTATGCCTACTGGATCACCATCAATTATCGTGAGGCCTATAATATGTTTGCCTGCAACGGTATCTTGTTCAATCACGAATCACCTTATCGGGGTGAGACCTTTGTCACTCGTAAAATTACTCGTGCTGTCGCACGCATTGGCCATGGATTGCAATCAGAGCTCGCGCTTGGCAATCTCTCTGCCAAGCGCGACTGGGGATACGCTCCCGATTTTGTGCGCGGAATGTGGATGATGTTGCAAGCAGATCACGCTGACGATTATGTGCTTGCTACCGGAGAGACCCACACCGTTCGTGAATTTGTCGACCTCTCTTTTAAGGCCGCTGGCATGAGCATTGAGTGGAGAGGTAAAGAGGGATCCCTTGAAGAGCACGCTATTGACACATGCACTGGTAAAAAAGTGGTAACAGTCGATCCCAAATATTTCCGTCCTACAGAGGTAGAACTGCTGATTGGCGATTACACCAAAGTACGCGAGAAGCTCGGCTGGCGCCCAGAAGTCACCTATGAAAATTTGGTCAACATCATGATTGCTGCCGACATCAAAGAGGTCGAGCACGAACTTAGGGCAAAAAAATTATGATTAATCAACTCACAACACTACTTCCACAACTCCTGCTTGAAGATGGCATCAACGTCAACGACTACTACTGGAAGAGTTTGCCCACCCATAAAGTGAAGGCCGAGATTAAGTTTAAAACTCCCGGTACTGTGGTGGCGGGGCTCCCTTACTTTTTTGAAACTCTCTCCTTTCTGGAGGGAACTGCTGTTGGTAACGCTTTTGCTGCTCACGAAGGAAAAATTTTGGCCGCACCCTCTGAAGAGATCACCTTTGAACTCTCTTTTCGAAGCGCACTCACAGGGGAGCGTCTAGCACTCAACATGCTGCAACGAGCTTGCTCTATCGCCACCATCACTAAAAAATTTGTGGATAAAGCAAAGCGTGAGGAGGTCGCCATTCTCGAGACACGCAAGACCACTCCTGGTCTTCGCTTCCTTGAAAAGTATGCAGTTCGTGTAGGTGGTGGACACAACCATCGCTTTACACAAACCGATGCCTTCATGATCAAAGATAACCATAAAACTTGCCTTGGTGGTCTTGCGGGTGCTTGGAATTTTTTCAAGAAGATGCAATCATTTTATACACCCATTATCGTCGAGATTCACTCCCTTGAGGAGTTAAAGCATGCTATCACGCTTGGCATTCACCACATCATGCTTGATAACTTCACTCCCCAGATGCTTACAGAGGCGCTCCAAGCAAAGCCCCAAGGAATGACCTATGAACTCTCGGGCGGTATTAACTTAAGTAATATTGACAGCTATATCGTAAAGGGTGTAGATGCGATCAGCATTGGCGCCTTAACTTACGATGTTCCCTCTGTTGATATCTCCCTAAAATATAGACCCCTTTAGCGTTGTTATGAGTTGTTATGGAATTACAAACTGATGTTCTAATTATTGGTGTCGGCATTGCAGGTCTTACTGCGGCCATTAAACTTTCTGAAGCAGGCCTAGATGTAACACTAGTCACGCGAGAAGCAGATCCTCAAGAAACTAACACCAGGTGGGCGCAAGGGGGTATCATCTACCCTAAGCAAAACTCTGAACTCCTGATAGAAGATATTCATAGGGCCAGCAGTTTTACCTCTGACCAAAAAGCGGTGCAGATGCTTGCCACTCATGGAGCATCCATTATTGAGGAAATTTTATTAGGCAAGGCGCACACCGATTTTTCTCGAGGAGAGAATGGAAAACTACACGTTACTAAAGAGGGAGCGCACTCTGAAAAACGCATCATCTACAAAGGTGATTACACCGGCGCAAGCATTCAAGAATCGTTACTAGGGTTAATTCGTGATCAAAATCTTTTTCCCAAGTTACACCTCTTAACTGCTCACACCGCAATCGATTTAATCACTCCGGCCCACCACGGGCTCGAAATCAAAGAGCGCTATGACCATCGCGTGGTAGGTGCCTACCTTTTCGATCAAGTAAACGGCAAAGTAAAAAAATTTATCGCTCGCAAAACCATTCTTGCCACTGGTGGTGTTGGTGCCATCTACCTTCACCACTCCAACTCCGAAGGTATTCGGGGTGATGGGCACGCTATGGCCCATCGAGCAGGAGCACTTCTCCTTAATATGGAGTTTATTCAATTTCACCCCACCACTCTTTACGATCGCTCTTCACACCGCCGCTTTCTTATTAGCGAAGCGGTTCGTGGTGAAGGTGGCATTCTCTTGAACTCCCGTGGTGAGGCGTTCATGCATAAGTACCACCCACAAAAAGAGCTTGCCTCTCGCGACGTGGTAGCGCGTGCCATCTCTAGTGAAATGGTCGCCTCTGGAGATGATTGCGTCTACCTTGATATCTCCCACAAAGATGCTGCTTGGACTTGTGAACGTTTCCCGACCATCTATCGGCGTTGCCTGGAGAAGGGAATCGATATCACCAAAACAGCGATTCCGGTTGTTCCTGCGGCCCACTACGCATGTGGTGGAATTAGAGTGAACACTGCGGGAGAAACCACTCTCCCAGGTCTTTATGCTGTTGGTGAAGTTGCATGCACTGGTGTCCATGGGGCCAATCGTTTGGCCTCTACTTCGCTGTTAGAAGGACTTACTTGGGGATATTTTGCGGCCAATGATATCATTGAAAAGTTAGCAAGCAGCTCCTTTTACGATGGCAATAAAATTCGCAGTTGGAAACTTGGAAAGAATGGATATGACAGTGCACTCATCCTACAAGATTGGCTTACACTCAAGCAGACGATGTGGAATTATGTTGGGCTTACTCGCTCCCACACGCGCTTAGAGCGTGCACGGGCCATGCTAGGTGAACTCTCCGAAGAGGTAAACAACTTCTATTACGATGCCAAACTCAACGATACTTTAATCGGCCTAAGAAATGCCATTGAGGTCTCGCGCCTCATCGTTGATGCTTCACTTCGCAACTTACGCTCTATCGGCTGCTTCTACCTAACCGATCAATCTGTAAATGACAACTTTACTAAGTAAAAATCACGCAGAAACAAAAAAAGACCGAGAAAAGGAGTAGGCCGGATTCTGTTTTCAACCACCATTTCTCTAGGACCAACATTGCTGCTGGCCTCAAGCACCCTACCCGCCAACTTCGGGAAGACATACCCTGATAGCGTTGGCCTACACGGGCTTGCACCTCGTAGAGTTTACCTGATTTCACTACAGCACAACCAAACTTCATTCAAAAAGACAAAACCAAACCAAAAGGAGACCAAAGAGGAGAAAAAAGTTTTGTTGCCTATACATTCTTTCTGTTGCACTTGTCCTCACCTCGCGGTGGACGGGCGTTACCCGCTACGACTGTCTTATGGTGTCCGGACCTTCCTCTCGTATCTACCCATTTTGCCGCCCTTTTAATCAGGCAAACAGATGAGAAAAATACCAGCGGTAGTTCCCTTTTCTCAGTCTTTTGTGTGAATATAAGAAAATAGACAATAAGACAAGCTAAAGTCCAATCTTTATCACCCCTTTAGTTCAGCGTCGGTAAGTGCAGATGGTAAAAGAATACGCCCACATCCTGCACAAGTGCGAAAGGAGGTGCCACGATCGAGGTGCTGAATATCCTCGTGAGGAATCACACGAAAACAGTGTCCACACTTTTGCCCCTTCACTGCTGTTAATGGATGTTTAAAACGATATTTTTTATTGGTACTTAAAAATAATCCTCTTGTTGCATTGGAACATTCTGTGAGCAAAGCATTGATCTTTACTTCGTTCTCTAAAATCGCACTCTCAAACACCGCCTTCTGCTCGTTTACCTCTACCTCGATCTCTGCAATGGTAACTTTTACTCCGATCAAAAAGCGCTCCCCTTCTTGCACCTCTTTTGCAAGATCTTCAACTACGCTCATCAATTCTAAAATCGTTTCTTCCAGCCCCTCTTTTGTGGCCTTTAAAGAACTCATCTCTTTCTCTATCGCCTCCGCTTGTTGCAGGGAGGTGACTACCTTAGCGTGCGCCTCTTTCTTCTTCATCATGCGCAAGCACTCATCAAGTTCTCGCTCCTTGCAAGCAAGTTCACTACGACTCTTTTTCAAACTCTCCTCATGCTTTGGTAAAAGATCGCGCCGTTGCTCCTCCTGCTTTTTCAGAAAAGCAATCCTCTGCTCCTGTTCCGTAATACTCCGCAGGTGTTCCGCGATTTTATTCTCATGAATAGTAACCTTGATGAGCCGAGAATAATCATCAAAAAGTTCCATAATCCACCGCCTATAATTTCGTTTTGCAATACCCAAAGAGATTATAATAGACTAATGAATAAAAAATAAGTATTAAATGCCATCGAAAGCAATTTTAGTTTTACAGCGGAATACCACATGTGCGAACAAGAAGATTTGCAGACAGAACTCTCCAAACTGAGATCCCTTAAAGTGGTTATTCTCCATGACTGGCTAACCGGACTCCGAGGGGGCGAGCGGGTACTAGAATCGATTTGCCAACTATTTCCAGAGGCCCCTCTCTACACGCTCATCTACAATCCCAACTCCACCACTCACACCATCGAGAATAGGAAAATTGTTGTCTCGTTTTTAAACAAATTACCCAATGTCCATCGCTACTACAGAAAACTTTTACCGCTATTCCCCTTGGTAGCACAGTCAATGAAGATCCCGCTTGATACTGATCTCATTATCAGTAGTTCTCATTGTGTGATCAAAGGCATCCCACGACCGGCAACAGGAAAGTGCCTGCACCTATCCTATATCCATAGTCCCATGAGATATATCTACGACCAATTTGATAACTATTTTGGTCCACACTCAGGAGCTGGACTGCTGGAGCGCTTAGGAGGAAAATTACTGCGCGGTTTTTTCCAACGCTGGGATATTAAATCCAACCAACACGTTGATCTCTTGGTGGCAAACTCAGAGTTTGTCCGTCAAAGAATTAAAAAATTTTATAGCAGAGAGGCCTTAGTTGCTAATCCTTTTGTTGAGATCAAAGATTTTCAGCAAGTGCAACTAAACCAACCTAAAAAAGAAAACTATTTTCTTATGGTTACTGCCTTTGCACCAAATAAACGAGTTGATTTGGCGGTTGCCACTTTTATTCAGCAAAAAGTTCCTCTTAAAATTGTTGGTAGTGGGCAACAAGATAAGATGCTTCGAGATTTGGCCAAAGGCCACTCTCACATTCAATTCCTTGGTAATCTTCCACGCCAACAGATCATCTCCCTGCTTGCACGTGCTCGCGCTCTTATCTTTCCTGGAATCGAGGATTTTGGAATTGTTCCTCTAGAAGCGCTTGCGGCCGGCACTCCTGTCATTGCCTTCAAATCGGGTGGCGTTTTAGAGACATTAACCGATGACGTGGCCGTCTTTTTTGAGGAGGCCACTAGCGATAGTCTAGCAAAAGCAATTGCCCAATTTGCCAAGCTTGAAGCAATCGGTTTTTTTAGTGACCGAAACAAAATGTTTTCCAGGGCCAAAGATTTTTCCCCTGAACGCTTCAAATCCAACATCGTCAAACTTCTAAAGCACCTCACCAAAATCTCATAAAAATGCCATCTGATTTCACTATTACGTTATGATTCCAGAATGTTTTTAATATCTAAACATAGCTCAGTTGCTGAACAGTTTTGATAAAAATCTTTTAGCGTTGTCCTTAATTCAGGGCGAACCAATAGATGCTTGCCAAATACATTTACTAACGCTCTCATCACAAACACTGAGCGTTCTGCCTTGAATATATTTTCCAGCTTTTCTAGCGATGACACCGATAGTTGTCGTTGGTTTAATGCCTCTATATAATGAATTTTTGTAGTTTCACTATATTCATTTGCGATAGCATTAATAATCAAATCAATGGATCGTTCATTTTTAACGAGTCTTAACGAAAGAAACGCTGTCTCCCTAGTGAGCACATTTTTATCACTAAAATATTTTTCAAGATCATTTATTATTCTTTCGTCTCCCGTATTACCAATGGCCTTTAATGAAGTGATTACACACTCATTCTGTGAATCTGATTGCAGTTTTTGCAACAAATACTCGTACAGTTGCTCTGAACGCTGATGATCCTGATCTTGCCTCAACTTATTGCTCATGATTCCAAGAGAAAGTTGGGCAGTCGTTTGACAATCTATGTTTGAGGATTTTTCAGTTATCTCTTTCAAAGTATTTTCAGCAAGCAAACTTGGTTTTTGCAGAAAACCTAGTTGAGGTATAATCAGTTTTGCATAATCCCAAATATCTTTTTTTTCGTTTAGTAATGAGACTAAAGTTTGCTGGCAATGCGCATTCCCAACACTACCCAATGCCCCTACTAAATTAAGGTAAAGAGGATGTTTCGGAGATAATCCTCTTAGAACTTCTCCAACTCTTTTGGCCGCAGTAGGATCTATTTCAAGAAATGCTTTCAATTGAACATATGTTTTTTGAAAATCGCTAGTTAATAGCGACGAATTACTCTCTGCACTCTCTATGTTTTTCAATACATCATTAAGAGTTGTATCTTTTATTTGATCTTGCAAAAATACAATCTTACTATTTTCATCTTGATTAATCTCTATATTTTCCTCAATTCCGATTGCTCTCAACGAGTTTAGCTTCTCTTTTAATTGCGCAAACTGCATGCTGAAGACAACTGCCTTTTTGTTTGAATTATATTTCAACATACTTTTTTCGATCAAAATGCGATGACCATTTTCAGTGTTTAGCTCTAATAGTTGAAACCCCGATATCGATTTTGGTTTCATCCTATTCAATGACTTGTCATACTCTAACTCAATATCAAATAGAGAATTCTGAATGTTAGGAAAAATCTTGTCATTGTAAATATATCGCTTATTAGTCTTTGTGACTTTAGGGCCAGATTCTGAATGCTGATAATCTACTTTATATTTTCCACGAAAATCTGTCTCATCAACACTCCAACCATCTTGTGTCTTTTTACTATCAAAAACCACTTGAGCTAGACCCAGCAAAATTTTATAGAAATTTTTCACAAACGGCCCTGTGGTTAAAGGGAAAATCATCTTTTCAATTTGTCCATTTTTATTTCTTCCTAGAGCAAATTCAATATCCGGGGTATTCTCTTTTCCTATCACTAGTTTTTTACCATCGATTTCGATATTTAAATTGATAGCTCCAGGATTAGTATAAAACAGGTACCAATCTAATGTTGGGGAAACTTCAACTAATACCTCTTTGATCACACCACTAGACTTAGTGATAAATTTTTGCTGTGGAAGTATTTGATTTTGAATATGAGTTCTAGTGCTCTTGACAGGCAGAAGAAGATTGTAAAAATGAGATGTCCCATCGGCCTGATATTCAAAAGTCGAAGAGGTTTCAATATGAGTATCTGCAATATGATTTTGCAGCTTTTTGTTGTCCGAGAAACTGTCGATGCCACTTGTAGTCCCCGATGATCTCATTGTTGTAATTGCTGCCACTGCAGAAAACGACAACAAAACAACGATGGTAATTATGGTATTTGAATATTTCATAGGCGCCCTAGTGAATTATATGCATCATTTAAAAATTTAATTCTTAGTCTATCTAATTCATCTTGTGTTTTGCTGGCAATATCCGTGTCTACCACTACTGTTTGAGCAGCTTTTGTATTTAAATCGAGAGATATCTCTTTATACAAAGAGCGCTCTTTTTCCGTAACATTTCGTTCAAGTACATAAACCTCTTTCTTTTTTGCTTCAAGATTTGTAACTCCTTTTAACTTAGCAAACTCAACTCTGTCGTTTGAATCAATTAAATCTCCTCTCATTTTCACATTAAAAGGAGACATTTCTAGCTCATAATTCATAATTTTATTTACAAGTTCAATTCCTTCCCAATTCCACATATCAACATATTCTCGCTTGTTGATTATCTTAGGAATACCTCTGCGAAATTTTACATATGGATACTCAGCAAATATGGACATCTTGCCATCAAGAGTGTGCACCTGGTTTTCTGCATTCATTCCAATTAGAATATAAGGAATTGCATCTTTAGAAAATTGTAATTGTGCTTTGCCTTCAATGCTCATTCTATCATTTAGTAATACTAAGCTACCTTCTACTCCAGCAGATATAATTCTACCAACGCCAACAGCAGCATTTCCAAAAGCACTCACTTCGAGCCCCGGAATCGAAGTAACTTCAATCAAAGTTGGTCCCAACCCTCCAGTTAATCCCAAATACACTCTCCCTCTAACTCCTGTTGTGACATAGACTGGAACTGGACCGATCATAAATTTTGCTTCATATGAGAAATCTATGGCCTGATTGTATAAATCCGGGGCATTCCATTGTAACGAACTTGTTTCTTCAAAATTTTTATTAAAAACATCATACCCTAATACCCTGACCTGAGAATTTCCTCTTACTCCACGTGTTCCAGCATAAAACTGTCCAAATCCGTATAAAATATTATACTCCTTATTAAAGAGGTATGCTCCTCCCTTTCCTTCTGCACTACACTCCATCTCCCTTTCACTGGATCTAATTTCCAGCCATGCATTTGCATATGTGTTGAACGTTTTCCGATTTCCCCAATCAAAACCTTTCCACTCTTTCCGTTTCTTTAAATCAAGATCCATTCTTTTCTGTTGAATTGGTGACCTTATTTCTGGCAAATCGGGAATTTGCAATTCCACTGGAATTTTAAATGAACTTTCTTTTGAGAGCTTGTAAATCATTTCAGGACTTGGTAACTCAAGCGCTTTAACAGATTTTTCAATATCATTTTTTATCTCATCAAGATTTTTCATGGGTAAATTAATTGTAGTGAAATTGAAATCATCACTATATCCAGATATCCCTAGCTCCTTTATCAAGGACAATCTGTTTACTAGGATCTCATCTATTATTTTCGTTGATCCTCTTGTCATTTGAATATCACGGAGCATGTCAAGTCCAAGAGAGCACAATATTTTTTGCTGCTGATTTATTTTCCTTACAAATTCATTTGCAGTAACGATAACACCATTATTGATAACTATCTGGTCAAATTGCTTGAATAACGCCCTTGTTTTTTCATTGACCTGCAGATCTTTTATTTCTATTAGTGTGCATTTTTCTATCCTTGGCCTAATTTTATTTTTTAAGATTTCGCAAGGGATCTTCATGTTTTTTGCATGATCTTCAATAATTCTCTCTGTGTTATCTTTAAGCTTATGCAAAGAAAAAACATCTGCATCTCTTAATGATTTGCCTACAGCAGAGTATCGTTTTTCTTGTAAATTAAGGAAATCAAGATATTCCTTTGCTGTACCTAAATTTTTTTTAATTCCATCGATTTCTATTTGTATCGATTCTTCTGGACGGTATGGTATCTTCGTTACAGGATTAATCAAAGCATCATAAGTAAAAGGTAAATATGGAATTGCATTTAAATGTTCAACAAGCTCCAAGTTCTCAAGATCAGCTGTTGGTTGATTTACTTCATAATCTTGTGATTTTGATTCTGGTCGAGACAAAACAATGTTTGTCAAAATTAGCATATAAAACAAATATCTTTTTTTCATAACAACACCTTAGAATATTTGCAAATATAATTATGTTTATAAAATTGGGCCATTTTCAATTAAATCGAACTGATATTCATAGTATTTCAGTTGTTCATCACTCATTGAACTGAGTTGTTCTGCGGAAATGGGGAGTAGTATTTTTAGCAGCTGACAATTATACTTCGCTCGCTCTCTCTCGTTTTTACATTTCATTGCATACTTCTTTTTTAACATAATGGATGCAGTATTGACCAACTGCCATTTATCTCTCGACAACCTTCCGTTGTGCAACTCTATTGCTATTTTATTCCATTTTTTTAATGTAGCAATTGCAGGTTGAGTAAAGAGAGTATCAGCATGCAGTCCTTCAATTTTTTTCACGCCATTTTCTATTTCGCTGTTCAAATCTTTCAATTGTTTATCTGCGTGGAAATATAAATTGCTACGATAATATTGTTGAAGTTTTTCAAATTTCACTGAAGCATTCTCGACGATCATATCTATATCAAGCATGACCCGAAATGCTTCATTGGTCATAGATAATATTTTTTCAAGTTCAGGGTAGTTCAATAATTTTTTCTTTAAGGTAGCAATTATCATATCTCTTGTTGGAGTTAAAACTTTCTCTAGTTTTCGAGCATTCTCCTCGTTGAATTTTTGCGTAAAAATATTTAGTGCCGCTGACAGCTCCTCTATTCTCTTTTTCAGTAATCGAGTATGCTGCTCGTATCCTGGTATTATTTGTTCGTGTAGCGTTAACTCGGCAAGAATTCTCTTGGAATCTGTGACCTGTATAAACACTGTCTGTGTCAGCTCAAGTATCTCATAATACTTCTTATTTTGAGCATTAAGTCTTTTATGAAGATCATCGATAATTATCGAATCAGAATGATCAATATTTAAATCAATAAATGACAATAGTTCATATTGTCCCTTTAACCATGCATTAATTTTGTCATTAATTGTATTTGCATTCTTTAATATGCCTTGATCACCATAGAATTTTTGATCTCTAACGTAACTATATTTTGAAGCTACGTCGGAGACCATATCAATGTTTTTCAATCGACTAGCTAGTATTATTTGTTTCTCGTCGAGTTGTTGGTTTTCAATTTCAACTTTATCAATTGCTTGGGCCCAATAGCAAAACAGGAGAGAGGCCACCATGATACATCTGCTGGTTTTTCTTATATTCAATATATTTTTACAATTCATTTTCCACTCCACTTTTTTTAGCGCTTTATTTCTTCAGAAACTTTTTTCAAAATATTGACCAATTCAATATTTACATCTTGTGAGTATTTTTGTGCTCGCTTTACTAAATTTTCTCCTGCAATTTTTGATTTGATTAATTTGCGTTTGCTATTTTCTTCAATCGCTGCCAAGGTACCTTCATTAATCATATCGTTAATAATTTCTTCTCCATCAGAAACAGAAGGACGTCCTTTCATTGCAAGGATAGAAAATGTAAAAAATGATGTAATATTAGGTAAATCAACTGGATAAAGATTATATAGGTCATCCCATTGAGATGGCATCTCAGCTTTGTCTTTAAAGTTTCCATTTTTATCCAATACACTATCCAAGGTTAGTCCAACCTCAATTAATTTATCTTCCAAAGCATCTTTTGCTAGTTTATTTAATATTGAAAACTGCTTTTCATCCCATGACAAAACTGAATTTAGAGACCGGACGGTAATCCATATTTGCAATCTAGATTCTATTAACTCGGCAACAATAATCGATTCTTTCTTCCATTCACCAAATTTATCAATCAAAGCTTTATCATCGAGTATTAATTTTGTTGAATTAACAATGGCGCAAAAATTTTTCCCTGCACAGATGCTTTTGTCATCAGACCTTATTGAAACATCAATAAAATCAGCAGAGTTCGGGTCAAAACTGGGAATGTCAAACTCTTCAATACCACTTCCGTCAGAGATTGTGTGTGTTACTCCATCAATATCGATTTTGAAGCGTCCATGAGTTGAGCTGAATTTTCTATCCAATATAACCTTTGTTCCAGAACCTGAGCGATAACTTAAATTCAGGTTTTTATCAATAACTGCAGAAGTTTGTGGGAAAATATATTCATGTTTTACGTCGTATAAATAAGAGATACCAGCAAAATTTTTATCATTAACGAGGTTAACATCATCAGAAAGGATGATTTCATTCATTGCATGTACATTACTTAATACAAAAAAAGTGCATAATGATATCGTTGTTAGTTGGCCAAGATACTTCATAAAAATCTCCATTAAATATTATTGATATAGTCTTCGATTGTTTTTTTCACTGCGTTTATTTGTGCTGGGCAGATTGTATTTAAAGAATTCTTATCGACACCTTCTATCGCCTCTTCAGAGATGTCTGGTGTTGTTTTCTTTAATTTATTAATTATCTTGGCACTCTCTCTTTCAGAACAATAGAGCAAAGTCTCTTTTTCCATCTGAATGCTTACTTGCTTGTTACTATCTACAGAGACTTTGTAATAAAAGTGAGATGACTTGTCTGTGCGCTTAAGATAAATAGTAGTGCTATCACCTTTTTTAGAGCATTTATCCAACGTCAACGAAATTATTACACTGACATTCCCTTCATAAAGATCATGGTAGCTATAATCAGCACTTCTGTTTCCAAACTGATTCCAATGATCGTCGCATCTAAATAATTCTGAACGTTTGTCAAAAAATTCTTGAAAACTTTTTTCTGCCCCAATAGTTCCATACTCGATATTTTTTTCACTAACTTTTTTACTTAATCTTTCTTCCAATTCACGATAGTTTTCAGGTAGGAATTTTTCAACAAGAAATCTTGCTCGTTCTAAAATATCTGGTCTTAAAATTCTATTTTTCTGTCCCCAGGAGATAGGCACATCCAACCAGGAATTCCCCCACCCGTTTTCAGGTCTGTCCGAAAAATAAACATATTCTTCCAGACCAAAATTAGCAAGACTCATATAACGTTCAAACAGCTCTGCTATTTCTTCATTTTGATTACAGTACCCATACAATGTTGGACTTAATCCATTTTCAAAAATGTCTACAATATCTTTAGAAAACAATTTGCTAATATCTGGCGGTAAAGCCGTAATAGAATAATATCCTCGCGCAATGCTATTTGCTCTATTTGTAGCAGACACGGGATCTAATACGACAAAATCATCTTGATACATATCTAAATATGGTTTTTTATCTGGATCAACCTTACTTATGCTAGCAGCAGGCATTTTTGCACTTATGTGAGCCAACTCATGGTATAAAACTGCAGCTAAGCTAAATCTTTGTTTTATCCAATTATACTCCCATCCAGAAAAATCTCCATCCAATATATTACTATCGTCAAAAGCATTTGAACTGTATTCGAAATTAAAAATATTAGAATTATGCTTTCTGCTGTTGTCAATTTTTAATTCATTTTTCTCTGATTCATCAGAATAGAGATAACGAGGATAAAGAAAAACGCCACCTTCATGAACAAAACCGTTCAAATGGTCTGGGACGTCTTCTGAGATAACTATAAATTGAACTGGCCTAAATAGTGTTAAAAGATAGTCATCGACCTGCGATTTCAAAAATATTTCAAATTTTTTACCCAACCATTTTTGAGAAACAATCACTCTATTCATAATTGCTTCGACAGTGATTTTTTGCCCAAGATACTCCATTTCAATCATAGGTATGTCTTTTAGCGAAGCGCTTGGACCATGATTTGACTTAAAACTTCGATTCGTTATTTTTTTTTCAAATATTTTTTTGTATGGAGAAGTTTCCTTGTACACAATCAAATCTATGTTTACATTACTTGAAGCATTGTTACCGCTATCCAATAGAAGTCTATCTTCATTTTTTTTGCCACAGGAATTAGATAAAAATACTATCATGAATAACAGCAATAACTGAAAAATAATATTGGCCTTCATTGAAATCCTTCGTTTTGTTATAGTCCTCCACAATCATTATGCGAAAGACTATAGTCTCTTACAGAAAACACCATTTCCTATAAGGGATATAAATATTACTCATATAATTATTAACGGCGCGCCACCTTTCCATCAAGCGGATTAGTAATGTCTACCACACTCTCTATCGTATCACACCAAGCACTAGACATCCTATCACCCCACTGCACACCTTCAAAATATAGACCATCATAATCCTGATCAAATATTATAGAGGACCCTTCTTCATCAATGTGTTCCCATACTTTTAGTGCACATCCAGGAGATACTTTTACTGAAGAAACGAGATCATTCCAGCAGCCCCATCCATCTGGGCAAACATACTGAGTAAATCTACGCCAATGATTTCCTTTCGTGATAACAGCAGATTGTCCTTGGAAATAAGGGTGCTCATAAATAGTGCAGGAACATTCTGCCATTACTGGAGTAGTCAAATGACTCGATAGTGTTAAAGATAAAACAAAAATTGCAGTTAATTTCAATGTTACTTTATTTTTCATATTCATATTTCCTTATTGATATTGATATTGATTATCTTGATCTATGTACAACATCCCATATTAATTGTTTTAATGCTTTTATTTGATTCGGACATAATTCGTTTGCAAAATTTGTTTTTACCCTTTCACGAACACTGTCGGAGATGGCAACACCTGAAGCTCCTAATTTTTTAAGAGCGCTTTCACTAGATTTCTGAATACAGTCAGAAAGTGTATTGTTTTCATTTGCTAAAAAGAGATTTTTCCCTTGTTCCAGTATTAATGTAAAATCGAATTTAAAGGAAGCATCTGTCCGCGTAATAAAGAACATTGCGGTAATTCCATTAGTAACACATGATCTGGAGTCATTATATATAGGAGCGATAGTCATGTTTGTATTAACTCTAGCGCCATACATATTTGTATATGAATAATTCACGGTTTGTGTGCCGAAATTTTGTATAAAATCCTTACATAATTCCTCTAATTCAGGTGGTGTAAAGCGCGGATCGGCAAACGCAACATTTAGGTGTGATGAGAGAAGGACAAAAAATAGGCTTAAAATAATGTTCCTACGTTTCATAATAAACTCCTTTAAAAAGAATAAAAATCTTTTGTGTTAATGAAACTGACATGCAGATCATTCAGATTCTATCTTGCAATTCCAGTCTACACCCCATACTGCACATTGCGTGCCATCTGCAATATCAGTAAAAAAAACAACAGCTGGCAAAAGTTCTCAATACCGATCCCCTGGAAAACAAAGCGTTTTTTAAAAAGCTTGGAAACCATTCTCTAATTTATTTGCTCCAATATTTTCCCCACTGGGAGAGTTACTTCCCACACGAGTATAGGCATTTACCTGTATCTCTATCAATGCTGGAAGAAGATAATAAGTTACGATAATAATTTCTTCACATTTATTCTTTTATCCTGATGCAAAGATGGCATCAGAAGTAGCTTGTCTCATCATTTCTAATCAGGCGTGATAAATTAAACCAACATACCGAAAAACTTCATTTGGCCACTGGATATGATGCCTCTCAATTTGCCCATCTAAACTGGTTGAATGTCATTGGAAAGGATTGTCCATTTGAAGATAAGGATAATTTTTAAATCTCTGATCCTAACTTTTCTTGAGGAACATCTTGCTCAAAGCTTATCCAGCTTGGTTAGACCTGCAAATTTTTTAAAATTCCCTCGCGACCGGTTCGTTCAAGTGAAGTACCTGCAAACATTTTTCTAAAGCCATTATTGCTCATGCGACTTAAATCTTTGAAGATAGCGGCTTCATCACGAGCAAAGAAAAAATCGTAGAGTAACTTAAATTTAGGATGGTGAAAATAAGATTCCAGTGGTTTGGGAGTGTGCTTTGCAAGCGCTCTTTGATTCCACGGACATGCTAAAAGACAACGATCGCAACCGAAAAAAGTGGTGCCGTCCAACTTTGCGGTCAATGCTGTTGCTTTTCTTACCTCGACCGAAAGTGCGCTTAAGCATTTTGCAGTGGTAATCAATTTTTTATCTTTATTGATAGCACTAGTAGGGCAACTCTCAAAGCAGCATTGGCATTTGCCACAGCAATCACTTGTAAGAACATCTTGAGTTGGTGGCAAGGGACACTCTTGATCTAATAAAATTTCGCCAATAATTGTTAAGCTCCCATGCTCTTTGTGCAAAAGCATCGAATTTTTTCCAAACCATACCCTTCCTGGAAGTGCTCGGTAGGCCAGATCCCGTTCCAGAATTGGTGAAGAGTCGACTGCAACAACACCGTGATACCCTTGTTGTTGTAAATCTGCTAGCACCTCTAAAAGAAAATTTTTGATGATGTGGTGATAATCAAACCCTTCGTAAGCTAAGGAAAAAGCGGCAAAACGTAGACGATTTTTTACTAGTGATGAGTTGTAATAAGCGAGTAAATCTTGCATGAACTCAGCATAGGAAAAGAGAAATACAAGAGCACTCTTGGCCTTAAATTCAAGACGCCTCTCCCTATCTTTCATGTAGGTAAGAGGATAATCAAGTCCTCTATCCAACCACTCACCATAATTTTTATTGGAAGCAAGTGTGACCTCACGAACTACAGTCACTCCATAATCAACTAAAGCAATACAATTTTTATTTATTTTAAACATATTCATTAATAGTTAATCCCATTTGACCGATAAGCGAAGTATAAACGAGGAGTTGCTTGATGAATAACAATCTATTACCAACCATTATAGTCTTACTGCTCACGCTTGTCACTAGTATGGCCTTCGCCGAGGAAGAGGGGCAGAACGAATTAGAGAAAGCAAAGGATGACATCTTAGCGCAAATTGGAGCTTGTAACTATAATGGAGATTGTGAACAAAAATGTACCAACTGCGCCGCCACTGGTGGATGCAATGATTGTGGGTACTACTCCAATTATCTTACTCTTGCAGAACCAAGGCCAACCTATGCAAAATTTTTCTGTGACTCTGTTATCAAGAAAATTCAAGAGACCACCACAGATACAACGGAGCAACAAGCTGCCATTCAACAACTCAATAGCAGTTACTGCAGTGATACCTCTCTTTCAGGGAAAGAGCTCTATCTTAAAGTCAAAAACTCTTTCTACAATTCAACGGCCAATAACTCCTCTCAAAGTGTTGAAAAAGCTCCCTGTGCCAGTGATAGCGATTGCATCGTACCCTCTGCAAGCGTGGCCACCAAAGGCGAAAGAAAACAGTTTGCTTGTAAAGACATCACTCTTCGAAAGCTCGATCCCATTACTCCACTTAAACCCGATGGCCTTCTTTGTACTAAAGATGAGGAGTGCCAATCGCAGTACTGTAAGAAAGGGGGGCCGCAAACTCTTTGCGCCCCTAAAAAAGTTTGTGTCGCCCTTAAGGCAAATGGTGATCGTTGTAACTTGATGGTGAATGAAGAGTCTCACTGTGCTGCTGGACAAGTATGCCGAGCAATGATTGATTACGCTCTTGATAGCAACAGTCTGATCTGGTTTGTGGCATTTGGAGGAAGAGCGCGAATCGATCCCAATGAGCGCGACCGTTTAAAGGTTATTACTGATCCCAATGTGAAATCTTGCAAGGCCATTAACATTCAATGTAGTACAAAAGAGGAGTGCTGCACTGGTGATTGCCAAGTATGCCCCAAAGATGTTGATAAACCCAATAGCCCTCTTTTTAAAGACACCAGTTGCAGAGAGGGTATTAACATTTGTATGGGAATAAATTATCTAAGTGAGGATAATCCCCACCTTTACTGTACAGAAAATGGACTAAAATGTTTAGAGGATGATCAGTGCTGCTCTAAAAACTGTGCCAATGCCCCCACCTTTCTGGGGCAATCTCAAAAGCGCATTTGCACCACCAAGTTTATTTGCTCCGACTGTATTCCCGCTGGTGAAAAAATAAAAGAGGGACAAAAATGTTGTGAAACTCTGTACAACGTCAATGGCCGTTGCGTTCCCGATTTTGCTCCAGCAGTACCGATTAAACGCCAAAACCAAGCAGTGGCCCCGCCAGCGACCACAAGTCTATTTAGCACCATTGCCGATCTCTTTTTCCCTCAGGCCATGGCGCAAGCACTTGTTCCTACAGCGACGAGCACTCCCTCAAATCAAGGTAAAAATCTCACGGCCAATCTTCGCGATGAGTATTGCCCAACTTTAAAAATTTATGATCTTTATGAAAAAGAGGTGGAGAGTATAGAAAAGGCAAATCCCCCTGATGAAAAATTCAAAGATTGTATCATTCGCAACTCCCCTTACTTAACCACCCAATATGAAGTTTTTCTTAGTGCGATCGCCTTTCTCACCGAAGGACTGGATGATGCTAAAAAAGAGGATCTCCTCTTAACCGACGTCAATACCTCTCATCAAATGCGTTGGATTTTAGCACAGACCGGGAAAAAATATCGAGCAATTCAAAGCGATCTCACCCAAGAGGGAAGCAACTATCAAAATATCTTAAAATCTCGTTGCTACCATTTTGTAAAGAACCAAAAAATTGAGGGCGTCAATCAACTCGATTTTTTAAAGGCCCAAAATTGTCATATGAAGGCCCTGCAAGGTCTTCGCATCAAGGCCCTTGATCGCTATACCAAAGAGATTGTTCCTGAGTTTTGCAAAATGTATGCAGGAGAAGCATGCCCTCTCCAGCAATACGCCTCTACTTCTTCTGGGATACTTGACTATGATAGCAGCTACACCTGGGCATCTGTAACCTGGAAGAAAACCACCTATAAGGGGTGCAATATTATTTTATGTATCTTCTTACTCGTTATAGGATTTGTTGCCTTCTTTATTTTTCCTATTTTATCCCTCGCTCTGCTTGCAACCTTTACAGGTTTGCATGTCTTTTATAGTTCTCAAGATGGCACTAACATCAGTTCAAGCAAATATATAATAGAAGATCCACTCTACAAAAGAAAAATATTTGGCCACCTCATTGATGAGCTCTCCTCCCACGACCGCATCACTGATAAATGTGTCGGAAAACCCAAATTCATTCTCTTTTTAGTGGTAGGAGTTAATGTCGAATGTACGATGACCAAATACTACATTGCTAAAAATCACACTTGCCAACGGTATATTCCTCCAGCACTTTGTATTAAGGATGTTTACTACTATAGAAATGCACACGCTTTTCTCTCTGATCCTACCCTTCCTAAGGCCATTATTGACGATCCTAGTGTTGTGAAGAAAGTTGATTTTACTTATGCCGATCTTATGGATTCCTTTGCCAGAGCTTCTTATTATGGCGAATCTCAAAATGAAGTTAATATCGATAATGGCAAAAATCCTTACCTAGAAAAACTTTATCTCATTGCGGCCGATGACAATGCTCAAAAAACTCATGATATCGATGATGAGAAATTTGCAGAAAAGATGGCAGAGCTATCCTATCAGTATGCAGTCAAACATCGTATGTTTGAGTCTCCTAAATCTCGAACCATTCAAGTCCTTCTCACCAATAGTGATGGCTCTACCCATTTTACAAATGAAACAGTTGAATGGTTTAATAACCAGCAATTTGGGAAATACGTCAAAAAAATGCACATCAACTTTCCTTATACTGCTGGTGAAAATATTAAGTATCACCAACCTGGAATTATCCCCTACGCGCAGTTTGCATACGATTTGATCTCTAGTATTCAAGGACCAGAAAATGATCACGTTGTAGAGCAATTGGAAGAGCGCATAGAGACCCTCGACCAATACCAGCAGCAGGTTGAAAATTATATGTATAATCCTGATACTGGAGTTTATGAGTATAGTGGACCTATCTCCGATAATAGGATCGAGACGATCCCTCCTATTGATTTCTCTTCACTTGGAAGTTGGCTAAACGATCCTTTAGGCGAGGGTGCAAATATAAACTTTACACCACCAAATGTCTCTACCAGCATTAATGACCAGGGTAATCCTGCACCAACAGCTGCGGCACTTAACAGTGGAGGTAATAATAATCACGTCACCAACAACACTGCTCAACAGGCATTGGGCAAGCAAAGGCATCACCAGATCTCTACCAAAGCAAAGGGCAAAGATCCCAAGAGCAATTGGAGCAATGAAGCAAAAAAAATTGTCAATGCCAACAATAAATTCAGAGAAGAGCTCTTTGACAACTGGAACCGGCAAGTGGGTAAAAGCAGTCGAGGTAAACAGTTGCTAGCGCAAAGAAATGGTCTTTACAATGCTTTAAGTGGCAGTAGTTTCTTCTCTGGTGATGGTGTTTCCATTGATACCTCCTTCTTCGATGAGGGTGCCGCTGCCAAAGACAAAGACAATAAGGACAAGAATAAAAATAAAGGCAGCAATGCTGCCTCTCCCTCTAGGGCAAGTGCGGGCACGGACGCAGATAGTACACATGGTGGAAGTGGAGGAGAAGGATGGAGTCCCTCCACTAGTCTTGATGGCCCAGGAAACAACAACTCTTATGGTCAACAAGTGGGCAATGACCATACTCATGGAAAAAATCTAAATGCTAGCCATAATAGTATGCAAGATCCGAAGGCCAAAGGTGCTATTGGAAATGATACTGACGAGACTCTCTTCCAACGAGTCTCAGGTGCCTACCTAAAGTATGGCTATCCCAAGCTCTTACAACTGAAATCCCCTACTTCTCCAGAGAAGAAAAAATAGTATTTTTCATCTCCTCAATATCTTTTAGTGAAAAGCGCTGCTGCTCTGTTGTTAGCAAATTTTTTAAGTTGATGGCGCTTTCTGAGACCTCACTATCACCTAGAATCCCCACAAATTTCGCTCCACTTCGAAGCGCCGTCGGAATCATCTTATTCATTTTCAGTGGTG
Source organism: Oligoflexia bacterium (assembly GCA_015231955.1). GTDB lineage: Bacteria > Bdellovibrionota > Bacteriovoracia > Bacteriovoracales > Bacteriovoracaceae > JADGAN01. The sequence goes on along the minus strand of JADGAN010000015.1, from coordinate 76,828 downwards.
AAAGCGCCAGTGAAACTTTCACTCCCCGTTTTCGTAGCTCACTTGCAAGCTTAAAGCTAAGAACCTCTCCCTCTTCGCTTTGAAAGGCCAAGTACACATCCACATCTGCTTTAGACAAATCGGGAAGCAATTGGTGTGTAGTCAAGAAATCGCGTAGAGTAACATCGCCTAGGCCAAAGCCAATTCCCGAGAGTGGCCCTTCATTGAAGATCTCCAAAAGATTTGCGTAAGCTCCTCCTCCACAAATGGCCCGACGATTCTCTGGGTGTTTATCGTAGATTTCAAAAACCACACCAGTATAATAATCTAGCCCACGCACAATGGTGGGATCGTATTTTACATAATCCAGAAGCTCAAACTCCAAAAGTTTTTGCGTAAATCCTTGCAAATAATCCTTGGTATCATGAAGAGATAATTTTTCCAAAAAGGAAAACAGTTCTTCAAATGAACTCAAATCCACATAAGAGCAAAATGTCTCCTCCAGCTTTTTTGGCAATGCAAGCTCTGCCACCATCTGCTCAAAGACCGAACGTGGAACTTTCTTGGAGCGATCAATAATTTTATACAAGCGGTGCGCTTGCTCTTGATTTAATTGCAAAACACGCATAAAAAGATCATCAACAACTCTTCTATCGTTGATTAAAATTTCAAAATGCTCCTGAGTAGCACCAAAACTCCTCATTAAATTCACTGCTACCGATAAAATCTCCAACTCACCCTTCATCGGAGGCGCACCAAAAATATCACAATTAAATTGCCAATGCTCACGCAACCTTCCTTTCTGTGGTTTCTCATACCTCATCAAGTTAGGAATGGCATACCAGCGTAAGGGCCGCGAAGACTCCTTGTAAACTTGCGCGACCATTCTTGCAAGTGTAGGGGTCATCTCCGGTCGAATGGCCACAAAGCGTCCACCACGATCGGTGAAGGAGTAGATTTGTTCATTGATAAGCTCCTCTCCCGACTTTGCTTTATAAAGCTCCACCTCTTCCAATAAAGGGCCATCATAGGGTTCATAACCAAAAAGCGCAGCGCTTTGGCGCATCTTCGTAAACATATACTCTTGAACTCTTTTCTCTACAGGAAAAAGGTCACGTGTCCCTTTATAAGCTTGCTTAGATAATCCCATAGCTCTTTGTGTCTCCTTGCTTTTGTGAAGAGGGTAGCACTAACACTAATCACTATCAATGTTGTAATTTGAAGTCAATCCTTTGGTTGCCACTGCTCTAATGGATGCTCTTGACTACTCTCTGGAATATTTAAATCTTCGATAATCTTATTGGCCTCATCCCTTTTCATTTTTTGATACTTATCAAGGCCCTCTTCTGTTTTTTCCATTGCATCACTACTGCTGTTTTCACTTCTAACAACCAAATCAAAATTATCATACTCCGAAACAGACGATACTTTACTCGCTACACGCTTATACTGAAAGGAAGAGTAATGAACCATAAGTCTTGAGTAAAATGCTATTCGAGCTAATAAAGATCGCATCAGCGGCTTAAGTTCATTATTAAACTCCTCCGCTGTTAACGAAATAATGCTCTGGTACCATGGATATAGAAGATTTACTTTTTCTCTAACTATCTTCTCACTCGCTGATAACTTTTTTTGTTCATCGAAATACGCATCGATATCACCAACATCCCAAAGATCGGCCTGTATCGATTCAACCATCCACTTAGCAAATGAATTATAACCTTGATAATTTTCGCTCAACTTCTCTGTCAAAATTTTAATACTGGCCCTACTTGGCCGCCTCTTTTTTGCAGGAACAATCTCCACCACTTTATCATCGGCCACGGTTGTCTCTAGCTGCGCTACTGGCGGTGGTGAAACTTTCCAATCTAAAATTTCCTTGTAAATCTCCACCTTCACCAATAAAAAAAGGTACCTCTTTGGCATATAGCTTAGGTTCTTATCAATCTCTCTCACCCACAAAAACAGTTCCTCTCGCTCTCCTTTAGTCAAACGATATTTCTGATAACTCTCTATTAAAAATTGAAATTCCAAAGGAAGAAAACTTGAGGCCACTAACTCTTTTTGCTCATCACTTGCTACCCCGCCCCTTCCTGATAGCATTGCACTCAACGCAATCAACGCAATCAGCGCATGCAACAGATGCATCCTTAATAACTTCTTGAACAACTTATCTCTCATTTAAATTTTGCGAACACCTCTCTCTAAAGCGATATCCCACTCCACGAACAGTCTCTATATAATCGTAGTCCTCTTGAAACACTTTTTTTCGTAGCCCCACAATCTGCACATCAACTGAACGCTCAGTCACGTTATGGCCTTCCCCCCTTATGGAGTTCACTATTTGAGAGCGTGTAAAAACCCACCCAGGTCTTTTCGCCAAAACGTGTAAAATTTGAAATTCAGTGAAAGTTAAGTCAATACTATGCCCAGAGAGCATTACCTCTCTTTTTCCAGGATTAATCATCAAATCTTGATAAGTAATTAGATCACGCTCTCCTGCTTGTTGTTGTTGTTTTCTTCGAAGTACCGCAGTAATCCTGGCCATTAAAACTCTAGGTGAAAAAGGTTTCGTCACATAATCGTCTGCACCCAACTCTAATCCACGAATAATATCAGCATCATCTCCTATTGCGGTCACCATGATTACCGCGATATTTTTTGATCCATAATCTTTTTTGATTTTAGCACAAATATCAAATCCACTCTCTCCTCCAGGAAGAACAATATCTAAGATCACCACATCAGGAATAACATGTTTCATTCCCTCTAGCGCGTCTTCTCCATTGACAAAAACCAGTGCTTTCATTTGGTTTTTTTCAAGATTCATCCTGATTAGCTCTGCAATATCGATCTCATCTTCAATGATAAAAACAGTGGTCTTAGTCAACTTTATCACTCCTGTTTGTCATAATTGTGATTGTCTTTTAATCAAGAAAAGCACGAAAATACTCTCTTTGAAATTTATTGTAGCAACTTTATTAATGTGAGGGAATGGCCACTCAAAAAAACTACCTACTCTTTAAGCAAATTTAACTATGCTGACAGCAGCATAAACTCAAGTAATTAAATCAAATTTTGACTTATAGAGTGTTGTAAAACGGTCTCTCTCTACCACCAAAACTTTTCCTGTGTAGCTTCCTTTGGGAGAAAACCCATTATGCCAATCACTGACCATCATGGGTTGAAACAACTTTAGCGGGACAACTTTTATATGGCCCTTTTGCACTAAAACCAGTGATACCTTCCCGGCAATCAGCATGAAAAACTCATCACAAGTGTGCTTTTCAAATCGTTCTACTTCTGCCAATGAAGTGAATTTAGGAGAGTAGAGACCGACTCTATAGTGATGAGCATCACCACAAATGACTTGCCACTCTTGCTTCTCTTTTAGCTTAGGTAGAATTTTATTGAACGGAACTTCGGGAAAAGAAGGGGGAACAACCTTAATACGAATACGGCCCATCGTTATTACACTCCAAAGTGATCATACCCTTTTTTGGGTGCATACTCCTCATTTTTCATCTCATCTCTTATCATAACACCCAATTTTTTTGCGACAACCTCTCCCACAACTTTAAAATCTTTAAAATTTAACTTTTTAAGCTTTGCAAGATCGGCCTCTGCTATCGTAAACACCAACTCATAATCCTCTCCACCATAAAGGGCATAATCATAAGCATCGTGCTCCAACTCTTTGGCAATCTCTTGTGTAGTTTTTGAAAGCGGTACGCTTCTTAAAAAAATCCTCGCACCCACAGCACTTGCCTTAGCAATATGCTTTACCTCTGGAGCAAGCCCATCGGAAACATCGATCATTGCCGTTGCAAAGCGACCAATCTTTATGGCCTCCCCAAGCACTCGACAATGAGGGCGCAAATGTTTTCTGAGTCGCTTTAACTGCTCTTTATGCTCAACTATCTCTGCCACTCGCCCTTCACGCTTATGCTTCAATAAATACTTGAGTCCGGCGGTGCTCTCACCCAGCTTTCCAGTCACGCAAATGCGGTCTCCAACCTTGGCACCATCTCGCCGACGAATATCCTTAATCTTAGCTTCCCCAATTACTGTTAGTGAAAATACATATTCTGTTCCATGGGTGGTATCACCTCCTAAAAGCAAAACCCCATGCCTCGTAAACGACTGGTAAAGCCCCTTGTAAAACTCATCTATAAACTCTACCGTCGTCTCCGACTTAATCGACATGGAGATAAAGGCGTACTTTGGAGTAGCGGCCATGGCAAAAATATCTGAAATGCTCGACTCCCCAAGTTTAAAACCAACATCACTCGGGGTTTGCCATAAAAGTGAAAAGTGATCATTTTCCACCATCATATCTGTGGTAATCACCTGCGCTCGCTCCCGATCAAGCTTAAGGATAGCGCAATCATCGCCAATCCCCTTAAGCACACCACGGGCCCACTTACTTTGCCTTAATCCCTTCGGGGACACTCTCTCAATTAAGGCAAACTCTCCTCCAAGCTCGCTAATCCTCATTGCTGGCATTGACTTATTTCTCCACTCTCACGATAAACTTTAATCGCACACAGATCCCCACACATCGAACAAGGGTCAGTGCTATTTTTGAAACACTCCAAATTTTGAATTTTATCCACATTAGGCGCAAGCGCAATCATCTTATCCCAAGCTAAATTTTTCCGATGGGTACTCATCTCATCATCCAGTGCTTGGTGGCGACGATCCTTGCCCACATCTCCAGCATGTGCTGCAATCTTTGTGGCCACTACACCCTCAATCACATCTTTTATATTAGGAAGCCCCAGATGCTCCATTGGCGTAACATAGCAAAGAAAATCTGCTCCATAATAGGAGGCCATCGCTCCACCAATCGCACACGCAATGTGATCATACCCTAAGGCGGCATCAGTCACTAGTGGGCCTAAAACATAAAAAGGCGCATGATCGCAAAGCTGCTTCTGTAACAACATATTCTCACGAATTTGATGAATCGGCACATGTCCGGGCCCTTCAACAATCACCTGCACACCACTTGCACGTGAGCGCTTCACCAGCTCTCCCAACACCCGCAACTCTGCAATCTGTGCTTCATCGGTAGCATCTTTAAGTGACCCCGGCCGTAACCCATCACCAAGGCTAAGCACTACATCATACTTTTTAGCAATTTTTAAAATATCATCAAAATAGGTGTAGAGTGGATTCTCTTTCTGGTGATAACTCATCCACTTTGTAAGAAAACTTCCCCCTCGAGAAACCACCCCTAAAAGCCGCTTTCTCGTCAGTGGAATAAACTCGCGCAAAAGCCCCGAATGCACCGTAATAAAAGACATACCATCTTCAACATGCGCACGAATGGCCTCAATAAAATCGTTCTCTGAAATCTTGCTAACATCCGACTCCACCGCCGTCACATCATAAATCGGCACACTCCCTATCGGTATCGACGACTGCTCCACCATAAGCTTACGAATGGCACGAATATCGCCACCCGTACTTAAATCCATCACCGTATCTGCACCATATTTGATCGATACTTGAAGTTTTTCAAGCTCACTCTCTATATCCACATTTTGCTTGGATGTTCCAATATTGGAGTTAACCTTTGTCTTAAGGCCCTTACCCACACCCACCGGAACACACTGGTGCAAACGATGCTTTAAGATCACCGCTCTTCCACACGCCAAATTTTTTAACAATAATTTTTCGGAAATCCCCTCTCGCTCACAAACAACTTTCATCTCATCAGAAACAATTTTTTGCTGGGCCAACTCCAGCTGCGTTCTCACTTCCATCATAAAAATCCCCTCTTAAAAAAGGAGAGGCCGCGAATGTCCTCTTTACGATAAACGCAAAAAAAACAGATCCGCGGCCCTCTTTGCACCGAGTTTGTCTAATGTAAACTCAGATACTCCTCAAAACCCCTCTCAACTGTACCCCCCGTACTACAAATGCCACTTGAGTATCCTCAACCAAACCCCAAGTCGAGGATAGCCTAGTCCGCTCGCCTTCATTAAGAAGCTTCGGACAACCCCTATTCCAAACCCAAGTAGACAGTACTTATCCTGGCAACAGAACTTCCAAGTTAGAGTAATCTGATCACAAACAGTTAGACCTCGATTTTATTTTCAGCAACACAAGAAATTTTAACAAATAATTCTGCGTTCCCTTCGCCGGCATTATCCGTATCAGGTTCAACGGGTCTTAAATCTCAGGCCACACTCTCTACAATCCATGTGTCAAAATGCAACCACCCCAAAGTGATCAAAGAACAAAAAGCTTAAAAACCGTATTACATCTTGTTTTTTTTGTCACGATTTTTTTTTATATTTAATTCTACAGTAAGAAAATGTTATTATCGCCTCGCACCCACTCAACTATTTTCACACTCCTATAACTTTTTGCTTTTCGTCCTCAAAATTTATCATTATGTTTAAGCTAATCTTTTGTACTTCCCTCACGGAGATTTGGCCGAGCGGTTGAAGGCGCACGCTTGGAAAGCGTGTATACGTGAAAGCGTATCATGAGTTCGAATCTCATAGTCTCCGCCATTCTTGATCTGACACAATATCCCTTTAAAATCAATAAGATTTTGATTCGAAAGTAAGTGCATTTTTACAGCACTTTCGAACTTTTACCATATCGAAAGATTATTGAAAGAATAACGAAAGAATGTTATTATGACGTATGTTGGAATTTAAACCCCATCCATACACATTTAACTCTACAGTCGTAAATCTTATTTCTGAGATCTCCTCGTTGCAAGGCGAACTAAATAGTTCCGTGCGTGCCGTAAAGGACGACTATCAAATTTCTTCCTTGGCCAATATCGATGCTGTCCACTATTCAACGAAAATTGAAGGAAATAAACTTACAAGAGATCAAGTAACCAAGGCCCTTGAAAGTAAAAGTAAAATATCTTTAAATCATGATCTCCATGAAATTCTTAATTATTCCAAAGCTAGAAAATATATCCTTGAAAATCATTTCCCTAAAAAAATAGATATTGATTTTATTCTTTCGATTCATTCGATGCTTCTTGAAAAAATTGTTAGAGGAAAACTAAAAGGACATTTTAGAGAAGCTCAAAATGTTATTAAAGATTCTAAATCTGGGAGCATCGTCTATCTTCCACCTGAGGCCCAGGATGTCTTACCTCTGATGAAGGGACTTCTTAACTATATTCAAAAATCCCTTATTGAAAAAGTAAGTCCTTTGATTTTGGCCCCTATTTTTCATTATGAGTTTGTGACCATCCATCCTTTCATGGATGGAAACGGTCGCTTGGCCCGTCTCATCACCAACACAATTCTCACTAGCGGTGGATTTGATGTTCAAAAATATGCAGCAATTGAGAAACAACATGAGAAAAATAGATCTCTCTACTATCAATCCCTCAGATCACTTCAAGCACAGAATTATTATGACATTTCTATTCATCAAAATATTACTTCATGGATTGTCTATTGGCTTGAGTGCTTAAAAGAAACATACAAGGAAGCACTTTCAAGAATTTCTCCTTTCTCGCAAGAGATCTATTCGGAAGAACTTATTCACAATGACCGCTTAACCAAGGCCATTTCTCTTTTTAAGCGTCATATTACAATTAAGGCCGCTGATTATGCTGTCATGATGGGGCTCGAACGAACGCAAGCTGTATCTGATCTAAATATCTTGTTAGGAAAAAAAATTATTGAAAAAATTGGTGGAGGAAGATCGACAGCTTACAGGATCATCAAATAAAATGAACACATCAACAAGGCTATCGCATGTTGAAATCAATGTTTCCCAACACGCAAAATCTATTAAATTTTATGATCTAATTCTGTTCCCGCTTGGTTGGAAACGTTTTCTTTGCACAACTGATTGCACTGTTTATTGTGATGGTTTTCTTAAAATAATTTTAAGTCCAGCAGCAGATAAATATAAAAACGCTGGATTTCATCGAAAAAGGATTGGCCTCAATCATATTGCTCTTTATGCTAATTCGAAAAAAGAAGTAGATATTTTTTATGATGAAATCCTCAAAAAAAACAGTATTGCTTCACTTTATCAAGATAGCCCAGATGGTAATGAGAATTATTACTCCGTTCTTTTTGAAGATCCTGATCGAATGAAAATAGAAGTTGTATTTGCACCCAAGTATTTCGACAAAGAGTGTTGGCCAAATAATCTTGTGAACAACTTTGATCCTTACAAGGCAGGTCATTAGATGCATAACTCCTATATCAGGATAGGAGTGTATTGTAATCGGCCATGGCAATAAAAATTCTCCACAGCGTTCTCCATGTGGAGAATGGGCCATTTTCCTGGAGAACGCTAAATTTCAACTTTTAAATACATGGTGATTCTGATAACTTACTCATTGAGAATGGAGAAACAAGCAGTTCGAAAGCTATCGCACATTCTCCGCCATTTATAATACAAGTTTTTTGCAAAATTAAATTTTATAATTTCACTCAAGTAGTACTGGATCTGGAGGTTTTCGTGGAAAACATAGAAATCAAGGCGAAATATTTTGATCTGGAAAATGGAAAAAAAATTGCAGAAAACTTGAAATCCCAATATGTCGGATGTGACCATCAAGTCGATACATATTTCAAAACCTCCTCTGGAAGATTTAAATTAAGAGAGTCATCTCTTTCAGGTGCATACCTTGTTCCTTATATTCGCGATAACAGACAAGATGCTAAATCAAGTCATTATGTTCTCATTCCTGTGGCCTCGGCCACAGAAACAAAAAAAATATTTTCTACACTTCTTGGAATCGATTCCGTTGTAGAAAAAAAAAGACACATCTACCTGAAGGATAATATCCGAATCCATCTTGACGATGTTGTTAATCTTGGAACATTTTTTGAACTAGAAGCTGTTTGCAATGAGGATTCCATAATCGAAAAAGAAGTACAAAAAGTTAATGAACTACTTGATGTTTTTCAGGTAAAGACAGAAGATCTTCTCTCCGGTTCGTACAAAGAAATGTAATCCAGTTAGGTCTAATTTTTATCATCCACTCCAAATCTGTAGTTCTCTGGAGGTTTTATGAAAAAGAAAATGCCAGAATGGAAAAAAATAAAGCAACAGGAAAGTCGCCTACGAGTCTGCGCCAGTTAAAAGATAAGTTCTGAAATTGAACACATGCCCGCCCTGGTTGGCACTTCTCGAAGGGCCTTAATTAACTTTAAATGAAATCATATAGACAAATTTTATTTTCATTCCACAATTACTACAACATCTTGCGTTAATATCTCGTAGATCAAAAATTTATAAATACTCACGTTTGCACAATAAGAACCTTATTTTGATGGAGTTTGTATATGTGGATGAATGTTAGTTTTAAATATTTTATTGTCCTCTTCCTAATGGGAGGGGTCTACCAGATATCTACTGCCAATGCTGAATCATCTGATTTTCCAATGCCACATAAAAATGGTTTTCCGCCAAAAGGTTTTCGTATGGATAGAGGTGGGCCACCACCAATGGGTGAAGGTGATTTAAGACCTCCATCTTCTTTCTCTCCTAGAGATAACCACCCTCGATTTGATACCAATGAAACTATTGGGGATGATCTCATAGTTGTTAAAGTAGCAGATTCAAAACCAGATCGAGCACCTGGATTTTTAGGGCCAAAGATTTCTGCAAACATAATAGAAACGAGCATAACAAAGGATGCTACTCCTTTGTTACACCATTCTTCTGAATCTTCTGCCTCCAAAAAAGGAGATGATTTTTCTTTAGAACAAGCAAAAGATCTAATTCAAAATTTTGATATAAAACTAGATCCAGCACTAGGGTTAGTAGAGCTTACTGGTAATTTCCCAAGTATCTGCAAAAATGATTTAAGGGTTGTAGCCATGGATACTCCAAGTTCAAGTGGGTATGTTCATTTTCGTATTATCGATTTTACGGGCAAAGGAATATCTTGTTTGCAATCGAATAAAAAAAGTTGTGATGAAATTCCTTGTATCTCCCTTTCAGATCTTGGGAAAAACACTGAAATAAGCAATCAATATCAAGTTCGGATGAAATTAAAAAATGTTCATGCAAAAATAGTAAAAATTGGAATTCTTCATCACAAAACTGTTCAAATTAAAAAGGAAGAGACTGAAGATATAAGTTCTCCACCATTAATTTATTTAAGATTAGAAGAAGTCAAAACAGGGAAGAGTGGTAGTGATCCTTGTAATAGAAAGAATGAAGTTTCACCAGAAGGACAAATTCGACAAAGTATTTCGAGCAGTATTGGTCATAAGGATTTTGACAGAATCAGAATGGAAATCGAGAAGGATGGGCCATCACCAATACCACCTCGAAGAGTATCACCTGATTCGGATTCAGATTCCAAGAAGGATCGAAAAAAAGATGAAGTGCCACGAAAATCAAGAGAGAATGATCAAAACATCAGGGACAGAAGTAGTGATTTTGATAATGAGAAAAACGCAAGACCAAGCAGACCTGATAGAAGAAGGCCCCAAAAAAGGGATGCTGATGATGAATTTTCTAAAATAAGTAGCTTAGATCCCAATGACCCAGAATTAATGGAAATGGAAATGTTACTGAGAAACAAGAATAGAAGCAGATCATCTGTTTCTACTGGAATGGGTACGCAACAAACGCAAAATGCAAATGGTAGCTTTGGAAGAAATACAGGGGGCATGGGTAGTATGGAAGGCATGAATGGAAACATGATGGGCATGATGGGACTAGGTAGTGGTATGGGTGGCAGTATAGGTTTCTCTCCTATGATGAATATGGGTGGTTTTGGCTATGCCTATGGAGGTAGCATGGGAGGTATGAACGGAAACATGATGGGTATGGGAGGAAATATGGGCATGATGGGACTAGGCAGTGGACAAATGAATTTTTCATCATTCCCATCAAGAAGTACAGGCAATAGTAACATGGGTTTCAAAGGTGGATTTGCATTTTAAAAATTTTTTTCAAAATATATAACACCAGTACATTAAACTGATAAAATAAAAATATTAATATGTAAAAAATATGTAACTGCTCACACCCTTCAGCCATCTACCCTCTACCGGATGCTGAAAGTTGCTTAGCTAACAGCATTTGGTTGAGAGGTGAAGGTTGAGGGGTGTGAGCAGTTACAAAAATATTTAACCCTGGCTATCTTGATCAAATCAATAAGGTACAACATGATCGAAATACTTGTAGTTGAAGATGATCCGATATTAGGAAGAGGACTTCAAGTTAGTTTAGAAGTTGAAGGATATAAGGTTCTGTGGGTCAGAGATTTTAAAACAGCATCTAACGTTGAAATAAAGAGTAAATTAAATTTAATCATTCTTGATTTAAATCTTCCGGATGGAAACGGCCTTGATCTTTTACAAAACATCAGAAAATCTGACATCCAAATTCCAATTATTATTCTTACTGCAAAAACGGATGAGGATTCAGTAGTAGAAGGATTGCAGTTAGGTGCTAATGATTATGTCCGAAAACCGTTTGGGAACAAAGAACTATTGGCCAGAATTAAAATTGCAATAAAAGAACCTCGGAAACGTGAGCAACAAATTCGTTATGGGGAATTACTGATTTTAATAGACCAACGTCGAGTAATGCTTAATGACCAAGAAATAGTATTTGAAAGACGTGAATTTGATATTTTTAATTATTTTGTTCAACACTCTGAAATGGTAGTGACTAGAAAAACTTTATTGGATTTTCTTGGTCAAGATAATGAAATATATGACAGAACCATTGACTCACACATAAGTCATATTCGTACTAGACTAAGGAAAGCAGGAGTAAAATCAATTCAACTAACTTCAGTTTATGGAGTTGGATATAGGTTGGAGAATAAATGATTAGATCACCTATGTTTCGTAAACACTACACCGTAATTGCAGTTATTATTATATTGTTTATTATACTTGGATTTTTGGCCAATTTACTTATCGTCAACATGATCCATCAAATGAGAATGTCCGATCAAATAAAAATAAACCCTCTTCCTGTTTTTTTTGCTAAATTGATAGATCACTTAAATTCTAATGATCGTCCCAGTGCTCTTATTCTTGTAAAAAAACTACACGAAAATTCCATGCCAGTATATTTTGCAATTGTCGATGATAAAGGAAATATTCGTTACCCCAAAGGAGATTTTTTACCATTTGATTGGAAAAAAGTAAATCTGCCCCAAAAAGAGTATGAACATATCCCCATTGACCAAGATTACTCAGGAAAAATGCCCATGCCGAGAGGGCTTGTTAAATTTAGTGGCCATTCTACAGAGTATTTGTATGAGGAAACAGGGAGGAAAAATTTTGAATCCTCATCATTGCCTCCACCTCCACGCCCACCTCATCCTTTTTATCCATTCCCTGGATCACATAGAATGGGTGTTTTTCCTATACTTTTCTTATTGCTCTCTGTTTTATTAGGTGTGTGGATGGGATTGGTTCTGTTATTTAGTTCTTTACAAAAAAATGCTCTACTAGCAGATTCTGTCATTGCTGATCTACAAAATGGAAATTTAAAGGCCAGATTCCCTATAAAAAAGATGGACGAAGTTGGACAATTGATGAATCGATTTAATCAGATGGCCAGTGAAATCGAGCGGCTGGTTGAGCAATTAAGAAATGTTGAGAAATCTCGCGTTACACTTCTGCAAGAGCTTGCTCACGATTTAAGAACTCCAATTACTTCCTTAAAGAATATATTGGAAACCGTTAGCTCAAAAGGAAGTAGTTTAAGCCAGGAAGTTCATGATGAAATGATTACTTTATCATTAAAAGAAGTTTTATATTTCGAACGATTAGTTGAAGATTTATTAGTTTTGGCACAAACCAATGAGCCTAAATATCATCATGGCGGAAATCATGTGATAATTAATGAGTTAGTGGTCAATGAAATAGAAAACATGTCCACTCAATACATATCAAATAATAAAAAAATAAACTTCACAACAGACATTCATAATGAAGAGATTGAGACATTAGGAGATGAACATCTATTGCGAAGGATGTTTAGAAATGCACTCGAGAACGCTTTATCTTTTGCCAAGTTTTCAGTTAAGATTTTAATTTATTTAAGTGATGATAAAAAAAATGTGGTTATATCAATTGAAGACGATGGAAATGGGTTTTCTCAAAAAGCGCTGGACTCTTATGGCAAGAGGAGAGTAACTAGAGTCTTAACTCAAACATCAGATGGAAGAGCATCTCTTGGGCTTGGATCAGTTATTATGAAAACCGTTACAGACGTCCATCATGGCAACATTGAAATAGGTAATATTATCGATCATGATAAAAACACAATTGTAGGAGCAAAAGTTAAAATCAGCTTACCAGTTTATAGCAAAAAGTAGTTTCAACAGTTCTCTTGATGATAACTCCATCATCAAGAGAACATATCCTTATAATTTATCATTCCACAATTACTACAACATTTAGTGTTAATATCTGATATGACAATGTCTTTTGTTTTATAATTACAAATATTTGGTGTTTTTTTTAAAATTTAAAGACCAGATATTATAAATTTAAATTTGGGGAAGATAATGAAGTTTCTATTATTTATTCTAATATTTTTTAGTATCTCTGGATGTGGTAATAAAAATTCAAGCAATATACCCAGTACTACTACTAGCGATAGTGGCACAACAAACACCACAAATAGTGTGAGTGCTACTACTGTCACTACTTCTACCTCAACATCTCTTATGGCCACTTCACTTCCAACAGATTTTTCTAAATGTAATGTCTACCCATCTACTTATAGCTTCTCTAATCCTTTAATAGGTTCTTACAATATTTGCTTTAGCGGCCAAAGTGGTGCAAACAAAATAATTGTTCAGGTTGAGAGTGGAGTGACAGATTATCGGTTGTGTTTCTTTCCTACCGCTATCACTGCCACTGGTTCATCTGTCATGATTGGAGAAGCACAATGTATTTCATCAGTTAGTGCGGGAGTTATTTATCCAATTCAATTATCTGTGAACAGAGCGGGATTTACAGATATGACTATGAATGGTGTAATGGTGGTGAAAGATTCATTGTACGGAGAAGTGACCCCCTATCATACAGATGGCCATATCAATGCGACGTATGCCATTGCCTATCAAGACTGTATGATTTATTTGTATAACACAGGTGATGATTCTGCCTGTCAGAGATTTAAAAGCAAGGGGCAATATATCTCACTTTCGTTCTTCTAATTATTGAGCGGAAGATTACCTAAAAAAATATTTAGACCTAGAGTTAATCACTCCATTTGTAAGAATCTCCATCTACGACCACTTACTGCAGCATCCATTCCTGATCCCACACTGTATTATGCATTCCCAGGTAAGCATCGATAATAAAGAAAAAATTTCAAGAAGTGAATCGCGATAATAGGTCAAAAAGTGATTGCAACTCAGTTGCAACTATATTATCCTCGTTTCATGAAGGCAACTGAAAAAATATTAAGTGATGCTGATGTTAAAATAACAGCAATACGCATTTTAATTCTTGAGCTACTGCTAGAAGCTAAAAAACCACTTTCTCAGGCAGAGCTTTCTTCCCATAAAAAAATATCTTCGTTTGATAAAGTTACAGTTTATAGAACTCTTGAGACTTTAAAAAAGAGTAAACTGATCCATAGAACATTAAGTACAGATGGCATTTGGCGATTCTGTTCAATACATACAAACGCTGATTCGCATAAATGTTGTGGGAATCATATCCATTTTTTTTGCATAAAATGCAAAAAGACCTCTTGCATGCCAGAAGTTAAACTTCCGTGGATAGAAGCTCCTGAAGGTGCTTGCATCCATAGTAAACAGTTGCTTGTTCACGGTCTATGTAAAACTTGTTTTACAAAAGAGAAGAAGAAGTGAAGAAGATGTTCATAGTATTTTTCATGCTCTGCTTATTAAGTAGTTCTGCTTATGCAGAAAAAATTACAATCGCCGCCGCTGCTGATTTAAAGTATGCGATGGATAAGATTGTAAAGGTTTTTAAAAAGAATCATCCCTTAGAAGATCTTGAGGTTATTTTTGGATCATCAGGTAAGATCTTTGCTCAGATTCAGCAGGGTGCACCCTATGATCTTTATTTTGCAGCAGACATTAGTTACCCCCAGGAGTTATCAAAAAATGGCTTTGCTTCTTCAGATGTTAAACTATACGCAATTGGAAAAATCGTTTTATGGAGTACAACTCATAATGCTTCTAAAATGACTTTAACTGACCTAAAAGATACCAAGATAAAACATATCGCCATTGCTAATCCTAAGCACGCCCCCTATGGTAAAAGAGCACAAGAGGCCCTTGAAGCAACAAAAGTGTGGAATGACATAAAATCTAAAATAGTTTATGGGGACAATATCGTTCAAACTGCACAATTTGTTCAAAGTGGTAATGCCGATATTGGTATTATTGCTCTTTCAATCGCAATGAATCCAGAATTATCAAATCAAGGTGCCCATTGGCCTATCCCAGATAATTTGCATAAACCATTAGAGCAGGCCTACATAATCACCAAACGTGCTGCCAATAACAAACTGGCAAGGAAGTTTGCAGACTTTATGGAAACCACTCCTGCAAGAGAGATTATGATTAAATATGGTTTTGTTCTTCCTAAAGAGAGAGATCAAACTAAAAATCCAGGAAAGAAATAAAATTGAAAATGCTTCTTGATGATAATGATATTCAGACAATTTGCTTGACTCTTAAACTTGCCAGTATTACCACCATTATCTTATTAATTATAGGAACACTTCTAGCATGGTGGTTGACTCATAGTAAAAGAAAGTGGAAAAAAATTATAAACGCTATTGTGGCATTGCCTTTAGTATTGCCCCCTTCAGTTCTTGGTTTTTATCTTCTACTCGCAATGGGACCCAATGGATTTGTTGGAAAAATAACCAATGCTTTAGGAATATCACCACTACCCTTTACATTTTCTGGATTGGTTGTTGCCTCTGTTCTCTATTCACTACCGTTTATGGTTCAACCACTAAACAACGCTTTTGAGTCGATTGGTAAGCGCCCTCTTGAAGTTGCTGCTACTCTAAGGGCATCTCCTCTAGACGCTTTTTTTTCAGTTATATTACCGATGGCACTTCCTGGGTATTTGACGGCGAGTATTTTAACCTTTGCTCATACCGTAGGTGAGTTTGGAGTTGTTTTAATGATTGGTGGAAACATCCCAGGTAAAACAAGAGTAAGCTCTGTACAAATTTATGACCACGTTGAGGCATTAGAATATGCAGCGGCCCACCGTCTTGCTCTAGTTATGGTTATTTTTTCCTTTCTAGTTTTGTTGGCCCTCTATATATGGAATCCAAAATCAAAGAAGGAATAGCAATGGACAATATTGAAGCAAGATTTAATCTAAGTTTTTCCAACTTTAATTTAGATGTAAATATCAAGATCCCCTGCCAAGGAGTCACTGCAATTTTAGGCCACTCAGGTTCAGGAAAAACAACCCTTCTTCGTTGTATTGCAGGACTTGATTATGTAAAGAATGGTTTTCTTTCTTATGGCGGTGAGGTCTGGCAAAATGAGAAGTTTTTATTACCCACAAATAAACGTCCTTTAGGTTATGTTTTTCAGGAGGCCCATTTATTTCCTCATCTAAATGTATTGGAGAATATTGGCTATGGTCTCAAACGAACAAAAACACTAAACGAGGTGATCAATCTTGATCAGATAATAGGACTACTTGGAATAAATGGAATACTCACCAGAAGACCAGAAAAACTTTCAGGAGGAGAAAAGCAAAGAGTTGCTATTGCTCGTGCGCTAGCTGTAAATCCTCGTCTTCTTTTAATGGATGAACCTCTGGCATCTCTTGATACTAAACTTAAACAAGAAGTTTTGCCTTATCTACAAAAACTACATAATGAGTTAAAAATTCCAATTTTGTATGTGACTCATTCCCCTCAAGAAGTATCTCAGTTGGCCGATTATCTTATTGTGATGAAGAGTGGAAAGGTCTTAGCAAATGGCCCACTCAGTGAAACCTTCTCTAAGACCGGTCTACCTGTTTACCTTGGAGATGAGATTGGGGTTATTATAGAAGGGATTATAGGTGAAATTGATACAAAATGGAATTTAGTTCGCATTGATTTTGATGGTGGGATTTTGTGGGTTCCTGATAATGAACAGATGATACTTAATCAAAAAGTCAGGACTCGTATTATTGCAAGAGATGTTTCCATCGCTAAAAAAGAACCTGAAAAGTGTAGCATCCAGAATAAGTTATCGGGGAAAATCGTCCAAATACTAAATGACCAGCATAAAGGTAAGCTGCTTATTTATGTTTCCATAGGAGGTTCAGTATTTGTCTCTCGATTAACAAGAAAGGCTTCATCAGAATTAGCTTTAACCGTAGATGATCATGTATGGGTGCAAATCAAATCAGTTGCTATCTTATAGTTACGAGGAAGATGATTGGTAATGTAGCAACGAGAAGAAATTACACAGTCTGCTTATTTATCTTGATCCAATTGCTATTTCCATGTAGCTTCTCTGGCACAGTAATTTTATCGAAAACTATAGGCCAATAAAAAAGAGGATGCTTATGGGTAATGTAATCAGTAGCGATAATAAAAATCATAGACCACGAGTCCTTATTCTTGAGGATGATGAGCTTTTTAGATTGAGTATCATTCAGGCATTAAATGGAAAGGCGATGTTTGATGAAGCCGATACCAATGAAAAGGCATCAGTGCTTTTGGAAAAAAATAGATATGATGTCGCTTTTTTCGATCTGAAATTAGGAACAGAGTATCTCGATTTTAATCTAGTCCGAAGGGCCGCTCGAGAAAAGAAAATTTACACAGTAGTACTATCCTCTTATGATGATGAGAAGTTCATCGATAAGGCGTATGATTGTGGGTGTAATGATTATTTTATTAAGAGTGCTGATTTATCGGGAATTTCTAGGACCATAGAGAAATTTTCTCTTCAAAGAAATGAATATCTTTTTGAAAATTTTATCAAAAATCGCTACATCACAAAAGATAAAGAAACCATAGCGCAATTACACTCTCTTTTGATTGAAAACAACTCTAGTAAAAGGCCGATCTTTATTGAGGGAGCTTCTGGTGTTGGCAAGTCTTTGCTGGCCGAGGCGGCCCATGAATTTTTGATTGGCCAGAAGGGGCAGTTTGTACATATAAATTGTAAGGGGATTTCCGAGACATTGCTTGGAAGTGAGCTTTTTGGCCATGAAAAAGGGGCCTTTACTGATGCTAAAGAAAGTAAGATGGGGAAATTAAAGCTGGCCGATAACGGAACGCTTTTTCTCGATGAAATTGCGACTATGCCGATGGCGTTGCAAGCTGCACTTTTAGTGGCGATAGAAAAAAAACAGTTTATGCCAGTAGGAGGAAATAAACTTGTCTCCTCTAACTTTCGTTTGATTTGTGCCACTAATGAAAACATGGTGAAGTTGGTCAAGGAAGGAAAATTTCGAGAGGATCTTTTTTATCGAATCTATAAAAATGTGATTTCACTGCGAGCTTTAAAAGAGAGAAAGGATGATATCTCTTTGTTGATTGATCATTTTAGGAAAAAGCTCGGAAGTCGGCGTGTAGTGATTAGACCAGCGGCCATGGAGATATTAAAAAATTATCAATATCCCGCGAATGTAAGAGATGTGGAGGATATTGTGGAATTGTTGCTTAAGTGCCCTAAGGGTCGAATTGATATTGAAGATTTGCCCGATTTTGTACTTAAGAATGAGAATAGATATTTCAAGGATAATGTAGAGAACCCAGTATTAAATGATTATGTTTTAAATTATGTTCGAAACGTGGGATTGTTACAGTATTTAGAGGATCATAAAAATATTATCATTAATAAATTTATTGATATTAATCGAGGAAGAACTCGCGATGCCATGAGAGAGATGAACTATTTTTCAAATAGGATTTATGATAAAGTTGTTCAACAAAACCACTCTTCTAAGCAGACAGGTAAGGAAGCAAACTTATGAAAAAATATGACAATGAGATGAGAGATTTATTTCATGATATTATGTCTTTGCACAGTAGCTTTGGAGCTGGGATGAATCTGCTTCGGCAAACAATGCAAGAGGAAAAAGAATATATGGAAATGGTCTCGCTTATAGAAAAACGTGCAGAAGAGTTGTTTGAAAAATTTAAACTCTTCAAGCAAAAAATTGTTCACTAACCCCATATCATCTATCTAGAATTGGTGCTTTCAAAAATTTTATCAGCAGAGGTGGCCACAAATCCACTATAAAGTTTGCCATTAGGCAATGGATAACGTTTGGCAAATTCATAATAGCAAAACGGAATGCGGTAGGTGCCTTCTTTAAAGAGGACATCTATCTTATCGGCAAGAGTGCTTGATTGCTCTAGGTATTCATCAGGAGTGCCTTTAATACTCCCACCAGAAAGATTGAGGGCAAATCCATTTTTTTCTAAAAAATCGTTAACCTCTTGTAGCTGCCCAAATCCTTTTAGTGCATTGACATTCACCGTAAAATGATTGGCACAATAACCAAAAGCATACATCCAGGCCGCATATTCAGATTCTTGCAGTAAACTCTTGTAAGTGGAGTAGGATGGCATCCAACTGGCCCCAGAGGAGAGGAGCGTCTCTGAGGAGAACAGTAGTGTTGGAATGGAGTCGACACACTCCTTAGCTGTCTTTTGCAAACGCGGACTAAACTGTTCGGTTAAAAGCTCGCTAATAAATACTCGTGGTGCCAATGGATCTTGGTGTTCGAAATGTTTAGCAAAAAGTTTTTTTTCAGTAAAATGATACTCTCCTTTTTCTTCAAAACCATAGTCAAGGAAAAATTGCGAAAGTTTTTCGATATTAACTCTTGGGTCATTAAAGGTTCTTAGAGCAATGTGATCATTTTGAACAGCTTCCCCTTGGGATAAAAAGAGCTGATGGATTTTTTTTGCTTGGGGGTTTCTATCTGAATAATCACTCCAAAGATGATCGAGCAATTGTTTGTAAGACATACATGAACTCCTTTGCAATGTAATGGTTAAACTTGAAATTTAATTCCTTGGGCAAGCGGGAGCTCTTTACTCCAATTGATAGTATTGGTTTGTCTTCGCATGTACGCTTGCCACGAATCGGATCCGGCCTCACGGCCACCACCCGTATCTTTCTCCCCACCAAAAGCGCCGCCAATCTCAGCACCCGAGGTTCCGATATTGATATTGGCAATTCCACAATCGCTACCGCGTGAAGAAAGAAAAAGTTCGGCACGTGCTATATTTGTCGTGAAGAGTGATGATGATAAACCATAGGCAGAATGGTTCTGCATTCGTAGGGCCTCAGCAAATTCTTGATACTTCATCACATACAAGATGGGAGCAAAAGTCTCTTGCTGTACAATGTCCCAGTGATTTTGTGCCTCCACTAGTGTCGGTTCTACAAAGTATCCAACTCCAGGGATAGACTTTCCTCCAAATAAAATTTTGCCTCCAACATTTTCTACGGATCTAATTGCATGTAGAAAATTATCTACAGCGCCTTTATCGATTAGTGGCCCCATCAGATTTTTATCATCTAAAGGATTGCCAATGGTAATTTTTTGGTAAGCACGCTGTAAAGAGCTGACCACTCGTTCGTAAATAGATTCATGAATAATCAGGCGTCGAGTAGTTGTACACCTCTGTCCAGCAGTTCCTATGGCCCCAAAGACAATGGCCGGAATAGCAAGATTTAAATCGGCACTCTCATCAACAATAACTGCATTATTTCCACTTAATTCCAATAAAGATCGCCCACACCTTTTAGCAACTGCTTCGCCAATGATTTGCCCTACTTTTGTAGAACCGGTAAAAGAGATCAGAGGAACTCTTTTATCTTCTGCCATTCTTTTTACCACTGCATCTTGGTCACTAATAAAAAGTGAAAAGATGCCTCGATGTGCAGGAGCGTGCTTTTCCATCACTTGGTCACACAACTCTTTAATTGCTAGTGCACATCCAGGTGTTTTAGGTGACGGCTTCCAAAGCACGCTATTTCCTGTGACTACTGCAAGAAAAGCATTCCAGGCCCAAACTGCAACTGGGAAATTAAACGCAGTAATAACTCCAATAACACCGAGAGGGTGCCACTGTTCCATCATGCGATGATCAGTACGTTCTGAATGCATTGTTTTCCCATACAACATCCGCGAAAGGCCGGTAGCAAAATCTGCCATGTCAATCATCTCTTGAACTTCGCCATCACCTTCGCGTTTTGACTTACCGGTCTCTAGAGAGACTAATGTCCCAAGCCTATCTTTATGTTTTCGCAACTCTTCTGCAATCAAGCGAACAATCTCACCTCGCTTAGGAGCAGGAACACTTCTCCATTCATAAAAGCTCTCGCTAGCAGCTAAAAATATTTTCTCATAATCACGCTCGATTTCCATGCATGCAACCTCGGAAATAACCTCTTCGGTCGCAGGATTACGAGATACTATTTTCTTACCAAATTCATGCTTGTTCATAATATTGTCCAAATCTATTTTGAATAAAATCTTCAAGCAAGAAATCTTCTTGGCGAACCAGACCACGATAACGACCAGGATTTGCCATCACCAAATCTAAAACAGCACAAAGCCCAGAGGCAGTAGTCATTTGAATCGCCGACCAACTCATACCCTTGATTTTCTTGGGGTACAATTTTTTTACATAATTTTCTTCCTGAAAGTGCCCATCTTGTTTTCCTGTAACCGCTACATAAACAAGTACAACATCTTGAAAAGTTCTTGGTAAAACATTTTCCAAAATACGTTTTAAGGTTTCACGATCGTGGTTGAGTTGCAGATCGTTCATCAAAAAACTCATTTTTTGTCCATGTCCAGGATAACGAATCGTTTTATAACTTAAATTTTTAACTTTTCCCAGGTAAGATTCCACGAGTGTTCCCACACCACCAGAGGTATTGAATGCCTCATAGGTGAGTCCATCAATTTTGATCTCTTCCATCCCCTCTAAGGGCAATACTTTTACCTCTTGATAATTCTCAATAGATTGACAAAGATTTCCATATTCATTGATGAGTCCGTCAATTGACCAAGTAATAGAGTATTGAAGCGAGTTGCTTATATTGGTCGGTAATGCACCTACGCGTAGTTTTACACTTTCAAGCTCTGTGAAGTGTTTCATTAAATCGTTTGCCACAATGCTAATAAAACCAGGAGCAAGTCCACACTGTGGAATAAAAACTTTTCCGCTGCTATTTTTACTTCTGGCCGCCTCTGCTGCAATAGCAGCAGTCTTGGTATCTTCTGTTAAATCGAAGTAATGTAAATTCAACTCTTTTGCTATCTCGATCACCGAGGCATTACAATAATAAGGCAAAGAAGAGACAATAATATCCACCTGGTATTGTTTGATAAAAGATTTGAGCTTATCACTGTTTTTGGCATTCAAAGAAACCATCTCTACCAGTGTAGTTTCTTGCATGATTTGTTTTATACGATCATCGGGTTCGGCCAAATCGGCAAGATAAACATAGTAATCTTTGGAATCGGCCAATAAAAACCCAATTAAACGGCCAATTTTTCCCGCACCAAGAACCAAAACTCTCGCTTGAACTTTTTCTTTGATCATAAAACCCCCTGATATACTATTAGGGGTAACGTAAAATCGTATTTTTTTAAAATAAATAAAACAGAAGAGGCAATAGTATTAAACTATGCTATTTTATTGCTTTTAATTCTAAGATTTTTTTCAAGACATTAGTGGAATCCTTCTCCGCATTCACATCTTTATCGATAAACTGAATTTTCAGCTCTGGATCGATAATAAATGTCCAGCGTTTCGCATAATGGATGATGGGCATTTGTGTCCCATAGAGGGAAATAATTTTTCGATCAGGATCGGCAAGTAATTTAAAATTCAAATGGTGCTTTTCCTGGAATTTTTTAACCTCTTCGACACTATCGCTACTTATGCCAAAGACATCAATCTTCTCCTCTTGCATTTTTGTCATGGAATCACGAAAAGCACAGGCCTGCTTGGTGCAACCGGGGGTCTCTGCTTTGGGATAAAAATATAAAACAGTCCAACGCCCATTTTGAGCTTTTAAGTTAAAACTCTTTCCATCTTGATCTTTGCTTTCAAAAAGTGGGGCCGCATCTCCAACCTTTAACTCACCTGCCAATAGAGATCCGGCCGCCAATGAACATAACAGAGTGGCGGCCAAGAGCATTTTCTTTTTCATAGTTATCTCCTTCTTTTCATCTCTAAAAGTGTTTGGATTATTGATAAGCAAACACTTGCGTTTTCTTTTGGTGCAAGCTTTTTTCCCATACGATGAATTTGCTGTACATAGCAAGTTATCTCCAAGGGAACAATCGCATCTATAAAAGCTATACCTGTTTTTTTAGGTAGAATTTGCATTTTGAAACTCTTATCTTCAAGAAGCTTATTAACTAAATCGGGATAAACTGCAAAAGGTCGCCCCATGCCAACAATATCGGTTACATTGGCCGCAAGCGCTCCTTCCATGCCCTCTTTTGTTCTAAATCCTCCAGTAAGCATAATCGGAGTCTTCACTACTTTCTTCACCTTTGTGGTAAATTCCATAAAATAGGCTTCACGTGCAAGTGTACTCTCTTTTTTTCCTTTGACCATTACCGGGGCCTCATAAGTTCCTCCTGAAATTTCAATAAAATCAATTCCTATCTGATCTAATTTTTGTATCACTTGCAAAGACTCTTCTTCACTAAATCCACCACGCTGAAAATCGGCAGAGTTTAACTTTACTGCTACCCCAAAATTTTTTCCCACCTCACTTCTAATGGCGTGATAAATTTGTAATAGAAACCGCATACGATTTTCCAAAGATCCTCCCCACTGGTCACTACGCTTATTATGTTTGGGGGATAAAAATTGACTCACAAGGTATCCATGAGCACCATGAATTTGTACACCATCGAACCCTGCACCTTTGGCAAGCTTGGCGGTTGTTGCAAACATAGAGACGATCCTCCAGATCTCTTCTTCACTTAAGGCGCGAGGAGTATTGAATAGCTTATTCATTGGCGTAGGAAAAGCAACTGCAGATGGTGCTACTGGTGCTTTATTGATGAATTTGGGAATTTGCTTTCCGGGATGGTTAATCTGCATCCATAGTGATGTCCCGTTGGCCTTTCCGCTTTGGGCCCACTTCTGAAAAGCAGTTAAGTCGGAGACCTCATCATCTAAAATAACATTATGGGGTTCGCTAATATGTTTGCGGTCAATCATAACATGGCCGGTGATTACAAGCGAAGCACCTCCTTTACTCCAACTTGCATAGGCATTGAGAAACTCCTCTGCGGGTAAATTATTGTGGTCGGCCATATTTTCACTCATGGCCGCCTTACCCAACCTATTTTTCAACTCTATTCCACACTCTAACTGTAGCGTCTTCTCAATCTTTAGCTGCATTTGAGATCTCCCTGGTGATTATTTTGCTCTCAATAATAAAACTATAACAGTGGGTGCAAGTATCTTGAATGGCCGATCATAAGCAGCTAGTAATTGATGGTTTTCCCTCGAAAAGCAAGTGAGCTTGCTTCTCTTAGCACTTCAGATAGTGTTGGATGAGGATAGCAAACACGTGCTAAATCTTCGGCCGAGGCCTTAAATTCCAGAGCAATGACTGCGCTAGCAATTAATTCAGAAGCGTGTGGCCCAACGTAATGTACACCTAAAAGTTGATCACTCTCTTTGTGAGTTACCACTTTACACACACCTTCAGTTTCAGCATGGATACGCCCACGCGCATTAGCAGAAAAGGGAAAGATGCCAACTTTATAGGGAATGTTTTTTGCTTTAGCATCCTCTTCACGAAGCCCTACGCTAGCAACTTCAGGCCAGGTATAAATCACACCAGGAATGGCATCGTAATTGATGTGCGGTTTTTCACCCTTCATCCTCTCAATAACCGCGATTGCTTCTTCTTCTGCTTTATGAGCAAGCATGGAACCACCAATGACATCACCAATGGCGTAGATGTGAGGATGAGGAAAGGTGCGAAGTTCGCTATCTACTTCAATAAATTTTCGCGCATTTAATTTAACTCCAACTTTTTCCAGTCCTAGGCCTTCGGTATAAGGGCGTCTACCAGTTGCAATTAAAAGCGTATCCACCTCTACAGATGAGATTTCTCCACTTGTGCGATTTTTCAAGGTAAGTTTAAGTTCCTGCTTACCTTCAACTTCTATGCATTCAGAATTTATAAAAAATTTTAGTCCCTGTTTTTTGAGAGATGAGGCCAAAGTTTTGGACATCTCTTCATCGTAGGCCATAATAATCCGCGGTGAGTATTCGATCACACTCACACTGCTACCTAAGCGCGAAAAAACCGATCCCAATTCTAAACCAATAGCTCCACCACCAATAACCCCTAAGCGCTTGGGAATTTTTGAGAGCTTTAACGCCTCAGTAGAGGAGATCACTCGCTCTCCATCCAATTTATAGAGTTCAGGAATAAGTGGCTTAGATCCTGTCGCAATGATAATATATTTTGCCTTTATCTCTAGCTCTTTTTCTTGATTTGCCAGAGCAAGAGTATGAGCATCAACAAAAGTTGCATGCCCACAAAAAACTTCCACCCCATTTTTTTTCATAAGGTAGTTAATGCCATTTTCCGATTTCAGGACTACATCACTTACTCGTTTTTGTAGCGTTTTAAAATCGATCTCTTTAAAAAGAGCATCGGAAACATTCAGTCCCATGTCCTTTGCTTTATGGTGAAAACTCGCCATCAACTCTGTTGTAGACAAATAAGTTTTTGCAGGAATACAACCCACTTGCAAACATGTTCCACCAAGTACCTTATATTTTTCAATGATGGCGGTTTTAAAACCACTTTGTGCTGCTTTGATGGCCGCCGTATAACCACCAGGTCCACTACCAATCACTACTACATCAAATTGCAAACTCATCGTTTATTCCCTTCACTTAAAAATTTAGCTTAAATCGCTATTAACAACCTTTCTGGATTTTCAATATACTCTTTCACACGTTTTAAAAAGGTCACTGCCTCTTTGCCATCAACCAAACGATGATCATAAGAGAGTGCCAAATACATCATGGGCCGTACCACAACTTGACCCTCAACCACCACTGCGCGATCTGTAATAGAGTGCATTCCCAAAATTCCCACTTGAGGAGCGTTTAAGAGTGGCGTTGAAAGCATCGATCCGAAAACACCCCCATTAGTAATGGTAAATGTTCCACCTTTCATTTCATCAGGGGTAATTTTTCCTTCACGAGCTTTTTGTGCAAGTTTAGAAATTCCCTGTTCAATCTCTGGAATGGCCAATATCTGTGTATCCCGAACTACAGGAACGACTAATCCCCTTGGTGTAGAAACAGCGATCCCCATATCTACATAATGATGATAAACAATTTCTTCACCGTCAATCATTGCATTGATTTCAGGAATCTCTTTTAAAACTTCCGCACAAGCTTTTGCAAAGAAAGACATATAACCCAAGGAGACTCCATATTTCTTCTCAAACGACTCTTTAAACACCTTTCTTAATGTTACAACTCGAGACATGTCCACCTCATTAAAGGAGGTGAGCATCGCTGTAGAATTTTTCACCTCTAATAATCGCTTAGCAATGGTTCGCCGAAGAAGTGTCATCTTTTTTCTTTCAACACTTCTGCCACTTATTACTTCACTACTACTCGAGTTCGGAGTCATCTTGAGAGCATCTTCCTTGGTGATCATTCCTTTGCGGCCACTACCCAGCGCTAATGGAACTTTTTCCAAATCAATATTTTTTTCCCGCAAAATTTTTGCTGCTGCTGGTGAAGCAAAAACTGGAGTACAAACACTTCCAGGACAACCGCCACAATCTTGAGCGCACTCCTCCACTGCGCTTACAGCTACAGGGGCAACTGGAGCTACTGACGCTACTGGAACCGCCTTTTGTTGGGATGTCGTGGCCTCGGCGCCAACCTCGATCTCAGCAATCTTATCACCAATTTTTAAAGTATCTCCTTGCTCTACTAAGTAATGCACTCTTCCTGCTTTAGTTGCCACAACTGGCAGTGTGGCCTTTTCCGATTCAACCTCCAGTAACTCTTCATCAACCTCTACATAGTCACCCGATTTTTTCTTCAACTCTCCGATGACCACTTCATTAATCGATTCCCCAATTCTAGGTACTAAAATTTCTATTTTCACACGTCCCTCACTTGCTTAAAGATCGCCTCTAATTCACTCACATGTGCACGATAATACCCTGTTGCCGGAGAAGCAGCGGTTGCCCTTCCAACGTATTCCATGTTTACTGCGCTTAAAAGATCTGCTGATTCCTCATGAGTTACAAGATAAGTGTATGCTCCCATGTTTCGTGGTTCCTCTTGCACCCACATCACTCGCTTTACATCTCTATAGCGTTCTAAAATTTTACTCACCTGATTTCTAGGAAAGGGGTGCAGCTGCTCAATACGCACAATTGCAGTATCTTTTTCCACTTGCGGTACTAGATCATAGTAAACTCTTCCACTACAAAGAACCAATTTTTTTATCTCGGAAATTTTTTGAGAAGGCGGCATCTGATGATCAATTACATGCGCAAAACTTCCATTCACAAAATCATCTATAGAAGAAACACAGGCCGGAAGTCTTAACAGCGATTTTGGTGTAAATAGTACAAGCGGTTTTCGAAATCTCCAATGGAGTTGTCTTCTTAGAATATGAAAAAGATTTGCCGGTGTAGTGCAATTTGCAACAATCATATTGTTTTCAGCACAAAGTTGTAGAAAGCGCTCTGGTCGTCCACTAGAGTGTTCCGGTCCCTGTCCTTCATACCCATGGGGAAGCAGCAAAACAATCGCACTGCCACGTTTCCATTTAGTCTCAGCAGAGGAGATGAATTGATCAATGATAATTTGAGCACCATTGGTAAAATCCCCAAACTGCGCTTCCCAAATGGCCAAGCTCTGAGGATCAACCAAAGAATAACCGTACTCATACCCTAAAACTGCATATTCTGACAGTAGTGAGTTATAGATATTAACAAATCCTTTCTTTCCTTTAAAGGAATCCAATAGAGAGTAAAAATTTTTATTCTTTACATCGTAAACACTAGCATGGCGATGAGAAAAAGTTCCACGCACACTATCTTGGCCACTTAAGCGAATATTGGCGCCTTCGCTTGCAAGAGAAGCATAGGCCAGCAATTCTCCCATGGCCCAATCACACTTGCCTCCCTTTAAGAACTCTTGACGTTGCTCAAAAATTTTCTGTGCTTTAGGAATGGCAGTTAGTCCCTGAGGAAGTGTACTTATATGTTCTGACAAGAACTTAAATTGCTCCTTTGATATCGCAGTCTTTGCAAGCTCGCGACTCTCAAAATCGATTCTATCTCCCCGAGAAAAAATTTCCCAATCGGGATCATATTTACTTGGTTCATACTTAATTTGATTCTCTTCCATTAAATTCAAGCGCGAATTTAACAATTCTTTATAGCTTTTCTCCATGGTAGTCATAATCGAAGCATCAATCGTCCCACCCTCCTCTTGCAATTTTTTGATATAAATCGAACGTGGATCAGGGTGGGACTTGATTAAGTCGTAGAGTTCTGGTTGTGTATACTTAGGTTCATCGCCTTCATTATGCCCATGTTTACGATAACAGAGCATATCGATAAAAATATCCTCTCCAAATTTTTGCCTAAATTCAGTTGCTAGCTCAACCGCATATATAACAGATTCAGCATCATCACCATTCACATGGATAACTGGTACATCGATTACTTTGGCAATTCCTGTGCAATAGTGAGAAGAGCGTGCTTCATCAAAATCGGTAGTAAACCCAATTTGATTATTAATAATAAAGTGGATGGTGCCTCCAACGTGACAACCAAGCAGCCGGGCCATTTGAATACTTTCATAGACTACGCCCTGTCCGGCCAAAGAGGCGTCTCCATGGATTAACAAAGGTAGAACCAGTGATCGTTTGCGCTCATAGCGAAGATCACCTAGCCCTCGAGCAAACCCTAGGACGACAGGACCCACGGCCTCTAGGTGCGAGGGATTCGGAAGTAAACGCAAAGTTACCTCTTTGCCATTTGCAGTCCGATAATTGCTGGTATAACCAAGATGATATTTGACATCTCCATGTCCCATGCCAAAAGTAGTTTCAATATTTCCTTCAAACTCTTTGAAAATATATTCATAAGTTTTCCCCATGACATTGGCCAAAACATTAAGGCGTCCTCTATGAGTCATTCCCAATACCACCTCTTTTGTACCAAACTCTGCGGCCATCCCGATGATCGCATCGAGAGCAGGAATAGCATTTTCCCCGCCCTCTAAAGAAAATCTTTTTTGTCCTACAAATTTTGTATGTAAAAAATTTTCAAAAATAGAGGCCTCATTTAACTTCAAAAGAATGCGCTTTTTCTTTTCAACAGAGTAGTTGATCTCACGATTTTCAAATTTATCTCTAAGCCACCTCCGCATCTCCACCCGATGCATATGCATGCACTCGAGTCCAATGTTCTGACAATAGATTTTTTTTAATCTCTCTATAATAGCACGAAGGGTCGTTCTTCCTAGATTTAGAAACTCTCCAGCACGAAACTCCACATCAAGATCATTCGCGCTTAGACCATGTTCCTCTAGTGACAACACTGGATTTCGATCTTTGCGAGGTCTAATGGGATTAGTTTTAGTAATATAATGCCCCCTACTTCTGTAGGAGTAAATCAATTGCAGCACCTGAAACTCTTTTAAGGATATGTTCTCATTCTCACTACTAGTAGATACAACAGGTGCTGTAAGTACAGATGGCCCTCCTCCCATAGGCCTATGATCAAGATATGCAAAGAAGTCACGCCAATTTGCGCTTAGTTCATTAGGATTGGTGGCATATTGATCATAAAGAGATTCAAGGTATTGAGGATTACTGACAAGCAATTCATTTAGTTGTGTATAACTCATAAATCCATTCTCCCTAGATGTATTTAACTAGAGTTTAATGATTTTTCACGATATTTTTCAATAATTTTTTGTTAATACATAATAAGAAAAATTGATCCTCCGTTTACTAAAAAAAGAGGGATGATATTAAAAAACTATCTGCTTTATTGTGTTTTTTACTCGAAGGAGATGCAACAACATGAAAATCAACCATCAAGAAGAATTCTACCAAAAAAGCATTATTACTCTTAAAAACATCAATGAAAAATTGCAATCACTACCCATTTTAAACATCAATTACCTTAATCGCTCTAAAAGCGCACTCATTATTGTTGATATGGTCAACGGTTTTGCTCGCGAAGGAGCACTCAGCAGCCCACGCATTACTGCAATTATCCCTGAAATCGTAAAAATTCAACAAATCTGTAAGCATGCCAATATTCCTTCGATTGCATTTGCTGATGCTCACGACAAAGACTCTCCCGAATTTGATATATATCCTGCTCACTGCAAGGTAGGAACATATGAGAGCGAAATAGTCCAAGAAGTCAAAAACGAAGGCCCTTACCTTTTGATTGAAAAAAGCTCTACTAACGCTTTTCATGAAAACAAATTCAAAGAGTGGCTCTCTCAAAATCATACCATAGAAAACTTCATTATCATTGGCGACTGCACTGACATTTGTATTGAACAGTTTGCATTGTCGCTTAAAACCTGGTTTAATTATCAAAACCGACGCATCAATGTTTATGTTCCTTTAAATGCCGTAGAGACCTATGATTACGAGCTTCATAATGGAGATCTTATGAATATAATTTCCATTTATAACTTACTTAATAATGGCATTAAAATTGTAAAATCGATCAGTGACTCCCATGAATAACAAAAACCTATCCCTACTCACTGATTTTTATGAAATAACTATGGCCAATGGTTATCTTGAGAATCACCTCTCCCAGCAAATTGCCTATTTTGATATGTTTTTCCGCACGATCCCAGACGGTGGTGGCTTTGCCATTATGGCGGGCCTAGAGCAGTTAATTGCTTATATTAAAAATTTACAATTCTCTGTTGAAGATATTGAGTATCTTCGTGAGAAAAAAATTTTCAGCGAAAAATTTCTCACCTACCTTAAAAATTTTAAATTCTCTTGCGATATATGGGCCATTCCAGAAGGGACACCTATCTTTCCCTATGAACCTATTGTTACTGTCGTTGGGCCTATCATTGAAGCACAATTGATCGAAACCATGGTTTTACTCTCTATTAACCATCAATCGCTTATCGCCACTAAGGCGAGTCGCATCGTCCGTGCTGCGAAAGGGCGTCATGTTATCGAGTTTGGAACTCGCCGGGCCCATGGGGTCGATGCCGCCATCTTTGGAGCACGCTCGGCCTATATTGGTGGTTGCATTGGAACATCTTGTGCTTTGGCCGCCAAGGAGTTTAATATTCCTCTCTACGGAACCATGGCACATAGTTGGATTCAAACATTTCCCTGCGAATATGAGGCATTTCTTGCTTACGCAAGAACTTATCCTAACAATTGCACCTTCTTGGTCGACACTTACGATGTACTAAAGTCCGGTATCCCCAACGTCATTAAAGTTGCAAACAATGAACTTTTGCCCAAGGGATTTCGTCCACGCGGAATCCGTATTGACAGTGGCGACATTGCTTATCTCTCTAAAGCATGCAGAAAATTGCTTGATAATGCTGGCCTTAGCGATTGTAAAATTTTGGCATCCAACTCCCTCGACGAAGTGCTTATCAAAGATTTTGTCACTCAAGAGCATGCCATTGATATCTTTGGAGTCGGAGAGCGTCTCATTACCTCAAAATCTTCTCCTGTTTTTGATGGTGTCTACAAATTGGTAGCAATCCAAAATGATCACTCCTCTCCTATTATTCCCAAAATCAAAGTTAGTGAAAATATTGCAAAAATCACCACTCCAGGTTTTAAGGAAACTTGGAGAATTTATGACAAACAAAGCAACAAAGCACTGGCCGATGTGATCTCCTTTTTTGATGAAGAGATAGATCGCTACACCACTTATGAAATTTTTGATCCCATTCATACTTGGAAAAAGAAAACTTTAAGTAACTTCCGTGCAGAAAAACTTAAAATCAAGATATTCAGCAAAGGTGAATGCGTCTACAATTCACCACCTATTGAGGATATTCGCGATCGCTGTAAATACCAGATCTCTCTATTTTGGGAGGAGATTTTACGACAGGAAAATCCTCACAACTATTATGTCGATCTCTCCGCTCGCCTTTGGGATCTCAAAAAGAGTCTCATCGAAACCATCCAAACAAATTTGTAACTGCTCACACCCCTCAACCTTCACCTCTCAACCAAATGCTGTTAGCTAAGCAACTTTCAGCATCCGGTAGAGGGTAGATGGCTGAAGGGTGTGAGCAGTTACACAAATTTTT
Organism: Oligoflexia bacterium; assembly: GCA_015231955.1. Taxonomy (GTDB): domain Bacteria; phylum Bdellovibrionota; class Bacteriovoracia; order Bacteriovoracales; family Bacteriovoracaceae; genus JADGAN01. The sequence continues at coordinate 44,563 of JADGAN010000015.1, read as the reverse complement.
AATGTCCTAGCAGTCTATTGATCATTTTTCCCCTTGGGTAAATCATTGCTAATGCTAAGGCCTCTCTTCATTTATTCCGCTAATTGATAGCGAACAATAAATATAATAATTAAGTAACAACAATAGTAAGTTAATAGCGGGGTAATTATGTTTAAAATAATTCTTATTGATCCTGATCTAGCATATCTAGAAAAAATGTCCGCGGCACTAACTCCTTTTTGTGAGCATATCGATACTGCACAGACAGGCCAAAATGCTCAGATAAAACTCTCTCAATGTAAATTTGATTTTGCCATCATTGATGTTGCCACAACAGATCACCCCTCGCTTTCAGTTGTTAAATATATGAAATTAAATTCTCCCGCTACAAAAATAATTTTCACCATAAGTGATCCTTCTATTTTAGTCCAGCTTATGTTAACCACCAATGATCTCCTTAACATAGGAATTTCACATATCTTACCCAAACCTTTTATCCTGTCCGAACTACTGCCATATCTGCAGTGTGAGCAAGCTGTTGTCCAAAAGGTTACTAAAACAGCACTCTCTCCTATGGAAGAGATTAATGACGAAAAATTCACACGTATTGCCCTCAATGATTTGATAGCAAACGATTATGCTATTTTTGATTTCTATTTTCGAATCAACAAAAATCAGTATCAAAAAGTATTCTCTAAGCATGAAATTATTGATTTTGATTACATCGCTACTGTTAATCAAAAAAAATTTGAGTATCTTTATTTTAAAACCAAGGATCGAGTTACCTACTTGAGCTATTTGAATAGCTTAGTAGAAAAGTTCCAATCTCTTCCCAATATCCCTGCTATCACTAAAGTAAAAACCATGCAAAATCTCTCCGTAAAATTTATTGAGGAGGTTCATGCCAGCGGTCTAAATCCCTTTTTGGTTGCAGAGTGTGAGACAATTTGTCAAAATATGTTTTCACTAGTAAAGAAAGATAAGTTTTTGAGTGAACAATTGGATCTACTGCAAGAAAAATCTTACTCGCTCTATTATCATAGTTTTCTCGTTTCTTTCCTTACAACTGTTGCCTGTAAATCTTTACAATGGGAAACATGGGATTTGATCTACAAAATTTCTATGGGGGCACTTCTCCATGATATTGGTAAAATAAAATTATCCTCTAACATCATGTTATTGCCTAAATGGGAGATCCCTGAATCTCTTAAGGCAGAGTATACTACGCACACAGAGCTAGGTGCTAAGCTTCTTGAAAACTGCTCTAAAATTCCACAGGAAGTCAAAAGCATTGTGGCCAATCACCACATTAGTAATGCCTCCGATTCCCTCATAGCAAATACCTCCTTCCATAAAGTATACCCACCGGCGCAACTTGTAGGCATGGTCGATTCTATGGCCAATATTATGATTCAGCATGAAATTAATGTAGAGAAATCACTCGCACTACTCCTTTCCTTGCCCGACTCCATTCCTGAAAAAAAGCAATGCCATCAACAATTTATTGATGCCATAAGCAAATGTTTTATAAATCACCAAAAATAATACCCTAGGGAGGTGACCGTTGAAAAGCAACCAAAAAGCATCCACAATTTCCATACTCTATCTCGGAAAAGATAATGCTTTTTTTGGAAGAATAGTTCAAACTTATCAAAAAAATTTCTCACTTCCCAAGAACCCCATCAGCAATCAACAGCAAGAAAATGTTGATATCACTATAAAAATGACCAATCCTTTTAAAAATAAATCTTTGCATGCTTTTTTTTCTCATTGGAGTTATAATATTTTCCCTCATATTCTCTATGTTGATTTTGATATTATCGCTTCTGATTGCTGTTCTGAAGAAGAGCTTTTTGCCACTTTACTCTCCTTAAAAAAACATTTTTTATTCAAACACTGCTTTATTGTAGGTGTATTTGACAATGAGGAATTACTTGAAAGATACTCTTCAGTACTTTCACATGGAGTCAACTTTACTCTGCTTAAGCAATCCATCGAACAACTAGCATTTATCGATATCAATTATATCGTTTTTGAGCAAAAAATTGCTTACCCTCAGATGGCAACTGCATCTGGGCTCTCTTTTCTTTGTGATGTCCACTCAGCGGTGAAATTAATTTCTATTACGCCAGATAAAATCGATATAGAAACTGATTTGGCAATTGATTCCAATCAGCGTATGATAAAATTTTCATCACCTTTTTTAAGTGAATATTTAAATACGCAATGTAAATTCTCTGCCGTCAATTATCGCAAAGCTTACTTCCATCACTCCTGTCGTGCTACTATGTCATTACCCTATCCAGAACCATGGGATGAGGTTTGTGCTGATAGCTTAAGTAAAGACACTATTGAAACCTGGATCGCTTCAAAATCAGATGATCTACTGGTTGCGGCCACTTCAGTTATCATTATAGATAGCAATCCAGCTCATCTTGTTGATATCGTCAAAATTCAAATTCACAGCAATTTTTCCATTGAATACTCACCACTTTTCCGAAGTAGACTTGACATCGTTGCACTAACAAAACCTCAGATTATTGTTTTTAATCTCGACACTAGTTTGAACGATTTCGATTCCCACAATAGTAATGCAAAACCGATAGAAAACATCTTTTTTTTTCCTGAAGATCAGACAATTATTTCTGATGGTAAAAGTGATTATTTTATCACAAACTATGATCAACGCATGCAAAATGGAATGTCCTCCCTCTCCGCTGTCATTCAAGAAGCAAAGTTATTATCCCATGAACCGTTAATTATCATTTTCAATGCACCTTCTACCTCCAGCGCATATCAAAAAAGTTATAACTATAATAAAATCACTGCTCATCCCAAGCAACTAAATTACCTCACACTGAAAAATGCTTTAGATATCTATCAACAAAAAATCAAACCTCATAATCAACTTTTCTCTTGCTATGATCCTAACTCCTATGCCGATTTTAAATTCACAATCACCATTACCTCAATCTCTGAACATACTATTACTTTTTTGTCTCCGTTTGAACTGCCTAAAGTTACAACTATAAAATTAAATATCCCCAAGACTGTTTTAATCTCTACAATAGAACCAACAAGAGAATTAATGCCCATTCCCCAAAAATATCACTACATGGGCGTAGTTCATGGTGCAAGTGAGGAAATTATTTCCTCACTTCGTGTTTTCGTAAATGCACTCCTAATAGAGGAAGTTCACTCTCCCAAGCAAGCATATAAACCATCTGAAAAGATCACCCCAAAAGAAAAAAATTTGTCTCCACCCATGCCTATTACTATTGTTCCAAGTTATAATGAAGATCCAAGTGAAATACCAACTTCAATGAAATCACGTTTTGTTTTAAAAAATTCAATATCAAAATATTTCAAGAGGAGTAAATTTTAATGAGCAATTTGAACCAACCAACAAAAATCACCATCCTCATTGTTGATGATGAAAAAAATATCTTGTTCATCTTGCACGAAAAAACTAGAGAATTTTGCTCTGAAATTTTCATGGCAGAAAACGGGATTGAGGCCATTGCTATCTTAGAAAATAAAAAAATCGACTGTGTCCTTTGTGATATAAGGATGCCTCTTATGAATGGCGCTGAACTCATCAAGATCGCTCGCCAAAAAGGTATAGATACTCCTTTTATCTTTTTCACTGGACATGCCTGCGAAGAACTCATGCAGGAAGTTCTTCGTTATGGGGCCTTTGATTTTATAGAAAAACCAGATTTTGATAACCTGATTGAGTGTATGAATAAAGGGATTGAACGCGGATTTAGTAAGAATGATGCCTTAAAAGTAGAAACTGAGTTTTTTTCCGATTATGAAAAGGTCTTGTCTAAAAAAAGTTAACTAACTATTTTGACGGTGAGGCCGAGGCCGCAGTAGGGCTTGCTTGTGGTGGAATAGAACCTGGTGACAAATAGTTACCGACAATGCTATTGATGGCCGGAATCTCTACCGTACTCGAAGTGATGGTATTGGCACTATCCTTGCCTTGAGTTCGTTGTAAATTTTGTTTTGTCTGTGCTTGCAACTTTTGAAAATAGGCCGGATCGGCAGCAGGCAAAATAGTGGCCGCCCCTCCTGCTGCACGATTGACCGGGTTAAAAGCACTATCATCTAACTCCAGATAGGTCACTTTAGGATTATCTTTTGTCGCTCCTGCAGGAACTCCTTTTTGCGGAACCGACTTACTTAAATACCCCATGACAATATTGTTGTAGTGAAAAGCATCTCGGATATCAGCAGGCCGATCCTTTAACTCCTCTGCAATCTTCTTCATTCGCTCCTCCGGATTATTGCTATTACTACTACTCGCATCTCCTCCTGGTGCTATTTTTTGATCTTGAACATTTTGCAGGTTATGTTTATTATATTTGTCTACTACCATTTGGATCATTGCATTTCGTTCGCGCTCGTATTGGGCGGCAATTCGCTCTTGTAAAACCTGTGCATTTTGTGATGCCGCCTGAACAATTTGTGCGACCTCTTGCTGGGTGCGCCCTTCCTTTAACAAAAACTGCTTAACCTCCTCTGCACTCATCCCTTGAATCTTCTTTTTCATAATAGCAGTGCGAACATCATACTCATCCCTTTGTGTCTTATTAAAGTTTTGAACATCTGCTCCTGTATACATTAAACGCTGACAAGCAGGCCCTCCGCCACCACCACTGGCACAGTTCGCCTGAAATTTTTGCGCATCCATTGCAAGCTCATTCCCAAGTCCAGATTTATTCATAAGCTCATTGCTGGTCAATGTGGTTAACTCCTCTATATCCTTTTCAACCTCAGAAACCTTAGCACTTTTCCATTTCCCATAAACCCCATCAAATTCCCGCATATCAAATCCCGTTACATTGGTATCAACCTTATCCTTCTCCTTCTCCCTGTCCATCACAAGCTTAATCTCTTTCACTGCTAACAAGGCCTTTCGTAGCTCCTTAATCTGCCTCATCGTTGCACACGCCAACTGTTGTCCATACCCACTTCCTGACTCACAAGCAGGATTTAAATTGCCAATACAATTATGAAAATGAATTAATCCCTGATTCATATTTTGTGTCTGGGGGGCATTGTTGTTATTGTTATTATTGCTGCTATTATTACCTTGCCCAGCTGTTGGCGCAGCAATAGGTACAGCTTCAAACTCTGCCAACTTCTTAATATTTTCGGCCCTTGTCTTTGCCCTCTCTGTCGGATCCTCCGAGATATGTTCCCCATCATCCATATTCACGCAGTAATAACTTAAAAGGGAGACCACATACTTTCCAAGTTGTGTCTCATAAAGATCGTAAAAAGTCCGATGATCCACCAACTTTCCTTTGCGACCCGTTCGTACATCGACTATCCCATAGAGCGCCTCTTCCAATTTTTTCTTTAAGTATGCTTGAAGTTTCAAGTAGGCGGGATTTTGCTCGTAGAGCATTGACTCTTGTAGATCTGGATCATCACTATCCAGTTGTTTTGCCATTGCTATTGCTTGCGCAGGCGGCATCGCCTTCAACTTCTCACTAAAGCAGATCGCCTGTTGCCGCTCTAACATTTCAAGGGTTGCCTCTTTGTTACTCTCTAGCTTTTGCCTCTCTTCCTGTAAGCATGTTGCCAGTAACTGTTTTACCTCTGGAATATTAAGTGCCTTCTTTTTTATTGATCCAAAATCGCTATACTTTCCCCATAGTGAAACCTGTACCTGCGCTTGAACACCACCACATCCCCATATGATCATCATCATAACAATCATTCTCATCACACTCTTCACCTAAACCCCTTTTGTTGAGGCCACTCTTCTTCCCTTTTCTTATCGGTAGTTTTTTTTAAAAAAAAAGTGCCTGCTCTTATCGCTTAAAATAGTAGCAGGCACTTTTATGGATTAGAGTAGGATCTAGCGGTGTTTAGAATTTAAAGGTTACGCCGGCCAAGACTAAAGTGGCGGAGTTATCTTTCTTTGCTCCAGTGGTATCTTTGGGCAGTAGAGATGTGCCGAGCGCTGTATTGCTTTCACGCTCCACAAGTGCGAATGCCAAATGCGTTGATACATTCTCGCTTAGGCCAAGAATAGCACCAAGGCCAAATTGCGATTGCTCTCCTGTGTTCACACCTTGCTTATCAAATTTTGTCATGTAATAGTTTGCGGCCAACAACAAAGGATCAATCACCCTATAGCTTACAACTGCCATATAACTCTTATCATCGACATTCTTAGCATTTAATGGATTATTGTACTCTAGCCAGTAGTAACCAAGACCAACAGCAAAGCGATCAACACTAAGCTTTGCACCCGTTTGGAAATAGCTCATTTCATCTTTTGCTTTTGTGCCATCTTTACTTTGATCGCCATAAACACCTGTGAAAGAGAGTTTCATACCGGAAAACTCAACATCGTAAGCAAGCTCTGTCGTCCACCACCTTTCAGCAGTCGTTGTTCGTGCAGCACTAGTTTGGTCATTGTTATCAAAAGAGAGTGTTAGCTTTAGGCCATTCCATGCAGGAGTTGCATAGGAGATCAAGTTCATAAAGGGACTTCTCGTCAGTGATGGGTAGCCGGCCACAAACCCTGCGATATAGCGGAAGTCGAGACCTAACATCTGCACTCCTGTTCCAAGCAGTGGATCGTAAGCTCCCATTCTGGCCATACCAGGGAGGTAAGCTTGACCAAAGGTAAAAAAACCGCACTTATCTGCACCAACAACCCCATTGGCCTGGCGAATACGAATGCGCTCATCACTTGCAGCATCAGCTGCTGGAGCATTATCCAGAGAGGAGTTTAAACCCAACTCTAAGTTATACACTCCTTTAAAATCGCTCCCAAGAGGAATAACACCCTTTACTCCAAGACGGCCTTCTAAACCATCAACATCGGTTGGCCCATAAAATTCGCGTCGATCCGCAGCTGAATCTTGATTAATATACTTAATCTCTTTTTTTACCAGCCCATAGACTATTGGTGCATCAACTGCAAACGCGGCCGTTGTCGATCCACATAGAGAAGCCAGTACAAGTGACAAAAGTAGATTTCTTTGCATAGTAATTCCCTCATTTTTTTCGGTCATTCATTTATAAACTTAAACACTGCCCTGAAAACTATATAAAAAAAGGCCCACATTTTCATGCAGGCCTTTCTTAATTAAAAAAACTTAGATAATGCTATTTAGCTTAGAACTTCATTGTAATACCAGTAACTGCTAATGTAGCATCGTTATCTTTCTTTGCAAGAGTGGTGTCTTTTGGAAGAACTGCAGCTCCAAGAGCTGTTTTGCTTTCACGACTTGCAAAACCAAGTGCCAAATGGGTTGATACATTTTCACTAAATGCATAGAATGCACCAAAAGCAAACTCTTGTTGATCACCTGTTAAGCCACCAGTTGCTTCACTACCATTTTTATCAAAATTGGTAATAGAGTAGTTAGCGGCAAGAGTAAGAGCGTCAAGAGCTTTAAAAGATAAACTACCTAGCCACATATTATCGGTAACTTTTTTATTAGCAACAGTTGACCAACTTTGATTTGCAGTATAGGCCAAAGCAAGAGAGAAGCGATCAACCATTACTTTACTACCAAGCTGCCAATAATCTCTCTCTCTTTTCCCAATTGTTCCATCTTTATCTTGGTTACCATAGTTTCCTGTGAGAGCTAGCTTTACGCCTGAAAAATCGCCATCATACTCAAGAGAAGTTGTCCACCAACGCTCTGCTGTTGTTGTTCTTTCAACTGAAGTTTGATCATTGTTATCAAACGCTACATTAAGTTTTAAACCAGCAAAGATTGGTGTTGAATAGGCAATTTCATTCATAAATACTGCACCTCTTGGAGCAAGAGGTGGAGTTCTATACCATCCAGCTACGTAAACATAATCTGTACCCAATGCACTTAGACTAGTTCCGTAAAATGGATCAAGAGCTAACATTCTACCGATACCTAAAGTAAGTGCTTGACCAACGGTCAAAAAACCAATTTTCTCTGAACCAAGTGAACCATTAGCAGCACGAATTCTAATTCTCTCATCTGCACCATTAGCAGCATTATCAAGAGAAGAGTTTAGACCAAGTTCAAAGTTGTACATAGCTTTAAGAGCATCACCTGCTGGTAAAGCACCTTTAACGCCTAAACGTGATTCTAAGCCATCAACATCAGTCGGACCATAAAATTCACGACGATCAGCTGCAGAATCTTGGTCAATGTACAGGATCTCTTTCTTTACCAAACCATAAACGGTTGGTGCATCTGCTGCGAAAAGAGGAGCTGAACCAACTAACAGAGAGAGACAACTTAACTGGAGAATCAATCTTTTTTTCATAGCTTAATCCTTTTTTTGGCTTAAATAAGTGTTTACCAAATTTTTCCCCTAACCTTTATGATAAAACTAAACTCCAATAACTTAGTTAAATACTTACTTCTTATAATGCAATAATCAAAACAAAAAAACTTCAATAATACGATAAAAGATCAAAAAATTTCATTCGGCCAATGCCCATTTATTTTATTATTAGCAAACAATTTTGATTTTTCAACTAAAACTACAGATAAATCATTTAAAGATCGGATAGTTAAAAAAATCTTGCTCCTAGTAAAATAAAATGTCTAGGGATTATAGTGAATATCTTGATAGAAAAGCAATAACCGACAAAAAAAATCATACTTTATATTTTAATTCGCTCGCAGTTTTAATAGGAAGCGCAAACTCAATAGCTGGAAGCTTTGCCTTTAAAAATTGATAAAGTTCGGCATTCTTTATTGCTCCTCCGTCGATGATATTAGTCTTGATCCCAACGCCTTGCTGATGCAAAATTTCGCTTCCATAAATTTCAGATAACACATCTAAAATCTCTTCGTTCCACTTTTTTGAAACAATCTCCATCATTGAGAGTTTTATTCCAAAGGGATTTTGTGTGACAACGTCACTCGCTATCGTTGTTGGTAATTCTCCTCGAATCACTGGAAAAAAATAGTCATAGGAGGAGACTAACTCTTGAATCGATTCACTCTTAACTGCAATCTCCCATCCTCTAAGAAACAAAAGTCCTCGCTCAGAATTTTTTTGGAGTGCTTGCAAAACCTCATCAACACTCCTCCATTCCTCCTCAGTTCTTACATCGATATACTCTTGTAAACTATTCACACCAAGTGCCAGTGCAGGCCCAAAACCTAAGAGTGGCCGTTCGTTGTGTCCTTCGGAATAGAGTGTTTTAATTTGTGCCCTTTTAAAAATTCTCGCCATCACCTTTTGCAAATCAAGTTGTGAGATAAAACTCATAAGCCCGATTTTTGCAAACTCAATGCGGTAACGATGGCCGACATTTTGTCCACGTTTTTGTCGAAAGAGAAGTGGACTACGCTCATTGATATTCACAGCATCCATCTCTTTTCCGAGTCCTGTACTCTTATCACTCTTTACCGCTGCTGAAACGACTTGCACACTCTTGCGCGCCTTCAAATCGCACTTTACCCCACACCCATGGCATAAATCTGCTCGACAGGGAGGTGTGGAAATTTCACTCTTTGCCTTTTCCCACTCTGAAAGTAAATAATCCTCACTCACACCAACATTAATGTGTGACCACGGAAGTGCGCCCTTGGTAGTCGGAAGCTCTTTTAACAACTCTTCAATTACAATACCACTCTCTGCAAACGCCCGAGTCCAGAGATCAAATTTAAAACACTCCTCCCATCCATCAAAGCGCGCTCCCATCTCCCATGCACGAAAGATAGCTGAGGCCATACTACGATCACCACGTGCTAAGACCGCTTCCATCAGTGAGACCTGAGCACTATGTTTCTTAAAAGTTAATCGATACTTTTTGGCAAGTTCCCAAAGCTTCTCCTGCTTGGCCTTGATTTGCTCTAAGCTTAGCATCGGTGCCCACTGGAAAGGGGTGTGCGGTCTTGGGACAAAAGTAGAGACGGAAACTGTTATTTCAGGATACTTAACTCCCATCTCTTTACCGCGATTTCTAATCTTATTAGCAAGCTCCATAATTCCTTCAACATCGGCATCCTCCTCAAAGGGAAGTCCAATCATGAAGTAAAGTTTCATCTTTTTCCAACCACGCTCATAAAGCCTGCTCGCGGTGGTCAACATATCCTCTTCGCTAATATTTTTATTCACCACCTTGCGCATACGTTCACTTCCTACCTCTGGAGCAAAGGTTAGGGAAGTGTTACGAATCTGTGCCAAGCGATCAAGGATCTCTTCATCGAGTCCATACGCACGAAGCGACGAAATTCCTAATTGCACTTTTCCCAGATCTTCCATCTCAGCAAAAAACTCTTTCACCAAAGGAACCAAGTCGGAGTAATCGGCAGTTGAAAGCGCTGTCAAAGAGGCTTCGCAATGTCCACCTCTTAAAACTCCTTCACGAAGAGTAGAGAGCACCTCTTGACTGGAACGCTCACGCGTCGGCCGATAGATGTGGCCTGCTTGACAAAAGCGACATCCCTCCGTGCAGCCACGAGCAATCTCCACTGAAAACTTATCAAAAATAGTCGTCAAATGAGGAATAGGTGAATTTACAGGGAAAGGGTACTTTCCAATATCTTTAATCCAAAATCGTTTAACCTCTCGCCTCTCATTCTTATCTTTAAGTGCTGGAACATAAATCCCTTCCCAGGTAGAGAGCTCCTCTAAGATCGAAGATCTCGCTTGCCCCTTTGCTCTTGCATCTCTCACCATACGGGCCATTCGCAAGAGTAAATCTTCACCATCGCCAATCACCACCACATCTACAAAGGGTGCTATCGCCTCTGGATGAGTGGCCGCAGGCCCTCCCACAACCACCAAACTCTCTTCCTCTCGGCGATCTTTGGCCCAAAGGGAGATCCCTCCAAGCTCAATCATCGTGAGCATATTGGTGTAAGTCATCTCATATTGAAGCGAAAAACCAACGATATGAAAGGCAGAGAGTGCTTGATAATTTTCCAGGGAGACAAGAGGACAACTATATTTTCGCAGCTCCTTCTCTAAATCGTTCCAAGGAGCAAAACAGCGCTCGGCCAAAACGTCACTTGCCTGGTTTAACTCTTGATATAAAATCTTAAGGCCTAAGTGTCCCATGCCCACTTCATAAAGATCGGGATAGCAAAGTGCCACCTTTGCCATCGTAGGATTTTCATCCCAATCTTTACGAATGGAGTAGTGCTCACCACCAACGTAGCGAGCAGGACGTTCAACAGAATACAGAAACTCTAAATAGGGGTGTTTTTTTAATCGCATCCACAGTCTTTACATTGTCATCTTAGAGTTGTCAAAGATTCTAAATTCCTGCGGAGACAGTCATCGAGAAGCGTCGATCCTCTTCACCTCGAAACTCATTGCTGGTGGTATCGACCGCATAGGTGGATAGATCAAATTCCAGTTTTCGACTTTTAAGACCGATGCCTCCAGAACCAAAACCATCGCCATAGCCGGCCCTTAAAAATAAAAAACGACCAAGATCCAACTCCATTCCGGCCATTGCCTTTCTTGTCCCTGATACCTCTGGAAAACGATTATTAGCATCTTTGAAATTACCCTCTATATGCAAGCGTACAAACTTCCCAAGCTGTGGAGTAAAAGATAATCCAACATCCACACTTTGACGAATCTTGCTCGGACGACCAGCATCACTTCCTTGAGAAAATTCACTATTAAAAGTGTTATGAGAATTCACCGCCACTGTTGGTAACAATGCAACAGGAAGAGTCATCTTTGCTCCCACCATGGAAATCCAAGCGGCACCTTTTTGATATTCACCATCTTCAATTTCAACGGGAGTCTCCCGCTCACGTTCCGCCAACAACTCTTTGCGATTCACATAGGCGCCCGAGGCACCAAGCTTAAGAATCCCTCCAAAGAGTGCAAGAGTCACTCCTGCAAAAGGTCCATGGTCTTGCCTTGAGGAAAACTCATACAAAGCATCCTCTTTAATGCCAATTGTTGCTCGCTTTTGTAGCGAGTAGAGATAACCAATACTGATATACCTTGTCGTCAAGTTGGGAGCTGCATTAGCACGCACATGAGTCATCTTTCCTCGATTCACAATCAAAAGCTGCCTGGTTCCCTCAAAAGAAAATCCTTTACTAATATTCTCTCCAATATAACTAACATTTCCACCCGAGCTTAGATCAATAAGATTTTTATTGGCCTCCAAATGAAAGTTATTCAAATGCAAGTGGGTAAGTCGCACTGAACCTAATCCTGCAGGATTGTAAAAAACTGAACTTGCATCATCGGCCTTGCAAATGAAAGCGTTTCCCATCGCCAAGGGACGGCCACTAGTGACTAACTCTGGAAAAGTGGCATCCTCAAAGCGGATGATGGCCTTAGCATCAGTGGTGATTATAATAGTAACAAAAAATAGTAAGCTTATTAGAGGTGTCTTCATAAGGAAGATTATAACCTTCTTCCTTGGTGAGATATAAGTGTGTCTTATTTTCCTAGGTCTAGGGCGTACAAGCTGTGCAAGGCCTGTTTACAGAAAAAGACTAGTAGGCTCACTGTGATTCAAAATTAACTCTTTTTTTTTTAAATGTGCAGGGAGTACGCCACCGAGTGACTTAGAAATTTTCTCCAGTATTGCTGCTTCATCGATCTTTTCGACAAATCCAAACTTATCTTTTTCTAAACCAATTTGCAGTGAAGTGATGTAATCAAATAATTTTTGCGATAACTCACCTGTTTTTCCATCACCAACAGTGTAGTTTTGCTCTTGATAAACTAAACGGCCAACAGGAGAGATCACGGCCGCAGTGCCAACACCAAAAACCTCTAGCACGCTACCACTTTTCACCCCTTCAATGAGTTCATCAATGGAGATCTGTCGCTCATTGACTGTAAGTCCCCAATCACGAGCAATTTTCAAAACACTATCCCTTGTCACTCCAGGAAGAATCGATCCCAAGAGTGCTGGTGTTGCCAACTCATCTTTAAAGCGCACAAAAATGTTCATCGCCCCTACCTCTTCGATGTAGCGACGTTCAACACCATCAAGCCATAGCACTTGACTACAATTATAAGTTTGCCCTTCACGCTGGGCCAACAAAGAAGCGGCATAGTTGCCCATGGCCTTGGCCTCACCAACTCCGCCACGAACTGCACGCACATACTTTTCACAAACGTAAATATCCACAGGATTAAACCCCTTCGGATAATAGGCGCCAACAGGCCCAACAATACAAAAGAACAAGTAAGAGTTTGAAGGTCTTACCCCGAGGCAAGGCTCTGTTGCAATCATCGTCGGGCGAATATAAAGGGCATACCCCTTCAAATCAGGAATCCAATCTTTTTCCAAGCATACTAACGTTTTAATGGCCTCTAGTACCTCTTCATTGTCAAAGGTTGGCATTACCATTCTACGAGCAGAGTTGTTCATGCGCTCTAAATTTTTCTGAGGACGAAAGAGAAAGAGTTCACCATTACGCTTGTAGGCCTTCATCCCTTCAAAAATTCCCTGACCATAATGGAAAGTCATCGCCGATGGTGGAAAGGAGATGTTTTTGTAAGGTTCAATTCGTGGATTTTGCCAACGACCATCAGTATGTTCCATTAAAAAAATATGATCCGAAAAGTGCCTTCCAAAACCAAGATTAGCATCGAAGGGTGGAATATTCTTTTTTAAGTTCTCATCAATATATTGAATTTTTAGTTTTGATTCCACAGACCAACTCCTTATCATTCAATTCCAATTCGATAATTCGATTTTATGTCAGAGTTAAATTATCAAAGAAAATAGTGCTTGCAAAATTTTTAATAATCCCTTTCTGATAATCAAGAGAAACTATGATCTTTATCATGCATAATATGCATGATAGTAATACCTTTTTCCTGAGTGTACTATTAATATATTATTCTCTATTTATTAATAAAAACATTAGCAGGAAGAGTGTGGGAATGAAGCTTAGGAATATCTTCATTTTAGGTTCCTTTGTCCTTTTATTGATCATTGCTGGAGTAGGATCTATTGGTATCTGTACCTCAAAAAAAATCCAGTCGCTCGCAATTCAAATGTATGAATCTCCTTTTCAGATTAATAGTTATGCAAAAGAGATCCGTTTTCGTCTTGTCTCTATGCATAGAAGCATGAAGGATGTGGCGCTTTCTCGTTCTCCTGCTGAAGTTGATCTAGCAGTCGACAAAGTCAATCACCATGAGCAGGCATTGCTAGGCAATCTTGATTCTATGATGAAGTTGGATCTTAAAAACGAAAAATTGATCAAAGAGCTCTATGAAAATACCTTAGCATGGCGACCTATTCGCGCTAAAGTTATTGCTCTTACACGATCCGGCCAAAACGAAGCGGCGGCCACCATTACCAAAACTGTTGGGGCCAAGCATGTGGCCCAGCTCGCAGAGCAAGCAGCATACCTGGCCACATTGGCAGAGCAAAACGCCACACTTTTCCTTGAAGACTCAAAAAATTTTCATGCCCGTCAAACCTCTTCTGTGGGCATCGCTCTGGCCGCTGCATTACTAGTCGCACTCGCTATAAGCATCCTTTTCTTACAACGCATCTTAAATCCTCTAGCACAAGTCATCTCCTTTGCTCATGCCATTGCCAATGGTAACCTCTCGCAACGCCTGCATTTAAAGCGCAATGATGAGATTGGTAATTTGTCTAGCTCTCTTGATTTTATGGCCGACTGGTTTGAAAAGCGCAATGAGTGGCTAGAGAAAATGGTTTATGAGCGCACCTCTGAGCTTACGGCCGCTAATCAACAATTGCGCGCCTCTGAGCAACAGTTGCATGCAAGTAATCAACAATTGCGCGCAACCGATCAGCAACTACGGGCCTCAGAGCAACAACTTCGAGCATCTAATCAGCAGCTACGGACCTCGGAACAACAGTTACGAGAAAGCAATAGTGCACTCGCCCTGGTAGCGGCCCATGGTGCATGCATGTATGAACTTTCCAATAGCTCAAAAAGAGTCTCCTCCATTGAAGGAATCTGCCACGAAGCTGTTACCACTCTTGACCGACACTGGACTAGACCATCACTCACCTGCTCTAGGATTATTTTGCAAGACAAAGACTACAAATCTCCCAAATTTCTCGAAACACCTGTGATGATTTCAGAGAAGGTCTTTATTGGGGGAGAGAAGAAGGGAACGGTGCAAATCTTCTTTGATGAAACTACGGAACAGTGTAATCCAACCGATATCAAACGCTATGAAAATTTCAAAAGGCTAAAAGAGTTCTCAATGCGTTTAGGAGAAATACTATCCAATATCATGCAAAGGGAAGAGGGACAAAAGCTACAGCGACAACTTTTTATCGCATCAAAGATGGCCTCTATTGGAGAGCTCTCTGCAGGTGTTGGCCATGAAATCAATAATCCCCTCTCTATCATTTACGGGTACCTCGAAATTCTAGGTGATCGCTATAAAAAAGATCACCCAGATATGAGCGATCTCCTCGACAAAGTTGATAAGGCCCTGTTTCGGATTAAGAAAATTGTGGATGGCCTAAGATCCTTTGCCAGAAGCGATATGGAGCGCATGGAATACTTAAGCATTCATAAAACCATCTCTGAGTCTTTGTGCCTGATTGAAGCGCTTTACCTGCAAGATGGCATCACTATTTCAACCCATTTTAATGCAGAAGAACTCTATACCCGAGGAAATTCTGGGAAATTCCAGCAAGTGCTGATGAATCTCTTCTCAAATGCCAAAGATGCCATTAAAGAGGCAAACCAAGAGAAGCAGAAACACGGTGGAACCATCTCTATCAGCACACTAAAGGGAGAGGATCAACACCATTGCATTATCAAAATTAGCGATAACGGCGTTGGTATGCCTAAAGAGGTTCAAGAGCGAATTTTTGATCCCTTCTTTACTACTAAACCACTGGGAGAAGGCACTGGACTTGGACTCGGAATCAGCTTGGCCATTATCAAAGAGATGCATGGTGATGTCAGCGTCCACTCCTTAGAAGGAGTAGGCACAACTTTTACCATTGAAGTCCCGGAAATCTATGCTAGGGCCGATGCAACTATCTTGCAAGAACAGCATACTCATAACAAGAGCATAACGAAAGAGATAACTGGTCATGTGCTGATCGTCGATGATGAGATGGAAATCAGAGAGATCCTTAAACCTCAACTAAGAAGTATCGGACTTATTGTAGAAGAGGCAGAAAATGGAGAGATTGCATTAGAAAAAATTAAAAAGCAGGCGTTTAATTTTATTATTACCGATCTGAAAATGCCCACGATGGGTGGAGATGAGCTGATAAAAAAGCTAAAAGCATTCGGCCGCAGAGAAAAAATTATTGTGATTGCAGGTGGAATGCAGGTTGAACAAGCACTCGACTCTAAACTTGTCGATGGTGTTTTAAGAAAGCCCTTCACTTTTAAAGAACTCTATAAAACTATCTCTCAATGTTGTGAAGCCTGTCCTTACTAATCAAGCGCTTCTGAAAAGGTAATGTTAGGATGGAAAAGGAAAATAACTATATAACTTTACAAACTGGTGAAGTACTCATTGGATACCCCAATGAAACGCTAGTCTCTGGCCCGCTAGGCTCTTGCGTGGCCGTAATCATGTACGATACACAAAAGCGCTATGGCGGCATGGCACATATCATGCTTCCTTATGCAAACAATCGAGAAGAGAAAGACCACCGCTATGCCCACGATGCTATTCTCTATTTAATCGAACTCATGAATAAACAAAGTGAATCACTAGAATACGTCCGCGTCTGCCTTGTTGGTGGGGCCAATGTACTTTACGACCATGATGACTCTCTTTGTACCAATATCATTAGCTCCGTTTTAAAAATACTTTCTGAAAATAAGCTTACTATTATAAAAAAATCTCTCGGTGGATTTTTAAGACGACAACTGATTCTTGAGGTTAATAGTGGCAAAGTTTTTTGTTCAGTAGGTGACGACAAAGAGGCACTTTTCTATCAATTTTAAAGGTTACTCACCATCATAACCACTCTCTCCGCCACTGTTGTCAGATGAGCGCGATCCTTGGCGGTGAGAAAAAAGATGCTTCTCCCCTTCCACATCGTGAATTCGCACCTGCTTTATTTCAAAATCGAGAACGTCTTCAATCTTAAAAGAGAGCCCTTCCCAAAACACCATCATCCCTTTTTTAGGAAAGTTATTGCCAAGCATATCCAATAAAAATCCCGCCAAGGTTGAATAGTTATCATTTAGTGGGATCTTAATATCATACTCATTGTAAAGATCACGCAGTGAGGTGGTTCCATCGACAACAACTCCACCCTCCATAGAAATACTGGAATCTGTCCCTCTATCACCACTACCTGTTTTATCGTGCTCATCGTGGATTTCCCCTAAAATCTCCTCGATGATATCTTCCAAAGTGACAATCCCGACGACTAACCCATTCTCATCCTTCACCAAGGCCAGATGCACTTTCTTGCGATTCATATGATCAAAGACCACTTGAATCTTCATATGCTCATAGACAAAGAAGGGGTTTTTAAGGTGCTTTTTCATCTCAAAGCTTTTCTTGGCCTCGACATCTAAGCGCAAAAGATCCTTCACGTGAAGAAAACCCACCGTCTTATCCAAATCGCCCTCACACACGGGATAACGACTGTGATTATAGATAGCAATCGTTTTAATCAGTTCCTCGAAAGTTAAACTCTCAGGTATTGTATGCACCCGATGGCGAGGAATCATAATGTCCTTCACTTTAATCGTCGGAAACTCTAAGATGGAGCTTAAAAGGTCAAGCTGCTTGGAATCGATCGTCTTATCTTTCTCTGCCTGATTCACTAAAAATTCAATATCATCCATGGTCACAAGACGCCCGATTAGCTCCGAATTGTTCCTTAAAAGTTTGCGAATAAGCCAACAAGAGAGCACCACCGCGGGATAGAAAAGATAATAGTTCACACGTAAAATTTTCACCACCACATCTACCAACTTCTCTGCGCGTGTACGTGCAAAGGTCTTTGGTAAAATCTCCCCAAAGAAGAGAATTAAAATAGTGGAGATAAAGACGCTGATGCTTAAAGCATCATTGTCAAAATGGCGACTCACAATCTGCGTGGCCATACTGGCAATGATGATATTGACTAAATTGTTTCCAATCAAAATCGTCGTTAGCATGGCATTGGAGTGTTTTGCCACAAACTGTAGCGACTTGCCCATGGGGCCGCCATCCTCAATGAGTTGGCGTACCCTCTCGACTGGAATCGACATCAATACCGCTTCTGAACTCGAATAAAAGGCCGAAAAAATAAAAGCAGTGATCAAAACAACAAACTCAAATAACGAAACCTCTGCTCCCATAGATGCCTACTTCGCTACGTGAACTGCGCGCGTTTCGCGAATCACAGTCACCTTAATCGAACCAGGGTAAGTCATCTCTTTCTCAATCTTCTTAGCAATCTCTCTCGACATCACCATTGTCTCCTCATCAGAAACCTTCTCGCTCTCTACTAGCACGCGCACTTCGCGTCCCGCAGAGATAGCATAACTTTTTGAGACACCATCAAAGCTATTCACGATGCCTTCAATATCAGAAAGCCTAGAAACATACGACTCCATCATAGCTTTGCGTGCGCCAGGACGTGCTCCTGAAAGCGCATCGGCAGCACCCACAATATGTGCAAGAATCGATTCGGGCTTCTCATCCTCATGGTGAGCACGGATCGCATGCACGATATCAGCAGACTCACCATACCTTTTGGCAAACTCTGCTCCAACGACAGCGTGAGACGACTCTGCCGAGGCATCGATCACCTTACCAATGTCGTGAAGGAGTGCCGCTCGCCTCGCTTGCTTGACATTAAGTCCCAGCTCTGCCGCCATACTTCCACAAAGGAAAGCACACTCCAGCGCATGCTGGTATTGGTTTTGTGTATAGGAGGTTCTCCAATTGAGGGCCCCCACCAACTTTAAAATCTCTGGATGAATGCCGTGAACCCCAATCTCCATCTGCGCCTTCTCACCTAATTCGCGCAAGCGGTTATCAAACTCCGACTTCGACTTCTCATAAAACTCTTCAATCTTGGCGGGATGAATTCTTCCATCAGAGATCAACTTCATGATAGTAAGTCTTGCAATCTCTCTTCTCACCACATTAAAGGACGAGATGACCACCACTTCAGGAGTGTCATCAATAATTAAATCTACACCACAAATCTGCTCAAAGGCGCGAATGTTTCTTCCCTCACGTCCAATCAAGCGCCCCTTAATATCCTCTGATGGCAACTCCACAGTGGAGATGGTGCCTTCGGATACATACTCTCCAGCAAAGCGCTGGATTGCAATGCCAATAATTCTTTTCGCTTTTTTCTCTGCATCCTCGCGCGCCTCCTCCTCAACTTTACGAATCTGTTTTGCAGAGTCGACTCGCGCCTCCTGAATCAGCGCCTCTTTTATCTCATTCTTTGCCTCTTCTCTAGTCATTCCACTAATTTTTGTCAGCTGTTCTAAAAGCTCTGTTTGCTTTCCCTTAAACTTTGCGACCTCTTCATTTAAGCGCTTTCTCTCTAAGTCGATCTCCCCCTCTTTACTACGAATGCGCTCAATCTCTTTATCTTTATCCTCGCTCTTTTGCTCTAACAAAACCTCTTTTTTCGAAAGTTCTCGCTCTTGATTTTTTAAATTTTGTTGCATCGACCGAATCTCTTTTTCTAGTTCGGTTCGCTCTTCTTTGATAATGAGTTTTGCCTCTTTACGAGCATTGTATTTAATCTCTTGCGCCTCTTTTTTTGCCTTCTCTATAATGTTATTGCCTTTCTCCTGCTTCTCTTTCTCCTCGGCAATAAGCATGCGCTGACGAACAACGTAGCCAATACCCGCTCCAACTAACAAAAATACAATTGACGCTATAATAATTTCAACCATAGTGAGGTACCCCTTTTTCGCATAATATACCCAATATTACATTCAACAACATAAGGGGATCAGTTTGAATTCTGAAGAAGAGAGGTGCAAAGCTCCATGATGCCAAGCTTACGCTTAGTACTTCCTAAACTGGCATACTCTAAATATAGATATGTTGCAACCTCTAAAATTCACTTAAACCCGAAAGCAACTCACAATAAAATAGAATTAGTGCTACTACTAACACTGTTACTATTTATGCTACCATGATTTGCGATCGTTTCACTCCTATCCTGGCCCTCATCACCCACCACATCAATCATCCTTCTCACGCTCAAAGCAAGATCAGAAACTCTCTCGATGCTACATCTAAAATCATCCTCAAGCGCAACCTTATCGTTGGCCAGCTTAAGCGCGGCCAACAGAGCAATTTGTGCACCATCCAGTTGAGGTGAATGTTTTTTTATTTCATCGATTTCAAAACTGATGAGATCGACAACCCTGTTAACATCGACGGTTTCATCTTTGGTCGCCTTAAATCTCACTTTAAGTCCAAGAATCTCAAATTCTTGAGGAGAATCAGGTATAGACGCAGACGTATGAGATCCAATGTTGTTATCTTTTAAATCCATTAACCATTGCTTTTGTATAATCTATTCAATTCATTTCAACACTTTAACCGTAATCAAAAAAGTGTTTACAGTCAATTGGCAGAAAGCCATCTTACGCAGCAATCCATGCATTATTCTTAGGCATTAACCAATGAAGATAAGTATTCTTTTAAATCAAAACGGTCAAGATCTTCCACCGACTCGCCCACTCCAATATAGGCAATGGGAATTTGCAAATTCTCTACAATTCCGACAGCGCTTCCCGCTTTGGAAGAGCCATCACACTTCGTAAAGACAAGGCCTGTCACTCCAAGTGCACTATGAAACTCCTGGGCCTGCTTGATGGCATTTTGACCTGTCACCGCATCAATAACCAGTAGCACATGGTGAGGAGCACTCTCATCCAACTTTTGCAATACCCGTTTATTTTTCTTAAGTTCTTCCATCAAGTTTAGCTTCGTATGCAAGCGCCCAGCAGTATCAATAATACAATAATCGGCCCCCTCCTTCTTTGCGGCCGCCAAGGCCTCGTAGGCCACGCCACTGGGATCACTCCCCTCCTTAGCACGAATCATCTTCGCATTGGCCCGCTCACACCACACCGCCAACTGATCCACTGCGGCCGCACGAAAAGTGTCTGCAGCAGCAACAATCACACGCGCTCCCTGTAGGGATAATTTTTGCGCAAGTTTTCCAATGGTGGTTGTCTTGCCTGCACCATTCACTCCCACCACCATAATCACAATGGGGCCACTTGGTCGGTTTTTGGAATCGAAAGTAAAGAGTTCCTCTTTTAGCAGTGACTGGGCCCCTTGCATCTTCTGGTACAAAAACTCAAAAATAAAATTCTTAGCGCTCGCCGCTTGTTCACTCCTGGTGGCCACACTCTTTGTAAGTTCACCCATTAACTCCTGCACCACTTTGGGTCCAAGATCTGCCGTATAGAGCAAAGCTTCAATCTCCTCCAATTGATCTTTTGAAACACCGCCCTCACCACTGAGCATGCGATGAATCTTTCCCCAAATCTCCTCACGTGAACGTGTAAGCCCCTTCTTTAAACGAAAACTCCAATCACTAACTTTAGCTGGTGGTAGCTTCTCTACCACCTCTTCCATTTTCTCCTCGATCTGCTCTTCGATCTGCTCTTGAACTGGCGCTGCTGTTAACTCTATCTCTGACTCTGTCTTTGACCTCTTCTTTCGACCAAAGAGCAACCAAAGACCGCCAACGAAGAACAAAAAACCCCCAAACGCTAGCGCTAGCAATAAAAAATCCAAACTAACACTCATATCCAAAAACCTTTTGTAAAATATAACTTTTTTTTTTATCCATACTTACAATCTTGATCCAAGTGTGGCAATACTTATGGCCTATGGACAAACAAAAACTACATGCACAATTCCTTCTCCTTGCGGCCATTCGTGACTTCTTTCGCATG
Organism: Oligoflexia bacterium; assembly: GCA_015231955.1. Taxonomy (GTDB): domain Bacteria; phylum Bdellovibrionota; class Bacteriovoracia; order Bacteriovoracales; family Bacteriovoracaceae; genus JADGAN01. Next base: position 22,760 of record JADGAN010000015.1, on the reverse strand, counting down.
CAAGGATTTCTCGATGTTTTAACCCCACCCATGGTTAGCAACCCTGGATACGAAGCGCACATCCACCCCTTCTCCGCATATTCAAATATCGGCAAAAGCATAACTCCATACTACCTGCACACCTCACCCGAATTTCATATGAAGGAGTTGCTCTCACTCGGTTTTGAAAACATTTTCAACTTAAGTTATTGCTTTCGAGATGAACCAAACTCTCCCATTCACCGCTGCCAATTCCTCATGCTAGAGTGGTATCGTGCCCACTCCCGCTACGAAGCAATTATGGATGATTGCGAGTCCCTGATCTCTTATTGCCAAAACTATCTCCAGCAACAAAAAATCCCCACACGCAATCACAGTCATAATCTCAAGCGCGAACGCTATACCATCCAAGAGCTCTTTCAAGAGTATCTTCACCTTGATATCTTAAATTTTCTCGAACGCCATGACATCGCTGCCATGATTGAAAAAGATTTTAAAGAGATCCCACTTCCCAAAGATCACCTGCAAAGACTTCACTGGGATGACTACTATTTTCTACTCTTTCTTAATCTCATTGAACCAAGATTGGTCGAGCGCGATTTTCTTTTACTCTATGAGTTTCCTCACCACTTAAACGCACTCTCTACCATCAAACAAAGCGACCCTCGCGTCTGCGAGCGTTTTGAGATTTATATTCACGGAATTGAACTTTGCAACTGCTTTAATGAACTAACCGATATCACCATCCAACGCCAACGTTTTCGCGAACAGAGCGCTCTCAAAAAACAGTGCTATGGATACTCACTGCCTGAAGCAACCACCCTCTTCCAAGCACTCTCGCGCGGGCTCCCTCCATCGGCCGGTATCGCCCTCGGTGTAGAGCGGCTACTTTCTGCCATCACCAAGATTGAAAACCCTTTTTATTTTTAATAAATTTAATCAATAATAGGAGTATGAATTATGAATCAGAATAGCGGCAGCAGTCACAAAGTAATGACAATTGAACGCCACTTGATTGAACAGCAGCGACACTATCCAGAGGCAACCGGAGAGTTCACTAACCTCCTCTATGATCTTGCTCTCGCCGCAAAAGTGATTACGCGTGAAGTGCGAAGGGCCGGACTGGGCAATATCATTGGAGCAACCGGCTCTATCAATGTTCAAGGGGAAGAGGTCAAAAAATTGGATGAGCTTGCCAATGGGGTAATGTTTCATCTCAATGCCTTTACCGGGCGTGTGGCCGTCATGGCCTCGGAAGAGGAAGAGGACCTTTTACAAATCCCTGATGAGTTTCATAAAGGAAATTACGTCTTGATTTTTGATCCCTTGGATGGTTCCTCCAATATCGATGTTAATGTCAGCGTAGGAACCATCTTTTCCATTCACAGAAAAATTTCCAAAATTCAAAAAGGCAGCATCCACGATTGCTTGCAACCCGGATACAAGCAAGTCGCTGCCGGCTATGTCCTCTATGGTTCTTCTACCATGTTTGTCTACACTGCTGGCAATGGGGTTCATGGCTTTACCCTGGAACCCTCAATTGGCGAATTTTTATTATCCCATCCCGATATTAAAATTCCTTCACGTTTAAAATATTACAGTACCAATGAGGCCAACACTCCTTACTGGGATCCACAATTGAGTCAATACCTAGTAGATATCAAGCAATACCAAGGGATCTCTTCTCGCTACATTGGCTCTCTCGTTGCCGATTTCCACCGTAATTTACTCGAAGGAGGAGTTTATCTTTATCCAAGAGACAATAAAGATCCCACAAAAACCGAGGGGAAATTACGACTCCTTTACGAAGCCGCCCCTCTAGCACTAATTGCCAGAGAGGCCGGTGGATACGCCTCTGATGGTGAAGGCGATATTTTAGAGTTAATTCCGCAAGCGATTCATCAACGAACTCCTTTGTTCATTGGGAACTACGACGAAGTCAAAAAAATAGAATCTCTCTGTAAAGCAACTGCTCCCAAATAATTCACACTTACTTGCTGTTAAGCTCTGTACTCTCTAGGAAGGACATATATTGAGAATAGTGTCCATCGAGTTTTTCTAAATCTGCGGGTTCTCCTGACTCAATCACTTGGCCCCGCTCCAATACAATAACGTAGTCGGCAAGTTTGATCGTTGATAAACGGTGAGCGATAATGATGGTGGTACGATTCAAGAAAAGCTTCTTTAAGTATTGTTGCACTAAAAATTCGGTATTGTTATCTAAGCTTGCAGTGGCCTCATCAAAAATGAGGATAGAGGGGTTTTTAAGCAGCATGCGTGCAATCACCAACAGTTGCTTTTCCCCTACAGAGAAAAAATCGCTTTTCAGTGATAGTTCTGTTGCTAAACGATGTTGTAAAGAGAGCACTTTATTTTCCAAGTTAACTTCACGAAGTACGCGGTAGATCTCCTCATCGCTTATCTTGGTGTTATAAAGGCGCAAATTTTCCCGCAAAGTATCTTCAAATAAAAAGAGGTGTTGGGTCACAATTCCAATATGCTCATAGAGGAGCACTCGAGGGATTTGGGTCAAAGGATAACTCCCATAAAAGATCTCCCCTTCTGGCCAAGGATAGAGGGCACAGAGTAGATTAGAGAGGGTGGTTTTTCCGGAACCAGTTCTTCCAATTATTGCCGTCACTCGATGCGAAGGGATGGTGAGATTCATATTTTTAAAGATCAAGTCACCGATACCATAACCAAAGCTTAAGTTACGAATGGTGATTGGCGCCTCTTTGAAATTTTTCTCTAGCTCCTTAGTGGGAAAATCGATCTGATGATCCTCTCGCTCTTTAACATTAACCGCCTCTTTAAATTTTAAAATCTCCTTGATCTTACTCATCGATGACATCGAAGATTGCAATTCATTAATCCGATGAGAGATTTCATGAAAAGGATGAAAGGCCATGGTGATGTAGCTCAAAACGGAGACAAACTCTCCAAGCGTAAGCGCACCATTTTTCACACTATCCCATCCAACAAAAATGGTGATGGCATAGGAAAGGCCGATGATCATGGTATGGCCAATGGGAAAACGGCCCCACAGCAACACAATCTTTTTAGAAGCAGTAAAGAGCAAGCGCACCCATTTATTATAATTATGCATCCAGAGTGGATGATAATTTTGAGCAGTAATCACATCGATTCCATTAATAGAGTCAGCAACAAAGGTGCTTAACTGCGAGATGATCGATCTGAAGCGCCGTTGCTTCCGGCCCATGTAGGTAATGATACTTAACATAAACATCACCAGTATAATCAGCAGCACCAACAACCCTGCACCGATTTTAGGAGACAAGATAAAGATGGCGATCATCGCACCTAAAATCATCACCATATCACTAATGGTGGAAAAGAGACTAGGTGACATTAGCATTGAAAGATTGGTGACATCGTTGACAGTTCTGCTGATCACCTTGCCCGAAGAGTTGATGTCAAAAAATTTCATGGGCATACCCATAACCACCTTGACCAGATCGCGCCGAAGCTCTGCAATCGCCCGTTCTCCAAAGAGCACAAAGGTCCACCTTTGAAAAAAAACCACGACAATCTTCAAGCAGTAGGCAAACGCAAAAATTGCAAAATAGTGATAAAAGGTATTGGGATCTTTTAATCCAAAATCGATGATATTGCCAATTGCACGTGGGATGTACACCATGAGCAGTGCAGAGACAATAAAGAGAAGTAGCGACGTCATCGGCACCATCCATCCATGGCGCACATAGGGACCTAAAAATTTCAGATCACGAATCGCTTGATATTTGCGAACATCTAAAACTGTCTTCAAATTGATCCGTTTTAGCTCTTGATGATCATCACGTAAGAAGAATTCATTACTATTACTCGCTTGCATACTCTTTTGCTTTTCCTTGTAGTAGCTTTGCTTGCTCTTGCTGGCGATAGAGGGAAAGCGCCATAGTCTTTTCCTGGAAAAGGTAGAGGCGATAAAACTCTCCTTCCAAATCCAAAAGTTCACTATAAGTTCCACTCTCCACGATTTCACCACTTACCAGCACATAGATGCGATCAAAATCGATCAGTGCAGATAAACGGTGTGTGGCCAAAACCAAAATTGCATCCTCATTAAGTTTTTGAATGCTACTTACAACTTTTTGTTCTGTCTTTAAATCCAAAGCGGAGATGGCATCATCCCAAAGATAAAGCGAAGACTTCGCATAAAAAGACCTGGCCATCGCCAAACGTTGCTTTTGTCCTCCGGACAAAGTCACACCTTTTTCTCCTACCATGGTATTGATTCCCTCGGGAAATTGTTGCAGATCCTCGAGCAGATTTACCATCTCTAACACCTGATGGACTTCATCGAGGTTAGGGTGTGGCCCCGGAACAATATTTTTTAAAATAGTATTATTAAAAACAATCGCCTCCTGGGGAACGTAGGCAATCTTATCACGAACCGTTCGCAGGTCTAACTGCTCAAAATCCACTCCATTAATTTTGAACGCCTCCATTTGTGTAAAATCATCGGGGCCATAAAGGGTTGCCAGCACTCGCAGTAACGTACTTTTGCCCGAGCCTACATCGCCAACAAGAGCAATCTTCTCTCCACGCTTGACCTGTAGATCAATCGAGGAAAGCCCCCAACTTTGATCATACTGAAAACTAACCCCCTTTAACTCAATCGATGTAAGTTTGGAGGTAATGGGAGTGGTGCCATTCTTGAAAGCTTTGATCTCATACAAAATTCGAAGTCGCTTAACCGAAGCACGTGCACGCTCCAACATATTTGCAAGATAAGCAAAGGCCATCATTGGCCAAATGATCTTTTCTAAAAGCTTCATCACCATGACCACCGTCCCGATGGCCACAAAGGCAGACAAGTGGGTATGCGTGGGGTTTAATGCAAAGTAGGCCAAGAGCAACATCGCGGCCATGGAAAAGAAGGAGAGAACACTAATAAAGGTATCGAGCCAAATATCCACTTTAGCACTCGTCATTCGCCTTCCATAAAGCTCATCGACCAGTCCCCCAAATTTGGAGCGCCTAATCTCAATCAAAGAAAGTACGCGAAAGATCTTAATACCAATACTGTTTTCATAAACGTTATCCGACATTTTTGCCAAAATTTTAGAAGAGTCGGTATAAAGACGACTCATCACTCGCTCATACGCCGGCATTACAAAAGGAATAAATAAAAAGGGCAGTAGTAAAATTAATCCCGGTGCCCCTAAAATATACAGCACCATGAGCGGTACATAGATAAGATAGGTGAGCATATCAAAGAAAACCAGCACTCCAGGCCCTAAAAACATTCTAAAATTATCGATATCCTGGCCTAGTAAACTCACCACCGTGCCCGGATTAAGCGAACAGACTTCCCGATAATTTCCTTGCAAAATTTTTGAAAACAAATCGAGGCGTGTCTTTGCCTCAATCCTTCTCGAGGTAATGATAAAAAAGTATCGCCATGCAAATCGTAATCCTCCCATACAAAGATAGACCACGACAATGACCAAGACATAAGCAATCAAGGGGTAACGAAGTGTTCCTGACTCCAAATCATCGGTCACATACTTTAAGATAATCGGTGGTAAAACATCAAAGGCATTGATCAAGGTGATGGCAACAGTTCCAAAGAAAAATTGCCTTTTATACTCTTTGATGTAAGAAAAACAGAGCTCCCGAAAGAATCGCTTATCATCTTTTGTAAGCACAGGAGCGTTCAAATCATTTTGATTATTCATTATCTACATCTAGTCAATTATGTCATCGAGTTAAAAACGTGGTGAAGTTTGATGATGACTTCACTCTTTAGCCAGTCAAAGTAAACTCGACTGGCCCAATTTCTATGTGCTCGCTTATAGATCTGTTTGCGATTTTCTCCAGTCCAAAGCTTAGGAAAACTCTCTGCCACATCACCGGAAAAGACGGCATACCAATCGTAGAGTTGCTCCTCTTGCTTATTTTGCAAGAAAGCATCGATTAACTCAAGTGACTTTTCTACACAATATTTTTTTACGCTATAAGAGTTGAAACTCGCAAAGCTACTCTCAATCAACTCTAACCCCAAATACTTTTTAGTATAGATTGTGGCAAAACGAACAACACGCTGATCCATTACCTCTCGAAACTGCTCCAGTTCCGCATACTCTGTTCCAAGCACGATAGAGCGGTAGATGCCTTCACGCGTGGCCCCTTGCCCCAGAGTATTCATCCACTTGCTAACCTCTTCCTCTCGCGGATTGCGCTTAAGCGTCACCAGGTAGACCTCATGAATAAAGTAGTAGCTGTTCTTCTCCTTCTCTTCTTCGGATATTTTTAAGTCAACCTGCTTCTCTTGCTGCTCGACCACCACCTTGGCATTGGATACTACCTCCGGCAACTCAGGAATACGAATATCTTCTGGAGATTTTCCTAAAATTTTTTCTGCCAGCGGGTAGTGAATCACCATCTCCACTTGAATTAAATACTTTCGCAAAATCCGCTTAAAGGCACTCTCCTCGTAACTCTCCCGCTCCTGTGCAATCAGTACGCAGGTAAACCCAATCACCACAACTGAAATTAAAATGAAAGTTTTAGCAATGAATTTCACGAACACCCCCTTTCAGTAGTCTTTAAGAGGATTTTAACATAGAGAATATTTTTTGAAGTGAGCACTCCCAAAAGTGGTATTTTTTTCACTTAAATAAACAATTCTCATTTAATAGATTTAATAGAGGGGCGTCCTACTATCTCTCCCACTAAATCGTAATCGTGGGCCTCAGCAATTTTTACTTTTACAATCTCACCCACCGTAACACTTCCACCATCGTTGATAATCACTTTTCCATCAATATCGGGAGACTGCCCATAAAAACGCCCTTGCAACAACAACTCTGTGTCGTGGTGCGATCCTTCGATCAGAACATCCAAGGTTTGTCCTACATACCTTTTGTTCAGTCGCTTAGAAATTTTCTTTTGTAATTTATATACTTCACGGAAGCGCTCGTTGATGATTTTTTTAGGGAGCTTCTCCTTTAACTTATAAGCAGCAGTTCCCTCTTCATCCGAGTATTGAAAGACACCTAAATTATGAAATTCCGCTTGCTCAATCCCTTGTAACAACGCTTGAAAATCTTTATCACTCTCTCCAGGAAAACCCACAATCACCGAAGTTCGCAACACAATATCTGGAATGCCTTTCTTTAGCATCTCTATCTTTTGCAACAACTTCCCACCAGTCACTTTGCGGTTCATGCGCTTTAAAACCCCATCAGAAAAGTGCTGAACTGGCATATCCACATAGTGGCAAAGTTTAGAGGAGTTCTTCATCATCTCAATAAATTCTCGATCCAATTTATCGGGATAGTAATAAAGCAGGCGAATCCAATCGATTCCTGGAAGCTTCTCCAGTCCCTTCACCAAATTTTGTAAATTGTTTCTCTCCGCCAGATCTTTACCATAGACAGAGATATCTTGAGAGATCAAATTCAATTCCCGTACCCCTTGCGCTTCCAGTAGCTTTGCCTCCTTCATAAGCGAGGTCACCGTTCGTGAACGATACTTCCCACGAATTGTAGGAATAATACAAAAGGAGCAATGACGATCACACCCCTCTGCAATTTTCAGCCATGCCATATAGGAAGGAGAGGTGTTAATCCTAAGATCTTTATCTGTCGCTAAATATTTGGGAACCGATACAAAGCTGCGTTTTTTCTGTTCTGGGTTCTTCTCTAATTTCTTAAGGTACTCGACAATCTTAGCATACTCTCCCGTACCAATGAACAAATCCACCTCTGGGAGTTCCTTCTCCAACTCCTCTGAATAGCGCTGAGGCATGCATCCCGAAACCACCACGCATTTGCAGGCACCCACACCGGCCTTCTTATACTCGGCCATCTCCAAGATCACCTCGATTGACTCCTCTTTGGCCGAATCAATAAAAGAGCAGGTGTTGATAATGATGATTTCAGCACTCTCTGGATGCTCCACAATCTGATACCCGCCACCACCAAGCTTTCCCAACATCACCTCTGCATCCACCAAATTCTTGGCACATCCAAGCGCCACAAAATAAAAACGTGATAAAGACATCTTTTCTTCCCTCAAGACAGTAGATTTGCTATAAACCAAAGCGATGGATTCTAATCATAAAATCTCCAATAGTACACTTATTTTATTGGCCGGAGGCCACTCCAGTCGTATGCTCGTCGCTGGAAATCACCTGCACAAGGGACTTCTCGACTATCATGGGCACCCCTGGATCGTTGAACAGATCGAGCGCTTTCAGCAGTGTGGAGGAAAACAAACAATCGTCGTAGTCAACCATCTTTGCGCCCCTCTTTTTATCCCGATCCTTACTCCGCTTGCTGACGTCGAGTGGATCATCAACGCTACTCCTGACCTGGGCGGGCCCTTCTCCTCTCTTAAACTTGCACTTAAGCAATGCCCTACTCCTCCACTCATCATTCTACCCATTGATACTCCTCTCCTCTCCAAAGAACACTTGCTGCCCCTGCTTGAAAGCGGCCCCCCTGTCGTCATTACCATCCCCTTTCTTCCCGAAAGCAAAAAAAGCGGCCACCCCATCATCATTCATCACACAGCTTTTATTGAAAAGATCTTGGCCACTCCGCTTGCAAGCAGCGATGCTCGCCTCGATCACCAGATCAAAAAACTTTCACCGCAAGAGATTTTGCGAATTGCCGTTCCAGATCCACAAATCCTCATAAACCTAAATACCATCGAGGCATGGAACCAATACTGCTCCCATTTCTCTCCGCCTATTGTTCTTTGAAGCGAACTCAAATAATCAAATGATCAATATCATCCACGCTCGCAGCTACCTACCAAAACAAACACAACGCAATGACCCAGCAAAGCTACGATTGGCGTAGTCAACGTACCCAAGGCTGCCGTCGAAGTCGTATGCGAAGCCAGGATTACTAGGACAGACTGAGGACGACCAAAACCCTTTTCCAGAAAAGTTTGGCAATTTCTCATGAGCTTTATCTGCTGCAAGATCTTTATACTCTTTTTTAGTTGGCAGATGGCACGCGATATTCAATGCTGGTTTTGATAAATCTGAACAATACTTATCGGCATCTTGTTGTTTCATCAGGTTCGGAAGCCTATCACCCCAAACTAAATTGCGTGGGTCTATGTAAGCATTGTCTCCTAAAGCTGGATGAGTACCGAGGATTTTTTTATAGATCGCTTTAGTGCTTGTTTCAACGTCCTCCGTGAGAGGTGCAAGAGTGATTAATCCTTGCTGCTCGAGGAAGGGGCGAATGCCCTCCTTTGCCTCTCCAGTGTCAGGGAAAGTCAGCACGACATTGATAATAGAGATCTTGCTTCCACCGGCGAGTTTAGAAAAATCAGAGGCAGATAACGGAAATTTCAACTCATCTTCATTTTTATTTAAGTATTTTCGAAGGTCAAACTCCTCTAGCAATACCTTGGTTTGTAATTTATATTTATGGAGAATGTATTTTAAGAAATTTAAGTCATTGTTCATCGCCGCTACCGTCAACAAGATCCGTTTATACACATCCGGATAAAGTTTTGCCAGAGGGGATAGTTTTGGAAAAATTTGCAAAAGCTCTCTCTCTCTTGAATATCAGCACGCAGCTGATGTGACATCTTTGAAAGCTTGCACTCATCCACATCTTTGCATAGTCGTTCTGAATCACAAAGCTCATAGCTGATCGTACTGTCTTTTAGAAAGGACAAGATCGAGTCTAGCGATTTACCGGCGATGGGGAATAACGGGGCTTCCTCCGGAGAGCTAGGAAGATAAATTGGTGGTCGACTACTGAATTCCTCAAACGTAGACCCCTTTGATCGCTTTCCTTTAAGCCACGATACTGGAACTTCCTTTGGGCCATCTATCGACTTAATATAAGTGGTGGCCTTCTCGTCGTTACCCACCGCTCTAGCAATCTGTGACTGTGCTAGCATGAATGAAAACAGTAAAAGTGACAGTAATAAAATTCTGCTTTTTTTCATATCCTATTGCCTCTCTCCAAAGTGCATCTTTAACGATTAGAAAAAGGGTCTTGACCTCTTTCCATCACTATTTATAACCCAGATCCCAATCGCAATTTCTACCACCAGAGCAACATCGTTACATATTGAGACTTTACGTAATTCAAACAAACCCAACGAACTCAAGCGATTATTTAATTCCGATTGTTTCCTTCAAATAGATTGGTGCCCAGAAATTCTGCCAAGTCTCAATATAAAAAATTTAGGGAGTTTAAATTTATTACTATCAATGAAAGCAGTTAGCATTCTTCTGGATTTGGATTTTGCCTGCCGATCAGGAAAAGGCACTCATGGCGCTATCAAATATGCTCAACAAAAAGTCCGAGAGCTAAGCTAAGTCAAAGTGGCAATATGCCTGTATGGGCACTTAAGCTCGATATTGCAAAGTTCTTTGTCTCTATTCATAGGCCAACACTTTGTAAATTTCCAGTCACTGGTAGGAGAAAAATTTCCTGAGTCTACACAATTCGGGGGATGGTAAGGATTCATGAAAAAAATTGTCATTTTGCCCTAAACCACTCCTCAATCGATGTATAAAGCGGATTGATATGCGATGGGATTGCAATTTTTATTATGCGGTAATTATTCTCGTCATCCGGCCAAGATTCATGGCATTGATATCCTGTTCGGGTTTACTTACCATCGGCCCCCAAGAGGAGAAGAACAGTCGGCCGAAATACGGGAAGGGCTTTCAATAGGATTTAACCGACTGTTTGAGTTAGTATATTACAGTTTCTGAGAAGCAAAAAGTAAGATCTGATAGTTTAAAATAATATTTTTTTGTTTTACTTACATAAATACGTAAGTTACTTTATACCGTAAGTTCGAAAGAGGGCGAAATATGTGGCAAGTGAAGTTAACCGAAAAAGCAGAAAAAGAGTTGATGAGGAATTTAAAGAAAGGTGTCTTTACAAATGAAGATATCGAAGTTTTAAAGCTTTGGATTCAACATATGGAAAAGTTAGGCCCTGACGTTCTAAAAGAAATGTCTCGCTGGGATGACCATGCCCTGCACAGAGAGTGGTTAGGTTATCGATCATCTTGCTTTAGTTACAGTGGACGAATTATCTATCGAGTGATTGAACACAAAATCATAGTAGAGGTTGTGCGAGTAACAAAAGATCATGATTACTCAAAAAAGGATTAGATGATGAAAAATTTTAAAGATGTTTTAAATAAATTAGTTCCTGCACGGTTAACTAGTGGAGGAGCTATACGGGCCTTAAGAAAGTCCATCAATTTCACTCTTAAAGATGTAGAGAAATTATGTGGAATAAAAGAAACCCATTTATCTTCCATTGAAAATGGGAAAATAGAATTAAGTTTAGGCCATGCCAGAAAGATAGCGGCCGCTTTAGGCGTTCATCCTTCTGTCTTGCTTTTTCCAAATGGTGAAGATATGGAGTTCGAAGAGATCGCTTCTATTGATAAAAAAAGAGATAGATTGATTGCTGAGAAAAAAAGAAATCATAAAGATTTATCGCAATCGAGAAAAATAGCGAATAAAAAATAAAAAATAAAAAATAAAAAATAAAAAATAAAAAAAAGAGGGAGTTTAAATTTATTACTGTCAATGAAAGCAATTAGCATTCTTATGGATTTGGATTTTTCCTGCTGCCGCTGCGGCGGCGGCCATATCGCAATCAATGTAAACATCGTCACCATCGATGTTTTGGTGATTTGCTTTTAATTGCAATGAAGAGTATAAAAAATAGATATGGCCAAGCTTTCACGATCTGATGATGACCTACAAACGCTATCGCCTGCACAGTCCAGCGGGCCGCTCTCAAATACAATTCGAAGACCGATTAGCGCAAAACTTTTGCCGCCGATTTCAACAAAAAGTCCGAGAGCTAAGCCAAGGTGGCAATATGCCTGTATGGGCACTTAAGCTCGACATTGCAAAGTTCTTTGTCTCTATTCATAGGCCAACACTTTGTAAAATAAATTTTTAAAATGTTTGTTATTCGACTCAACATTACTCTTTTCATTACCACTTGCGCGGTTACAGTCTGCCATGAACCCAATTAGGAGATTGGGTCGACTTGGAGTTTTTCTAGTATATGCAGGAATTTTGCCGTCCTTGAGATAACGAATTGCCAAGCGAATCAAGTGATCAGCAAGCGCTTCGTGAAAAAGCAACAAATGAGATGGAGAAAGAGAGGAGCACATCTGCTGTTCCAAACTCGCACCAAGGTTCTTAACAATGAGCTGAGAGATAAATTTGATGAGTGGTACCCACTAGCAAATAAGAAGGAGGTGGCTTGGCCCCCGGAATGTTACGGTCTCCTAGTTGAACAAAAGTTGAGCGCATTTCCTCTATGAAATTCCTAAGATGCCTGTAGTTCACGAGTTGTCAGTTGATGGAGCAGCAACCAATCACGCTTAACTTCCCACGCTGTTGGAAAAGATCCATAACTTTGTCTGGCAATTTCTGAGGGCGTGAGCTCTGAATTTTTTTCGAGGAGGGCCCACATATCAGCTCGATAACTAGGGCCTATCATTATCCTAAAATGATACGAGAGGCTCCTCCTTGCAAGTTCCTCAGGCGTTAAGACATCGTTTGGTCGGTGGCGTAAGAGATTATTTGGGATACGCAAAAATGTACCACAAAAACGCTCATCTTCGCCTTGCCTTTCAATTAGAAATTCAGTTCCTTCCCCGATTAAATCAAGTCGAGGGCCTGTATACACTTTTTGCAATTTTTTCAGCCGCCAATCTTTCTTTTGCCACTCTGCAAGTGAGGCCCAAAAAGTTTTAACTTTTTTTTCTTGAACAAGTTGTACGGCATTGACTAATCTATCGACATTCACACGTGCAACATGGATTGAAAACCAATCCACTAAAAGGGATAACATCCTGTAATCATCATTAGCAATACCTTCGAGAGAAGCAGCAATTATGGTGTCTTCAATATTGGGTTCTTCTTTTGGCATAGGGGCCGCAAATCGAAAACCTATCCCGACCAGATCTGAGGTGAGCTTATCTCCTTTTGCAAATTCAGCTGGGATCAAGAGTCGTTTAAAGGCCATGGCCAAGTTTCCTTGCAAGTTTGATGAATTGACTTTCAACATGTGCTGGCCATCCAGGGTTTGCATCTTGCATCTTTACCCACTCAAGCGCATCACGAAGCTCCTCTTTAGTAGGTTTTAGAGCAATGCAGTCTTGTAGATCCTGCCCCCTGTCACAAAATGCAAAAAGTTTGCTTTTGAGAAGATCGCTCCTACTAAGGGATTGAAGAGACAATGATTTGCCAAAGTAGAGTTTTTCCAGACGGAGTTGCCAACCCGGTGGCAGGACATCTTTCAAACTGGCCGGCCCATTATTAAGCCAATCAACTTTTAAGTCACATCCCCTTTTCGAGAGTTCTTGGGCAAACTCTTTTGCTGAATTTTGAATATCTTCTGGAATATTTGGATCCAAAATGTCACAATCTTGCGTCTCACGGGTAATAATTCCAAGAAGGGCCAAAGCCGCTCCTCCGATAACAACGGCATTAAGCTGTTGTCCACGTTGGTGTAAATATTGGTCAAATTCAGCGATTATTTCCTTGGGTTTCATTACTCCTCCTAAGTATAACTATATACGATACTTCAATGAAAGTCAACCTTCTCATATCCCGCTTTTGACCTCTGCGCTTTCCTAGAGGAGAAGAGGGAGAAGAGTGACATGCACCTCTATTTTCAGCAAGTGCGAAACCACAGGTGCATGCTTTTCTTTACTCGCTCATTGCGCAAAAAAAATTAGTAGGTTTTAAAGTTGAATAAAAATCATTTATGAAAATCGACTTCTCGGCTCGACTTAATGCGATGATCCCGAGACTCCTTGCAGCTGAGAGATGCATTCCAAAAGTGGCGTGGCACTTCTTACTTTAAGGCGTCCCAAAAACTTTTTCGCCTTTACTCAAGACTTCATGAACAATATCACCAACCACTGCAGAAGGGGAAAAAGTGCCAGCCCACTTCTGGGACTTGGTGCGCTCACATGATGAGTCCCAAAAGTCGGCTGGCACAAAAGCAAAATGATCAATATCATCCACGCTCGCAGCTACCGACCAAAACAAACGCAACGCAATGACAGAGCATTGCTACGATAGCCGACGTCGACATCACCATTGCTGCCGTCGAAGATGTACGCGTTGATAGGATTACGAGGATAGACTGAGGACGACCAAAACCCTTTTCCAGAAAAGTTTGGCAATTTCTCATGAGCTTTATCTGCTGCAAGATCTTTATACTCTTTTTTAGTTGGCAGATGGCACGCGATATTCAATGCTGGTTTTGATAAATCTGAACAATACTTATCGGCATCTTGTTGCTTCATCTTGTTCGGAAGCGTATCACCCCAAACTAAATTGCGTGGGTCTATGTAAGCATTGTCTCCTAAAGCTGGATGAGTACCGAGGATTTTTTTATAGATCGCTTTAGTGCTTGTTTCAACGTCCTCTGTGAGTGGGGCAGGTGGTGTGGCAACCAGTGCTTCCGCCGCTTTCACCTCGGCAGCGGTGATTAATCCTTTCTGCTCCAGAAAGGAGCGAATGCCCTTCTTTGCCTCTCCAGTGTCAGGGGAAGTCAACACGACATTGACAATAGAGATCTTGCTTCCACCGGCGAGTTTAGAAAAATCAGAGGCAGATAACGGAAATTTCAACTCATCTTCATTTTTATTTAAGTATTTTCGAAGATCAAACTCCTCCATCAATACCTTGGTTTGTAATTTATATTTATGGAGGACGTATTTTAAGAAATTTAAGTCATTGTTCTTCGCCGCTACCGTCAACAAGATCCGTTTATACACATCCGGATAAAGTTTTGCCAGAGGGGATAGTTTTGGAAAAATTTGCAAAAGCTCTCTCTCTCTTGAATATCAGCACGCAGCTGATGTGACATCTTTGAAAGCTTGCACTCATCCACATCTTTGCATAGTCGTTCTGAATCACAAAGCTCATAGCTGATCGTACTGTCTTTTAGAAAGGACAAGATCGAGTCTAGCGATTTACCGGCGATGGGGAATAACGGTGCTTCCTCCGGAGAGCTAGGGAGATAAATTGGTGGCCGACTACTGAATTTCTCAAACGTAGACCCCTTTGATCGCTTTCCTTTAAGCCACGATACTGGAACTTCCTTTGGGCCATCTATCGACTTAATGTAAGTGGTGGCCTTCTCGTCGTTACCCACCGCTCTAGCAATCTGTGACTGTGGTAGCATGAACGAAAACAGTAAAAGTGACAGTAATAAAATTCTGCTTTTTTTCATATCCTATTGACTCCTCTCCAAAATGCATCTTTAACGATTAGAGAAAGGGTCTTGACCTCTTTCCATCACTATTTATAATCCAGATCCCAATCGCAATTTCCACCACCAGAGTAACATCGTTACATATTGAGACTTTAAGTAATTCAAACAAACGCAACGAACTCAAGCGATTATTTAATTCCGATTGTTTCCTTCAAATAGGTTGGTGCCCAGAAATTCTGCTAAGTCTCAATATAAAAAATTTAGGGAGTTTAAATTTATTACTGTCAATGAAAGCAGTTAGTATTCTTATGGATTTGGATTTTAGTCCTATCATCGACGCAGAATCGGAAAAACCTCCCTGATTAAAGTGGCGTGCAAATCGATCTGCTGTTTGACCGTAAAGACCATGTGATCACCTTTGTGTGAAATGAAATATACCTCATCGCCCGTAGGCATAGAGGTGATCCCTACAGTTGAAAAAAGCTTAAAGAACTTGCAAAAATCTCCAACAAGAAAACAATTCAAAAAATTTTAAATGCTCTGAACTCTTTATTCCTGTTTAATATCTCCTTAAAATTTATTGATTCAATAGCTGATTAAACTTCTCCGGTAAATACACGATAAGATTGTGCGTCTTTTATAGTTCTTTCATTAGTTTCTTGTAAGGTGGTTCCCATGATAGGTGGCATTCTCGCAGCATTTAAGCGTAAAGATTTTTGTTACTACTGGACTGGTCTTTTGGTATCTGTGATCGGCTCATGGATCCAATTTACAGCACAATCATGGTTTGTGATCACCATGACCAACTCCCCTATGAAATTGGGCATCCTTGGTGCCGCTCAATTTATTCCGATTCTTCTCTTCTCGCTGCTCATCGGCCCCATCATCGACTATTTTCCCAAGAAAACTATTATCATCTACGCTCAGATCGTGACTATGTTTCTCTCTATTATCTTTGCTGCTCTCGTCTATTTGGAGACAATCGAGTACTGGCATATTCTGTTGCTGACAGTGCTGATGGGTTTTGCCAACGCCATCGATGTTCCTGCACGCCAGGCCTACCTCGCCGATCTTGTCGATCGCCAAGACATCCATAGTGCCATTGCCATGAACACCACGATCTTCAACCTCGCAAGAATCGTAGGGCCAATCCTCGCTGGTTATATTACCGCCTCCTTTGGGATCAAATGGTGCTTTATCTTTAACAGTATAAGTTTCATTGCTTTTATTTTTGCGCTCTTTAAAATTGCTCACACCGTTGCCCCCCATTTGCAAGAAAGATCCTCTCCTCCTATCGCTACAGTGACTGTTGCCTTTAGTTGGAAAAAAATCTTCTCCGATATGAACGATGGAATCAAACACCTGACAGAAAATCCTCTCCTCATCAAAACCATCATCATCCTCTTTATCATAGGAACTCTTGGCCACAACTTTAATATCCTCATTCCCATCTTCACTAAAAATGTCCTTTTTCTCCCGGAAAAAGATCTCGGCATTCTGTGGGTTCCCTTAGGCATTGGCTCCCTGGTTGGAGCGCTAACTATCCATCATATCAATAAGATCATTCCTGCCAACCTCACAGGACTTATCTTGCACTCTATCTTGCTCTCTTTTAGTCTCATTGCTCTTGGATATAGCAACAGCTTTCACTCTACCATGCTCATGCTTATCCTTTGCGGTATGACCACCATTTGGCCTGCAACCGTCGCCAACACCATTGTGCTTCTCAACACTGAAGGCAAGTACCGAGGACGGGCCATGAGCATCTATACTCTGGTTTTTGCGGGATCTACCCCTTTTGGAAACTTTCTCTTTGGTGCCATTGCAGAAGGCCTGGGTGGTCAGGTCGCCTTTACCATGGGCGGAATTTCCATTATCACCGTTCTGGCCATCACACTTAGCTACTGGCACAGGCACCTCTTTCGTTATAATATTATCCAGACTATTATCCAAAAATTGTTTTAAATTTTAAG
Organism: Oligoflexia bacterium; assembly: GCA_015231955.1. GTDB lineage: Bacteria > Bdellovibrionota > Bacteriovoracia > Bacteriovoracales > Bacteriovoracaceae > JADGAN01. Next base: position 5,587 of record JADGAN010000015.1, on the reverse strand, counting down.
CTTACATTCACCTTCGGAGAGAGAAATAAAATGTACACCCTTATAAAAAACGGGAAGCTGGTGCTGCCTACAGAAATAAAAATCGCCGATATCCTGATTAAGGATGAAAAAATTTTTGATATCGGCAGCAACCTGTACGAAAAATACCGGGAGCAAATCAGCAATACTTTCGATGCTGATAAACACTTTGTCATCCCGGGAGGTATCGATGTGCATACACACATGCAACTGCCGTTACCCCATTTTGGCATTGAAGCTAGTGATGATTTTTCCAGTGGCACCCTCGCCGCCCTCCAAGGTGGCACCACTACCATCATCGACTTTGCCAATCAAAGTAGAACCGAAAATGATTCACTCACTAAAACTTTCGAGAAGTGGCAACAAAAGGCCCTGGGTAAAGTTCACTGCGACTATGGGCTGCACCTATCGGTCACGATTGTTAATGAACAAACCAAACATGAGGTCAAAAAGGCCGTGCGCGATTTTGGTATCACCTCCTTTAAAACCTTCCTCGCCTATCCTGCAATGAAAATTAGCGAAGAAGAGATGCTCTCTCTCATGCATACAGTTCGCGACTATGGAGGAATCCTCACCGTCCACGCAGAGGATGGAAAACTGATTGAGGAAAAAACCCAAGCACTACTTGCTGCTGGCAAAATCTCTCCCGCTTCCCATCCACTCTCGCATCCTATTATTGCCGAGATAAATGCTATCCACACCATGGCGAGGCTTCAGGCGGAGAGTAATTGCCCAACCTATATTGTTCATCTCTCAAGTAGCAGTGCCCTCACCGCCGGTGAAAACACAGGACTACTCTTCGAAACATGCCCACAATACCTTCTCTTAAACGATAGCGTCTACAGCAGTAGCGATTTTGATGTTGCCTCTAGATTTGTCATGAGTCCACCCCTACGTCCTGCTAGCGAGCAGAGTGGGCTTTGGCAAGGCCTTGCCAACGGTCGTATTAGCGTCGTCGCCACCGACCACTGCCCCTTTCTGCTCTCTCAAAAAAGGTTAGGCCTTCACGATTTTACTAAAATCCCCAATGGCGCTCCTGGAGTAGAGCAGCGAATGGAACTGCTCTACACTTATGGTGTAAAAAGTGGACGCATCGATATGCAAACTTTTGTAGCTATCACTGCCACTAATCCCGCCAAAATTTTTGGGCTTTATCCCCAAAAAGGGGCCATCGCTATCGATAGTGATGCTGACCTAGTGATCTTCGATCCCACGCAAACCCACACTATCCACGCCGCCACCCAACACACACGCTGTGATCACTCCCTCTACGAGGGCCTCCCCCTCCAAGGCAAGTGCACTCACATCTTCCTTCGAGGAAAAAAGGTGAGTAGCAACGCCAAGGCCACGGGTCGCTATTTAAAACGATCATCACCTCTCCTCTCAAAGTGAAAAGCAGGGTTGGCACTCTCATGCCAGTTTATAGGAAAAAATGGCATAGTTAGGGCCATTGTTGACTCAAATTTTAATGCATGGGAAAATTCCCTCTCTTTTATGGAAAGCCATTTTTTGAGGAGACTTCACTATGACCGCGACTATAAACCTTTTTTCGAAATTTTTCTGTTTAGTGAGTATATTTTGTACTCTATGTACTGCTACCTATACGATAAAGGTTCATGCCACTCCTAGTTTTGATTTTGGCATTGGTCGTACTCTTGGATTTGGACTTGATTTTGGAATCAACGCTGCGGCTACCGGCACTAGCGCTAATCCCTTCGATTTTGAAAAGATTGCCGCAATCGCAGGATTTGAGTATGAGCCAAATCAAGATATTTATGTGACCAAAATCGATGCACTACAAAGGCTGATGGGATTCAATAGCGTGTATGATGCCATGGCATTGCCAACAGCAATGGTGATCGATGCAGAACCTATTCCCTTTAAATACAATGGACAAACTTACATGATTGAGCTGTGGAAGGGCCAATACAATATCATGTCGGGAGCTGAGATTGGGATTTACAAACGAGTAGCAGGTACTAACCACTACGCGTCGGTGGGCAACAAAGAGATGCTTACCATGTCTTTTTCTTTATATAAAAATGGAGTAAAAATTTTTGATAGGAAGGCCACTCATTGGTGGGTAACAGGATTTAAGGCGGGGATGTTTTCAAATCCTAATGAGCTAACAATGGAAAATATCCAAATCCAATTTAAAGATGCAGCGATGTTAAATGGTTTTCTCGATGGCCTTTATAAGCTTGGATATAACGATGTTGATGATCAAATCGTGGTCGGCGCTGATAATAGCAGTATTACGTTTAGATTTGTCGCTCCTAGGACCAGGCAACCGTGGACCCCTTTTATGAAAGGTATTATGCAAATAACAACAAAAGAGTTGGTTAGAATGTACAATGAGGCCAAGAAATCTGTAGGGCGAACAGACAACAGTCCGGCCACCATGAACCTCATTCAACAAAAAAATCCACTTTTAAAACTACTATCCGGGGCATTCAACGGAGAGTTATTTTAAAAAGATCATCGCCTCTCATCTAAAAATGTGTTACAACAAATTTTTATAACCATCACAACCAGGATGAAGTAATGGCAACCGATATCAGCAACTTTGAATTTATCAAGACCACCAACCAGCCACCTCTCGACTATAAGACCCTCTCCGAGCGAGTCGATAGCGAAGTAACCATAGAGGGTACAGTTCACCGCTTGCGCGTACTTCCTCAAGTCACCTTTCTTATCATTCGTGGGCCACGCTTTTGTGTCCAAACTGTGGTTGAACCTCCAGTTGATGCCTCTACACTTAAAGAGGGTGATTTCATCCGTATCCAAGGCCGCGTGCTTGCTGCCAATTTAAGTGATAAGACCATCTTCCCTCGAAACATCGAAATCAAAGTCTCCGAGATCAAGACCATCCATGCACCTGCAACCATCATGCCTTTTGATATCTCCAAAAAAGTTTTAAACGTCGGTGGTGAAACGCTCTTTGATATGCGCCCGATCTCTCTCCGCCACCCCAAAGTACGTGCCGTTTTCAAAATTTCTGAATCGATCGTCAATGCCTTTCATAGCTTTTTAAGTGACAACGGTTTTACCCGCATCTTCTCCCCTAAAATTGTATTTGCAGGTGCTGAGGGCGGGGCCAATATTTTTCAAATCCAATACTTTGATCGCGTGGCCTATCTTGCACAATCTCCACAATTCTATAAACAGTTCGGCATTGGTGTCTTTGGTCGCGTCTACGATGTAGGAACTGTCTTTCGCGCAGAAAAGCACAACACCAATCGCCACTTAAACGAATATGTCTCTCTTGATCTGGAGATGGGTTTTATCGAATCGCACCTCGACGTAATGAATATGGAAGCGGCCCTTCTCCGCTACATGATGGATTACCTTCGCGATAACAATCAATTTGAACTCGACCTGCTCGAAGTCACCCTACCCATCATCGGCGAGCAAATCCCCATCATCACCCTCGATCAGGCCCACGAAATCTATTACAAAAAGAAAAAGATCGACATGCGTGCCGAACCCGATTTAGCGGCAGAAGAGGAAAAATATTTAACCGAATGGTCGCTCAAAGAGTTTGCTAGTGAATTCCTCTTTGTCACCCACTACCCCACCATGAAGCGTCCCTTCTACACCAAAGACGACCCGGCAGTGCCTGACAAAACCCGCTCCTTCGATCTCCTCTTCCGTGGAATCGAGATCACCACCGGAGGTCAACGTATCAACGACTACGACGAGCAAGTAGCAAAATTCAAACGCTTTGGCCTTAATCCCGATGACTTTGCATCCTTCCTGCAAATGCACAAATACGGAGCTCCTCCACACGGTGGACTCGCCATCGGTCTTGAACGCCTAACCGCCCGCCTCTGCAACATCACCAACATAAAAGAGGCCACCTTCTTCCCTCGTGATATCCATCGAATCACTCCTTAAATAATCAATCATCACCATTAGAAAAAGTGATCTATGATCTTTATTGTCTATGAATAGAACAAGAAGTAGGTTTCTTTTTGTATTTTATTGTTCTTTTTTTTATCCAATCTTGTTATTGTTATAGATGAAGGAGATAAATCTAATCTATATATTAGACTAGATAAGTCGATTACTAATTATTTTGTGATCTTTACCTGTATTTCATTTTAATTTTAGGAGGATCTTTATGTTTGGGAAAAGTAGTTTGTTTGTTACTTTATTAATCTCGCTAATGGCAAGTACTGCAAGCTTTGCAGCTGCTACCTTTACTCCTAATGTAGCTTTGAGAACAGATTATCAAATTAATAAATCAGATGATAATACTGTTCGTAGCGATGGTTATCGCATGAAAGAAAACAAAGAACTCGAATCTAAAAATTTCAAGGTTCATACTGCGATTTTCAATGCTGAAGGTTCTCTTGAAGAAAAGATGCGCTACTACTTTGCTTGGAATCTTGCTACGATTTATGAAATCTCCACAGCAGCTGGTCCAAACCTGCAAAAATTAAATTTTCTAGATTCATTCTATGAACTTGCTGGTGAATATAAAATCGTTGAACCTCTTACCCTTAAATTTGGGAAATATTTTACCCTAGCTGGCGGAATTGAGGGTTCTCAAAAGTATGAGGATTTTTATTTTACTACTTTGGCAGGAAGTGGACTAGGCAGTGTTGATTATAAAGTAGGTGCTGCTCTTGCATACGCTATTGCAGATCAAACATTTACTGCTGCCCTTTTTGAAGGAGACAAAGGTATTGCTAATCAAGATGGTCCAGGTATGGGTGTTGTATGGAGTGGTAGCTTCTTAGATGGTATGATTGCTCCAATGGCCTCTTATCACTACCTTAAAACACCAAAGCAAGTTGATGGTGGACTTTCTGGTCTAGTTGCTGCTCCAGAAAAGAAGAAATCATACTGGGCAATCGGTTCTGCATTTAATCTTTTTGATAAACAATTAATTGTAAATGCTGACTTCTTGAAAAATGTATACAAGAGTGAAACCACAGAAAATAAAAAAGATAGCGATCAATCATATTATATAGAGATGAAGTATAATCATGGTGGTAGTTATTTTGTTCGACCAGTTGCCAAGTATGAAATCAGTAAGAGCAAGCTTGAAGATGCTAATAATTTTAACCGAAATGCATATGCTATTATTTTAGAATTTTTCCCAAGATTTAAAGCTGCTGATAAAAAAGAAACTCCTCGATTCCATATAGGATACATTTCCTCAACGGATAAATACAAGAGAGATGTTCCCGCTACCGCTACAAATGGTGACATTGCCAATGGTAAAAAGATTGAAACATCTCAATGGCTAGCAGGATTTACACTTAATATTTAGTTAACTTGAGCTTATCCTAACTAACAATAAAGAAAGGCCTAAAGAGTAATATTTTTAGGCCTTTTTTTATTTGTGCCCAGGGAATATTTTCATTATTATTCTGTAACTGCTCACTCCCTTCAACCATCAACTTTCATCCAGATGCTATTCAGCTTCTTCGAAAAAAAATTGATTTAGGCCTTGAAATTTAACTGGGCCTCTTGATTAAAATAAGTAATACTGATCTTTATGAGCAAGGATTCGATACGAGATAAAATTACAAAACTGCAGCAGGAATCGGAGGCAATT